>JBJMMA010000144.1:0-44978 GCA_045805065.1 Bdellovibrionia bacterium | reverse complement strand
CCAATCATCAAAACCTTTTGAGGGAACTCTGGCTCGTTCATCAAAAAATCTGAGATTGTGATAACTCAGTCCGCTGCCTAAGATCAGCACGCCCTCGTCACGTAAGGGTGTAAGTGCTTTTCCAAGCTCCAGATGAGCCTTGGGATCGTAATCGGCCCGGATCGAAAGTTGGAGAATCGGAACATTGGCCTCCGGATAAACCACCACAAGCGGCGCAAAGGTTCCGTGATCAAAGCCACGCTCATGATCCAGATGGGACGCAAACCCTGCGCTTTGAATCAGCGTATGTACGCGCTCGGCAAGCTGCGGATCTCCCGGCGCCTGATACTTCACATGATAAGTGTGCTCAGGAAAACCGGAGTAATCATAAACCATCGGAGGCCTTGGGTTTGCCATGACTGCAAAGTCACGCTCTTCCCAATGCCCGGAAATAGCCAGCACCGCCCGCGGCGTCACGCCAATCTGCCGAGGCATATTCTGAAGCGATGCCGCAAGCTTCCCAAAAGCTCGCCCAAAGTCATCCTTCATATAAGGCCAGGGACCACCGCCATGAGAGATAAAGTAAGTCGGAAGTCTTGGTGTTTTTGAGTTCAGCATTTCATTTCCCTTGTTCCCTTTCTTACCTCATTGGCTTCGAACGTCCAAGCTCTCAGCAAAAGCAAGCAAGTCAAAGTCGTTTCGCCTTCCGAGCGACATTTTGAAATTTAGTCTGCGGCTTGCGCTTTGCGCGCGGTCTTAATCATGCAGCGTTACACTTACTCATGACGAGCGAGCCACCCTCTCCGCATTCTGAGCGCTGCCTCAATGCCGCAAATTGCCTTCGGCAGTTCAAGGCGGTTCTTATTGAAAGATGGAAAGTTGAAGTCAAAAATGAACTCCCCGCTGCAAAGGACAAAGCGGATCCTCTCTTGATTGACACAATCCCCTTTATGCTCGATGGGCTGGCCGAATCGCTTGATCAAAAGTCAGTTCATAGAGGATCCGTGTTGAGTAACGCCCAAACGCATGCCCTACAGCGAGCATCCTTGGGCGGCTACGACATAACTCAAGTTTTACAAGAGTACAGGATTTTGCGGAAAATCATTTTTGAGACTCTGGAGCAAGAAATTGAACTTCAAATCCATGAAATAGACATCATCCTGGAGTTTCTTGACACCGGAACCACATCAGCTGCGGAACAATATTCGAGAACAATGGTTGAGAACGCTACACGAGCCGCTACCGCTCTGAAACGAACCGAAGAACGATTGAGACTTGCTTTGCAATTTGGAAAAATCGGTGTCTTCGATCAGGACATGGGCACTGGCGAGCTTGTCTGGTCCGACCGGATGCTAGAGCTTTGGGGCTATGGCCCCGGAGAATTTACCGGCAAAGTCGAAGATTTCTACAAACGCGTTCATCCCGAGGATCTTCCTCCTTTAAAAAAGGCAATACAATCTGCCTTTGAGCGGAAAAACCCTTTTGATGTCGTTCATCGAATTGTATGGCCGGATGGCTCGATTCATTGGGTCTCCGCGCAGGGACAAATCTCCCTGGATCAAAGCGGTAGCATTTCGCATGTTGCCGGAGTCGCACTTGAGATTACAGACAGGATAGAATCCGAGCGAAAACTCAGGATGAGTGAAGAGCTCTTTCGGCTTGCAAGTAGCGCTACCCAGGATTTGCTCTGGGATTGGGATATTGATCATAACCGAATCCGTTGGAACGAAGCTCTTTCGCTGCAATTTGGTTATCCAAAAGATTTGCGGGAGACCACTCTGGATTGGTGGGTCGAGCATCTTCATCCAGATGATCTAGATAAAGCCAAAACCTCGATTCACCAGGCAGTCGAAACAGGCTCGTCCCGATGGAAGGAAGAGTACCGGTTCAAAGCTAGGGACGGCCATTATCGATTTATTGTTGATCGCGGCTTCATCGTAAGAGACGAAACTGGCAAAGCAATCAGAATGGTCGGGGCCATGCAGGATGTGACGCCTGATAAAGTGGCGCAAGAAAATCTCCTGCGTGCCAAAGAGGCTTTGGAAAGAAGTGAAGTGCGGTTTCGAGCTATTTTTGAAAACGCGCCTGTCGGCATGGCAGAAGTTGACCCGATCTCCAGACGATTCGTTCGCGTCAATCCGAAATACTGCGCCATGCTCGGTTACACGCCTGACGAACTTCTTCAAATGAGTACCAACGACGTCACCCATCCCGAAGACCGGGAGCTGGATATCCAAAGCGCCTTTCAATTGCTCCATGGCGACACGGGCGAAGTTCGCCACGAAAAGCGATATATTCGCAAAGATGGGTCCATCCTATGGGTCGAGCTCAGTGTTTCCATCATCCGCAGCGGTGATGGCGCGCCGAAAATGAATATCGCCGTAGTCCTGGACATATCCAAACGAAAGGAAGCTGAAGAAAATCTGATTCGCGCACTTCAACAGCTTCAAGACGAGCGTACCGTCCGCGAAAGATTTGTCTTTGCCCTCACTCATGATTTGCGCCAGCCGCTTACGGCGGCCAAAACAAGCACCCAGCTTGCGCTCCGAAGCGCAAACGATCCGGATCGTGTCACCCTTTTGTGCGCAAAAAGCGTCGATTTCCTGAACCGCACGGATCGAATGATTCAGGATCTGCTGGATGTCAGTCGAATCAACGCTGGCCAGTCTCTGGCCATTGCTCCCAGCGAATGTGACATCAGTCAGATTGTCCGTGATGTCTGCGAGGAGCTCACCGTAACCTATGGTGTCACTTTCCGTTTCGAAGTCCCCCCAAAGCTCATCGGGTACTGGTCTTACGCCGAACTTCGGCGCGCGATCGAGAACCTGGGATCAAACGCCGCCAAATACGGGGATACCACCCGCCCCATCACCATCAGACTCCTCCGACTGGACAGCCAGGTCATGCTTCAGGTCCATAATTTCGGCAATCCCATATCCCCGGAAGATCAGTCTCACCTCTTTGACTCGTTTCTGAGATCAAAGACCGCGAAAGGAAAAAGCAAGGGCTGGGGCTTAGGGCTGAATCTCGTCAAAGGAGTCGCTGAGGCACATCATGGCCTGGTTCGGGTCGAGAGTTCGACGAAGGAAGGAACTACCTTTACCGTCATCCTCCCGATAGATTTCAGAGTAATGAAACTCGCGGGTTGACTCATTAATCATTTTTTATCATCGTTTATTTCTGCTTACTATCCCCTGCCGTGGCTTGAGCATGATTCACAATGGAGACGAGAAGCACGCCGCCCAGCACGTTGCCTAAAAGCGTCGGCAGAAAGAATCTCATGAGATATTCGCCGTAAGTGGCGCCCCCGGCCCAGACAAGATAAAGCGTATCCACCGAGCCAGCGATGACGTGCTTAAGGCGGCACACGCCAATCAGATAGGTCATCAGGAAAATAACCGCAAGTTTGCTATGGACGGCACTACTGACCATCCAGGACATCAAAGCGATGATCCATCCAGCAAACACCGCCTTCACGAAAATCGTTCCAAACTCCCCTTTCATTGCTTCCGTCCCGAGCGTTTTAAACGATTCATGAACGTCAGGGTCGAAGACCGGTGTTCTGGCAACCAGATAGGAGAACAGCCAGGCTCCCACAAGGTTGCTTGCAAGCACCACGACCCAAAGCCTCGCGACTTTTATCCATGAGCTTCGGCTCGGGTTTGCCAGAGCTGGAACCACGGCACGCAGGGTATTTTCCGTGAAGAGCTGTTGTCGTGCAATGATCAAGGCAATGAAGCCAATCGGATATCCCAACGCTACCACCAAGTGCTTCCAGGAGGACTCGGGGAGTGAAAGGTGAATAAAGCCCTCGGTCATGAGTGAGAGCCCGATCGAAAAGCCTGCGGCAAATCCTGACCATGCAAGCCCAACGGGAGACCTCTCAAGCTCCTCATCTCCTTCGCGCACAATCACTTCGTGAACGATGTGGGCAGGAGCAACCATCCGCTCTTGCGTTTCCCTTTCCTGTTCGGGGCTCAGCTTTTTCATTTGTTTTTTCTCTGGCTCAGGAGCACTGCAGGGCCTGTACCCCGAAAGCCATCTTAAGCGGCTTTATGCAGCGCAGATTTCTGCTGCGTGCCTTTTTCAAGATGCCGCTCCACGTAGAGGTATTCCAAAGTGATCTGAATACAAACCAGCAAAGGCGCCGCAACGATCGCTCCCAGTACGCCGAACAGCGCCGTCAAAATCGCCTGCCCCATCAGTAGGACAACAGGCTTCAGCTCGACGGCGCGCTTCATGATAAAGGGCTGCACAATATATCCCTCAATCAAGTGCACTCCAAGATACACAATGCATGCATAAAGAAAGTGCCGAGGTGACTGAGAGAGCGCGACCAGAAGTCCCGGGATCGCGCTGGAGATTGCGCCCAAGTACGGCACAAAAGTTCCCAGAAAAGTTAAGGACCCCAAAAGCAGCCAATCATTGATTCCGGCAATGGCAAGCCCGGCCGCGCAAAAGCCACCCATTAGAATCATGGCCATGAAGATTCCACCGAGCCAATGGCGCAGACCTATTCCCAGGCGATCAAAAGTCTCGTCGAAAATATGCTCATAATGCCTAGGGACAAACCTTTTCAGACCTCTGCGATAAGACTCTGGCTGGTAGACCAGAAATGCCGCCATCACAAAGACAAACACCATCACTGAGAGCAGTTCCACGAGGCTTTTTGCTGCTGGAATAGCGGCTTGAGCTGCGGTGTCGATAAATTGAGAGACTCGATCGCCCAGGCGTTCAGCAACGTTTGAACCCTGAGAAAGCTGCGCTACGGGACTAGTGTTCTGAATATGAAGGAACCAACCCTCCACCTGATTGACCGCTGCTGGAAGGGATTTTAGCGCCGACTGAAATTGCTCTGAGATCTTGGGAGCAAGGACGGCAGAAAATCGCGCCGTCGCCGCTAAAGTTAAAATCACGACAATGAGCGTCGCCAGTCCTCGCGACATCCAGCGAGAGAGAAGACCCACAGGATAGCTCAGGAGTACCGAGAACAGAAGACCGACGAACCCCAATAGGAGGAAATTGCGAACAAGGATCGCAACCGCCAGAACCGCCAGTACTCCAATCAATAAGATGCCTACACGAAGTGGTTTCAAGCACCTGATGAAACTGCAAGCCGCTCGCCACTCTCCTCTAACTCATTGCAACAATGAGCGTTCCAGCAACAATGAGCACTCCGCCCATCAAAGCCTGCGTACTGACGGTTTCTTTCAAAAGCAGGAAAGCCAGCAACATGACCAATGGAACACTGAGTTTATCGACAGGAGCTACCCGCGACGCCGGTCCCAGCTGAAGCGCGCGATAGTAACAAAGCCAGGAGAGCCCGGTGGCAATTCCAGACAAGATCAGAAAGATGACGCTATGCTTTGAAAGTGACTCAGGACGTCTCCACTCCCCCCGTAGCGATACCATTGCGGCTGAAACAAGGAGAATGACAATCGTTCGAATGAAAGTCGCGAGATTTGATGGGATCTCTGAAACACCGATTTTTCCGAATATCGCTGTGAGCGCAGCAAAGAACGCTGAACCTAAGGCAAAGACCTGCCAGCTTCCCCATGCAGTTGGATCCATAATGCACTCCTCCCGGACTTAAGCTATACTGTATTGGAAAAGAGGAGAAGCCTCTCGTGAATTATCCAAAGAATGCCCCACGTCAACATTCTTTAGGCCTCCGCATCTGGCATTGGTTGGATGCGGCGATTGTAGTTGGGCTCATCACAACCTTTTTCCTTCGCAATAGCCTGGTCTCGCATAGCCGGTATCTGGTAGCTCAATTGAACGCAAAAGGCATTGCAGTCAGTGATTCTACGGCAAAGCCCATCATCCGCGAAATGGTGGATCAGCTTTGGACCTGGCACATCTATCTTGGATACGGGCTCACGGCACTTCTCTTGTTTCGGGCTGTCCTCTTTATCACGGATAAACGAAATGCTGCGGTCGAATGCTGGCACGCAGTCTGCGAACTCAGAGAGCGCTTTGATTTTCGGAATGTGCATAGCGCCGGGGTCAAGACCGGATATCTGGCTTTCTACATCCTTCAGCTTTTCATGGTGCTGAGCGGACTTTCCCTGACCTTCAGCGAGTCAATCGGGATCACACGCGAAACACGGCACCAGATCAACGAAGCTCATGAGACCGTAATGTGGTTCTTTTTGGCTTTCGTCATCGCTCACATCATCGGAGTTGTGATCGCGGAGAATCGTGATGACCCCGGCATTATCTCGGCCATGATCAAGCCGGCAAAGGTCAAGCCACTCTCTGATCCCTAGCTCTGTCCGAAGGACCCATCATCCGCGCTGAAGTATGGGCCACGTATCCGCTGACTGCAGAAGCAACGGCACCGATACCCACAATACATACCGCCAGCCAATTGGCCGCGTTGCTTGCCAGTCCTGCCAGTAGAATTCTCATTCCGATGCTGGAGATCGCCGCGATCCCGACAAATACGACCGTAGCCAGAGCCCAGCTTGTCAGCCCATGAACTAATCCAGACGATGGAGAATCAGTGACCTGGGGTCTTGAGCAGAAATACGCTCCAACCGCATAAGAAAAGATGAAAGTGATCGCCATGTAGATCCAGCTGAAGAACTTGAGTGCTCCACTGATATCTGTTCTGACTGTATTGACGACACTGAGACCGATGGCATTTCCGACCATCAGAAAAAATATTCCGAGCCCCAGAGTAAGACATGCGCCCGTGAAGATCGTACTCCAGTTCATTCTCACATTTGAAATGTGAACATCGCCTGGTCTAAATCCAACTACTTTTAAAGACATAAATACTCCTATACTGCGTAACGGGCCAAGCCCGCCTAGACAGGGAAAGCGTGAAAAAGCAGCTTCTGACCCGACAGGAGCCACTCATGAAACAAGTGCTGGTTTAATACGCTGCAAAGTTTGTGCTGCATGTAAAACGGCTGCCGGACAAAGCTGCTTGGAACAGCAGCCGTTCCGTGGCAGATTGATTACACTTATGCGAACACCAAAACCCATTCCTGCGTCCAAAGCTTTGCTCCGCCTTATTCAGGGTAATAAACGCTTCGTCAAAAATCGAAGTTTAGGGCAACTTGCCATTCCTCAGGACGCCCGCAGGCTGCTGCTTAAGTCGCGCGGTCCATTTGCAATCATCCTGTCTTGCTCGGATTCGCGTGCGCCTTCTGAGATACTTTTTGATCAGGGACTTGGGGATCTGTTTGTGATTCGTGTGGCAGGCAATGTGGTCGCCCCTTCTCTGATCGGAAGCATCGAATTCGCAGCTGCAACCACTCAAGCTCGTTTAGTCGTGGTCATGGGACATACCCTATGCGGGGCAATTCAGGCGACGTACGATGCCGTTCACAGCAAAAAACCTGTCATCTCGGAAAACATCCGCGACATCGTGGAGCGGATTACTCCCCATGTTTATCGCTTGTTCGAGAAAAAAAGGAGCTCTGTCAAGAAAGAGGAGGTCCTTCGAGAAGCAGTCCGAGCCAATGTTCTTGCTTCAGCAGATCATCTCCGTCACGGAAGCCGCTTTCTCGAGCAGATGGTCCGTGACCAGGAGCTGATGATTGTCGGCGCCGAATACGATATCGACACCGGCATCGTCGACTTCTTTGACCTTCCCCCTGTCATCAAGGTGAAGACGGTGAAGAAAACGAAGGCCACAAAGAAGAAAAAGAAGTAAGAACCTTCTCTTGAGCCCTGTTATTCTCGAGCCAAAGACTCAATGAGCTCGACGTGGAAAATCAGATTTGAATTCGGGGGAATGCTTCCCACGGCACGTGGGCCATAAGCAAGCTCGGCAGGAATGTGCAGAGTGCGCTTACCGCCTTCTTTCATTCCCATCACGCCCTGATCCCAGCCTTTGATCACCTTTCCTGCACCCAAGACAAACGAAAATGGGCGACCCCGATCGACGGAAGAATCAAACTTGTTTCCGTTCTCAAGAAAACCTTCGTAATGGACCGTCACTTTTGCGCCTTTTGTCGCTTCGCGACCGGTTCCAACTTGAGTATCCGTAATCTTCAATTCCGTAAGTGTGCTCATGAGCAGTGCATATCACTAAGAGTGTCCAGATTGTATACAGTTGATTAATCAGTTGCGCCCGGGGCCACTGGATTGGAAGAATTTAGGGTCTTTCCTGTGCACTAACACCTTGTTTTCAGAGCTTGATTTTTTATCAGAGAATTGAGGCGCCTGGTCCCTGACTTGCTTTTATCAGGGGTATGCAGAAGCCATCTGTTTTTAGTTATCTTTTTCTACCGACCTTTTTCGCATTGGTTAGCACCGCCTCAGGCTCTGCCTGGGCGGAAGATCAGGTGGGCTGCGATCACACCCTCGACGCTGCTCCTGTAACTTCGGAGCTCATGAACCTCGCTCAGGATGTGATCGATGTGTCTTCTGTAAAGGGCGCTTATGGTCCGAACGATAGTGCTCCGGAATGCATCAAAGACACCACGGACCCTTACGATCCGGCCTATAAGATCACTTACGGAGACTATAATGGGCAATGCATCGATGGCTCTACCGTGCGCCCCCCTCTCGTTCTCAAGCAGGACGATAAGCAAATTACGATTGCAAACTTTTATCATAACGGAAAGTACTGGGTCGCATCGATCCCCAAGAACGCCGTTTCCTCTGTCATGTTTCAGGGAGTGCCATTTGACAGCGTGCTCTTTGGACTGATTCAATTCAAACACGGACAGTTCCGTTTCAAGCTCAATCAGCCTATCGTGCTTCGCGAGCAGGCCGGAAATAAAACGGAGACCGCGACTGTGGATGATCTGATCGTCTCCAGCACGGCGACTCGCCCGAAAGGGATTGAATACTCCGTGTTGAAAGGAAAGAACTTCGGGATTGCAACCCGGGTTCTCTCCCCAACCTCTCGCGGAGTTGAGGAGATCGCAGTCGATAAGAGCCGCGTTCACCAGTACGAGCTGAAAATGGACCCCCAAGCCATGAGTGACTTTCTAGTCACTTCGATTGTCCGCGCGAAAGATGCCGGTTATCAGGATATGTACAAACTCCTGGATAATAACTGCGCAACCGTTGCCTTTGATTCACTGGACGCGGCCATTCCAAGACCAAGTGGCGTCCAGCCTTTCCGTGGCAAATGGTGGCTGATCCGCGATGAGATCGAAAGGCCCTCACTTCAGGCATTGAAAGAGCGACACATTTCCTTCACCCGCGTTCAGGACATGAACGAGGAGATGACTTGCGCTCAAGCTGGAGAAGCGCTCGATGGATCCGTCGTGGATCCAAGCACTTTAGGCGCGGCAGCAGGTCGTTGCCGGATGAATCCACTTTCCAAACCCCTCATGCTTCCAAACTGAGTGCGACAGCGTGCGCTGACTTTACGGATAATAAGTGATGCAGGAGCCGCCATTGTGACAGAGGCTCAGCGTCTTGCCTGAGTTCGAGTAAGTGGGAGAACTGATCGTATCAAAATTCGGGCAGTTACTTCCCGCCATGCCCGTAGTGCCCAAAGGATTCACGCATGAGGCCGTATAAGAGCCTGAGTCATTGCTTCCCGTGAATGAAAAAGTGCAATTACACGTCGACGAGTCGGAGTAGATCACGTGTCCGGTAAAGCTTGAGCCCGTCACGTTTCCACCCGTAAGGTCAACTGACCACGCGGCATTGGAAGTGTACCAGCGACTCAATAACACTTTAGCCGAAGTGTCTCCTGATCCCTGGGTCTCCACTTTTCCCAAACAGCCTGACAGGGAAAACAAAGCGACGAATCCAAACACGAACCACAAGTAAGTTTTGCTCATTATAAAAGAATGACAGGCCGCAATGAGATATCAATAAGACATATTTACCTACTATTATGCGGCCGAGCTGACGGAATGCTTATTGCTCCCAGTCATCTCATGGCAAAAGACGCAAATAGAATCAACGTGGCGGACGAGCCAATAAAAACCGGAATCTCGGCAGGAGACGGCGGTGAAATGGGAGATGATGGTCATGTCGCGCCCGGGGGCGAATTAGCCAGCATGCCAGGCGGTCCTACTCAGTCTCATGACCAATCTCAAAACGATAAGCCGCAGAAGAAAGCGACTGAAAAAACCCAAGAGAAAGGCTCAGCACCCGGCAACTCGGTGTGAGCTCGTACTGCGATTGGTACTAACGATGCATAGGCCGCCCGGATCGGGAGGTCCTCTTTGTGCCGAAAATCATCGATAGTCTGCCCTCGCTTTATTCCCCACTGTTTCCAACGCTTCTTAAACAAGAGATCCCCGAGGAGACCAAAGCCACTTGTGCAAATTGCGCAATGTGCGAGGCCTCGTGTGAAAACCCGGTAGACGCAGTAGACGGCACACGCCGCTTTTTTCGTCCTGACACAAAGTGCTGCACCTTCCATCCTAAGCTTCCAAACTACCTTGTCGGCGCGATCTTAAGGGATGATTCCCCGGAGATGAGCGAAGGACGAAAACGGATTCGCGCAAAGATTCGCGAACGATCCGGAGTCACTCCGCTCGAAATCGATGCTCCGGCAAAATACAGTCTTCTGTATAAACAGACGCGCGACTTCTTTGGCAAGGCACCTTCCATGCGCTGCCCGTACTTTGAAGAGACCCACGGCCTTTGCACGATCTGGCGCTATCGCGAGGCGGTCTGCTCGACCTTTTTCTGCAAGTACGAGCGCGGTGCCGATGGTCGCAAGTTCTGGTCGGATCTGAAATCCTATCTGAGCCTCTCCGAGATTCAGCTCTCACGTTATGTGCTCCTGGAGCTCTTTCCGGAATTCATCCGCGAAGAACGTCACCGCTCGAGCACCCCTGGCGGAACACTCAGCCTGGAGGAGCTTGAAGGTGCCGCTCCTCCTGAGTCAGAATACCGAAGACTCTGGGGCCCATGGCTGGGGCGAGAGGAAGAGTTTTATATTCAGAGTTTTGAGCAGGTCCAGAACCTTGAGCGTGAAAAGTTTGAGCAGATTCTAGGGCTCGACGCCAGGATCTGGGAGATGCAGCTTGAGAAGTCCAGTGATGCCGTGATTCGCCCTCGCCTGCCCGAGCGCTTGAAGTTCAACCCGAAGGCCACTGTCAAATGGCTTCCCGATGGAAGCCTCGCCTTAGGAGCCTATAGCGAACATGATGCGGTTGCGCTCCCTGGCCTGGCCTATTCCTTATTGATCGAGTTCAACGGAACGGAAAGTACCGATAATGTTCGGCGCCGCTTGCGCGACGAAAAACAAGCCGACCTGTCTGAGGAAGTGCTCCTGACTTTGTACCAGCATCGAATCTTAACCGAGCTCAAGGCGTAGTTTATTAAGTGCGGACTGGTAAAACCGGCGAGCATACTCATTCTTGCTTGCGGCATAGATCTCAGCAAGCTCAGGCTCGGTCCGGGCCAGATACTTCGTTGCCCAGCGCTGAACTTTAGGAAGCCCTCGGACCATATCCAATAGATTATCAGCCCGGTCCAGAAGCTTGATGTCCACAGCCTCGGGGTCAGTCAGAATCGCGCGGTAATATTTAGGTCTTTCACGCGCTTTCAGCTCCTGTGAGGCATCATCATCCCACCATTCCGTGAGAAGCTCCACGAGATGCACTACGCGTTTGGGGAACGCACTCGAGAGTTCTTCGACGGTGACATCCGTGTCTTCAATCACATCATGAAGAAGAGCTGCCGCGATCGCCTCTTCGGATAAGCCGGCATCGGCGACTGTCTGAGCCACTCGAAGCAGATGATTGATATAAGGCTGATCCCCTGTCTTACGAAGCTGAGTCGCGTGCGCCTTTGCCGCAAACGTCGCCGCTCTGAGAATGAGCCTGATCTCCATAGTTAACTTGCGCGTCTCTTTGCGTGCGATACTCGCGCTGGCACGGATGCGCTCAAACCACGTGAGCTTTTTCCTGAAGCGGACACGCTCGGGGTCGCCCGGCTGCCCTGAATCTTTTTTCTTCTTCCAACAGCAGAGATCGAGCGATCCACCGCCCGACTTCCTTTCGCTCCGCTGGCCACATTGGGGCCTGCTTTGGAAGCTAGTCCACGTGCTTTCCTTTGTAACGCTTTCGTATTGGATGTGCCCATTGAAGTTTCCTCTATCGCGCCACAAGGAGCAATGTTCGTACCGCCAAATTCTTTGAAATTGCCCTAAAGTGCTTTTAATCTAGATATTCCATGAACAATGATCCCACTCCACCTAAGCAAGATAAGCAAGCTCACGACCGAGCAGCCATCCAGCAGGCTCTCCTACGAAGCATCGAAACCTATTTCGCGAGCCGCAGAGCTCAGGTGAACGGTTTCGTGGATCAGCATTTTTCACTGGGTGGAACATTGGCCATTCATCGGAAAACCCTGGGGTTTGATCTAGTTCGACATGTGCTGAACGCTTATTTCGCCGTGCCCTGCATAGCCGTCAAAAAAGCTGTGGCCTGGCTTGAAACTTTAGGAATGGACCGTCTGGCCCACGTTTTAAACCTGTTACCTTCTGGGCTCAGAACAGATTACCAAAAGGAAGTCGAGCGCCTGGTCGTTCGCGACCTTCTTCAGTTGCCTTTGGCTAAAGTGCGTGACGGCCAGGAATCCAATGCTCTGCTCGAAGAATTGAAAAAAGACCCCGCGGTCGCTAGTTGGCTAGAGAACGGTGGGTCATCCGAGCTACAAGAGCTTTTCGGCCCTCGCATGCTCCAATCTCAACTCATGCCTGATCTTCTGGCCTATTCTTCCAGAAGATCCGGGATCACAGAAATGGCGGGCTCAGCAGTTACGCTCCTTGCGGCATACAAGTGGTTCCACAACACTTCCCTGGGTGCTTTTGAAATGGGCAGGCGGCTTGCGCGCGATCACGCTCATAAAAATGCGGTGTCACATTTTTTTCTAGGAAAGAAAGTCGGGTCGGTTTTCTATCAAGCCTTTCCTGTCGCACCTTCAAAGAACGAAATCATGATCGCAACGGTAATTGTAGTGGTAGCTCTCAGCGCATTGACTTTAATGACCGTAATCCTGAGCGATCCGGTGCAACATCGAATGGGTATTCACCGCAGGCAGATTTTAAAACTTCTGGATTCGCTCGAGTCCAAGATGGTGCTTCTGACCCATCGTCAATTCGGAAAAAGCCCCCTCATCTCCCACCCAGGCTATTTCTCAGATCGCTCAAAGCCTGTGGATTGAGTCGGATCAATCCCCGCTCCGGGCGGCTGAGATCGAGGATCACAAAGAGAGTCATCGCGAGAGTCAGCGACATGATCGTCGTCAGGATGGTGTGACGATAAGTCGACAGACCGTGGCTATATCCAATCAGTCCAACGACCATGATCGATATGAAAAACAAGAGGTAGACGATGCTGCGAGGAACTCTGCGATCGTAAGCAAAGGCCTGCTTTGACTGTATATCGATCGTCTGATTGAGCGACTGCAGGAGAAGGCTCATGGTAATCGTAGGCTTGTCACGGGAGATCGCCACTGCCTCATTCCACAGCGTTGCTTGAAGTTCGGCTGTCCTTTTGAGATTCCTTTGCAGTCCTTCATCTCGATATCCAAACCTGTACCACTCGATTCGGACGTCCAGGTACAGCCTCAGGTCACGCTGAAACTTCTTTTGAAACTCGTCAGAAAAAAGAGCGGCTCGCAAAGAGGTGGTTCCGATCGCCATCGCCTCCTCAATCAAAATCGAATTGCGTTCCTCATATCTGAGTTCGGACATCGAGACACCAAACGCAAGAAGCAAGGCAAGAAGTGTCAACATTCCTTGCTGCACAATTTCTGAATTGCTTTTTTGCCCACGTAAGGACCTTTTGCGTCCCTCTCGGAATCCCAGTTCAGCGACAGCCAATAGAATCAAAAGGAACGCACAAACAATAAAGAAAGCGTCGATTCGATACCAAAAATCAGCAAGCATTCAGGGTTTTCCCATCGGATCCGTCGAGTGTGCAACAAGCGGACCGCCTAAGAATTTCAGGCCTGAACTGTGCACATTCCCCCTGGAGCTTTCCTGCTCTCTCACTATGATTCATCGCTCAAGACACAGCCGGACAAAACCACTTTTCGTCAACTTTTGCTTCGCGAAATCCCGATTCGCGTTGGCTCTCGGCGCGCTTACGGCGCTTTTGTCCTCTTGTGCCAGCATGAACACCGAGTCACAAAAAACTCCGGGCGCCGACCTCTGGATGTATCACACCTACTCGTGGCGTCCGCTGAGCACCGCACCAGCTTCCGCCGAGTCCGAGCTCCAGCTTCGACAACGCGCGGATCAGAATCTGACGGACCGCGGTTTCATCCGAGTGCCATCCAGCGGAAATCCCGACCTCTGGATCGACGAGAAAGTCACATCACAAAGTATCGGGCTTGAATTCACCGACGCACACACAGGCTCTGTCATCTGGAAAGGTCGATCGGTCCTGAAGCCAGGCCATGAACAACTCACTGAAAACACTTTGAACGGATCGATCGATCATCTGATCAGCCAATACATTGCGGCGCAAAACTGGATGCCGGCGTCCTTCTGGTGGAAAGGCATCGATCAAGTCGGCAGCTAAAGAGGATACCTTATGAGTCTTATGAAATTTCCGTCGCTCCTTCTCTCCGTCTCAGGTCTCTTTCTGGTCACGGCAGCGCTGCACGCAGGCGAGCTCTTTAATCCTCAGGGAAAATGGCTCATTCGCTTCGATGACAGCTGCAGCGGGACCAGTACTTACTCAAACCCCGTATCTGGTCGTACGCAAAGCATCCAAGGTGGCGACTTTGTCTGCTCAAGTTATCTTTCCCAGAAGAAGTCGCCTCAAAGAGACGAGATCGAGGTTCAATACAGTCCCGATACTCAGGAAGTGAAGCTCACCGGAGGCCCCAGTGCGTTTCCGAGAACCATTCAACTCGACAAGGATAAAGTCGGAGTCTCCAACGTCAGGCTTTTTCCCAAAAGCACAAAGGAAGGTCCGGGCTGCGATTTGTATAGCTATGACCTCGAATCGGTGAAGTTCACGAATTCAAACCGAATGCTCTACGGATACGTCACGGTACATGAGTTCATGCCGCGAAAGAAAAACGGCTGTGACCATTATCTATCCGAGCTTAAAGTCGCGATCCAGCGCCGTACGGCAACAAGCCTGTTGCTGGCCATGCGTGACGTGAACGCAGTCAACGTCGAGCAGATGAAAAACCTGTCGGCCATGAACGTTTTTCAAAACTTCATGGGCACTCGAGTGACGCCAGGTTAAACACTGTGGCGTCACGGTTGCATCCATAGGATCTAAAACTTCGAAGCAAAGAGAAGTAAAGAAAGGTGCACCATGTTTTCTCATAAACTATTCATGCTCGTCGTCTCTACGGCGTTTGCCTGTACTGTAGCGTCGGCTGACCAGCTGATGGTCTATCCTAAAGAAGGGCAAAGCTCGCAGCAGCAATCGCAAGACAAAGCAGAATGCTATAGCTGGGCTCAGCAGCAACTAGGCTATGATCCTCAGACGCTTCTGAACCAATCGCAGCAAGCAGGAACGGCGGGCCAATCACAACAAGGCAGCGCGGTTCGAGGAGCAGGCCGAGGCGCCGCAGCCGGTGCAATCGGTGGAGCGATTGGTGGCGATGCAGGTAAAGGGGCTGCCATTGGTGCAGGCGTCGGTGGAGCAGCTGGCGCTCGCCGCAGAAACCAGGCCGAACGAGAACAAGAGCAAGCCCATCAGCAAGCAAATGCTCAAATTCAACAGAAGATGAATAACTTCAACAAAGCTCAGGCTACCTGCTTGAATGGTAAAGGCTACTCCGTAGGTTAAGCAGGAAGATAAGCGGGATTATTGGATCCAGCTCGCAGCGATTGCGCTTAAGGTCATCGTTGCGATAATGGCCCAAAGGGTGGTTCCGTGAAGCAGCGGCTTTAAGCCGACACGCTTGAAGGTCTCGCGAGTCATGCTGGTTCCGATCAGGAACAAGGTCAGAACCATCGTTCTCCGTGCGATCGATTCCACACTTCCCCCCAAGGGCTTCAGTGCGGGAATCCAAGTGACAATCGCGGCCATGATCAGAAACCCGAGGATGAACCAGGGCGGGCTGGAGCGTGAATTGGATTGGGTTGAAGCTCGCTGATTGGCTAGATATCCGATGATAAAAGAGACCGGAACAATCCAAAGCGCACGGGCCAGCTTGACTGTTGTTCCGGTTTTCAGCGCTTCGGCTCCATACTGCATGGTAGCGCCCACCACAGAGCTTGTGTCATGAATCGCAAGCGCGCTCCAAAGACCAAACTGCGTCTGTGAGAGATGAAGCAAATGTCCGATAATCGGGAAAAGATAGAGCCCGATCGAGTTCAGAATAAAAACGATGCTCAGCGAGACTGTAACATCCTCGTCTCGCGCCCGGATGGCTGGAGCGACGGCCGCAATGGCGCTCCCCCCGCAAATCGCCGTTCCGGCGCTCATGAGAATGGTCGTATCCCTGGAAGTTTGAAAAATTCTTCCCAGGAGCGCTCCGAACGCAAAGGAGATGACTATTCCAAAAAGCGTGTAGCCCAGGCCATGAAGCCCCGCACGGCTCACGATCCCCAGATCCATCCCTGCCCCAAGGCCGATGACTGAAGCCTGCAGAAGATAGCGTGTGCCTTTCCGAGTATGCGCGAGCCAGGGATTACCAAAAAGAAGCGTTAAAGCCGCCCCCAGAAAGAGTGCCATCCCGGAGCTTACCCATGGCAGTAAACACAGCGGAGCGACGATGAGAATCAGGTAGCGTTTGAACATGGATGTAACCTTAACTCCTCAGTGATTCCTATCTTATCCAGGAATGTCACATCATGCGACACAACAATCAATGCTCCCTGAAATTTGGCGAGTGCCATCTCAAGAAACTCCAGATTGACCATATCCAGATTGTTGGTGGGCTCATCCAATATGAGAAGCTGAGGCACTGGATCAGCAATCATGACTCTAGCCAAAGCGGCCCGAACCCGCTCGCCGCCACTCAAGGTGGATACAATCTGATCCGCCTTTCCGCCGGGAAAGAGAAACTGCGCGAGCAAATTCCTGATCTCCACGACATCCTTTTGAGACGTCCCATAGACGTTTTCAAAGACGGACTTGTCCCGGTCCAAAAACATGGCGTTCTGATCAATCAAACCGAACCCAACACCACCCAGCCTCAGAGAGCCTGAGATTATGCCTGCAGGCCTGACAAAGCCCGTGAGCAGATTTAAAAATGTGGATTTCCCGGTACCGTTCTCGCCCGCAATCAGAAGCTTTGATGTCCCCTTCATGGAAAAGTTCACATCGATCTTCCAAAGATTTTGAGAAGAACCCTCATACCGGAAGTTGAAATCCCTCGCCTCAAAGACAAGCTTTCCCGCAGGGATCACGGTTTCCGGAAAATCAGCGTAGATCAGCGGATCAGACTTCAGCCTGGCGTAAGCTTCTCGAGCTGCATCGCACTTTTCGCTCACCTCCTGATCGCCTGCAGCCTGAAGCTTTCCAAGGGTATTCTCAGCGGCGCGCTTTCTGGCCCCAGTTAGGATCTTGGGCAGACCCATTTTATGAACACTTTTCTTTGCATTGCGCATTCGCTTGGTCTGCACTTCAAGCTTCTTTGCCTTCTCGAGATGAGCTTTGTCTCTCTCATTCTGAGCCTGTTCAAGATCCTCTTGCAATCCGCTCCGTTCACGCTTTCGAGCGACTTCATAATCTTCAAAGCCTCCTCCGAAAAGGCTGACGCCTTGCTTTGAAAGCTCAATGATAGATGAGACCTCCCCTAACAGTTGACGATCATGTGAGATGACAAGAACTCCCCTTGATGTTTTTCGAACAAACTCCACGACGCTGGCTCTTGCCTTTTGATCCAGATTGTTTGTCGGTTCATCGAGGATCAAAAAATCAGCACCGCTCGAAAGAAGTTTGAGAAGCCTCACCCGAGTCCACTCCCCTCCGCTCAAAGTGCTGCACGACGCCTCGAACCTGAGCCCCGTCTGAAGCGCATCCAGAACCTTGGTATCCGAAGGCATTATATTCATCCAGAGGTCGGACAAGTACTCGGCAACAGATGTAACCGGAGGTGCTTCAGATTGAGCAAAATACGAGATATGGCTCTTGGCCTGTACCTTGCCAGAACTGGGCGCAAGATGGCCTTGAATAAGCTTGGCCAGCGTGGATTTGCCAGAGCCATTGGGCCCAACAAGCCCATACTTCTGATGCACGTCCAACGACAAATTGAGATTTTGAAACAATAAGTGACCGTTCGGCCACTCAAAGCCGATAGCCTTGAGTAAGATCGACATAACGCCTCGCCCTGGGCGCGCCAGAAAACGCGCCAAAAATGCCTTTATTTAGACTTACGATATTAAGACGAGGATTAGATGGTCATTGTATGCCTGAAGTCGAATCAGGCTCTCTAATCATGACCTAATTCGCTTTATTTTTCAACGTCCTTGAGAATCAACAAGATCTCAGCTCGGCCCTGCCTGAACACGCGCTTTGTGCTCCGCCTGTCGTTGATTCATTCGAAACCTTAGGCTAAAGGAGTATCCATGGTTTCTGATATCTTTACCCCTGAATGGTGGACTGAAGTTCCAGGCTTTGATTTCCGCGACATCACCTATCATCGCGCCAAGAATCAGGGCACAGTCCGTATCGCCTTTAATCGCCCGGAAGTTCGCAACGCTTTCCGCCCCCAAACGGTCGATGAACTGGCTATCGCGCTCGATCATGCGCGCCAGACCGCCGATGTGGGCGTCGTTCTGATTACTGGCAATGGACCTTCTCCCAAAGATGGCGGCTGGGCTTTTTGCGCCGGCGGTGACCAGCGAATCCGTGGCAAAGACGGTTATCAGTACGTTGAGCAAGGCTCTGTACAAATGGACGAAAAAACCCGCCAGGCTCGCCTGGGTAGACTTCACATCTTGGAAGTGCAGCGCCTGATTCGTTTCATGCCTAAGATCGTTGTAGCCGTGGTACCAGGCTGGGCGGTCGGTGGCGGACACTCCCTGCATGTGGTTTGCGATCTGACCCTGGCATCCAAAGAGCATGCGATCTTCAAGCAAACCGATCCCGATGTCGCAAGCTTTGACTCGGGCTACGGCTCAGCGTATCTCGCACGCATGGTCGGTCAAAAACGCGCCCGCGAGATTTTCTTCCTTGGCCGCGATTATTCCGCCCAGGAAGCTTTTGATATGGGAATGGTCAACGCGGTCATTCCTCACAAAGATCTTGAGAAGGTGGCTCTGGAATGGGCTGCGGAGATGAACTCGAAATCCCCAACCGCTATGCGCATGCTCAAGTTCGGTTTCAACCTGGTGGACGATGGACTCGTGGGTCAGCAAATCTTTGCTGGCGAAGCCACTCGTCTTGCTTATGGAACCGAAGAAGCGGTCGAAGGTCGTAACTCATTCCTCGAAAAACGCGACCGCGACTTCGGCAAGTTTCCTTGGCATTATTAACACAACGGGCACCTGACTTTTGGCCAGGTGCCCGTTGGATGCTCTGATAAGGATCTCTCTTTTCCTAATCAGTATCCCGAACCATAGAGCGGAACGCTTTTAGCCGAGCTCGATGCATTGGTATAGATTTTCAACGATCCAGTTACGCTGCCCACATAGGAAGGCTTGAACTTGACGTTGACGTAGCAGCTTGCGCCCGGAGCCAGAGGAACGGAAGTGTAACAGTTGCCAGAGCCGCTGAATCCACTGCTGAACACAAAGCCAGAAGTGAATTTCAGGGATGCAGTGCCGCTGTTCTTGATCGTCAGCGTTTTAGCCGTGCTGACGTATCCTACCTTCACACTGCCAAAGCTGAGAGAGCTCGAAGAGAGACTCACCACAGGTGCTGGCGTAGCAGTAGAAGTTGGGCTTGGGCTCGGAGTTGGAGATGGCGTCGGAGACGGCGCAGTGCTGCTGTACTCATAAGCCCCAAGATCAATCGAGGACCCACGAGATTTGCCTTCGATATCGGTTGGAGGCGCAGAAGTCAAAGTGCCTTTACCAATTGCTGGCGATGAAGGCTGAAGGTGGTAATCACCGCTTCCGTCGATCTCGTATTTCACGAACATTGGATCTTGAGAAATCGTGCCGCTCACCGATCCTGTCTGCATTTTCACATTGGTCCCGCTTTTGTAGACCAAGTTATTGACGTAGCGATTGTTGGCGCCGACCTTGCCATACTCAATGATGCCGTAGGTCGTGTTGTCATAAACGATGTTGTTGGCAACATAGTTGTTCTCAGAGCCGTTCGGAAGCGCTCCTGCGTCCCCTTCACCAATCAAGATCCCTTCCTTGCAATGAAAGACCGTGTTGTTGATGATCGCTGAAGCGGTGGCTCCATGCCATTGATGAATCCCAACCACGGTTCCTGAAGCGATATTATTGATCACGACGTTATTTGGGCTGGCGATGTAGATGCCCTGGATCGTGTTGCAGGTACCGATGAACGAATAACCGATATTTCTGACAATATTACCAGCGATGAGAACATCACCCACCGTGTTCGGGGTATCAATACCTCCGCCACCGCTTCCATTACACCCACCACTCGCGGTGAGATCGTGAACGTAGTTGTTGGTAATTGTGAGATGCGCGCCTTGAGCCAGGATGCCAAGCCTTCCGCTTCCAGTAATCTCAAAGCCGTCAATATCAACGTAGCTTCCTGTGGAATTCCAGGCGATGCCCGTTCCACTCATCACGATCTTTGCGCGATTTTTTGGATCAGAAACGAAGCGAATGTGTGCCGATGGAGTTCCGCTATTCCTGGATTGAATCCCTGCACTGCCCAGAGCTGGTGCCGATACATTGTAAGTACCAGCAGCAACGTGCACGGTCGTACCTGCGGTTGCGAGAGCCGCCGCACGTTGAATCGTTTTTAACGGAACGTTTGGATCCGTACCTTTGTTGGTAGTGGCGTCAGTGGCCTTTGCGTTAGATGACGACACATAAAGATCAGCTGCAAAACTGCTCATCGAGAACAGGCTGCAGGACAATACCGTAATGACCCCGAAATGCTTTCTCATTTTAACCCCCTCTTACTGACAGAGCGTCAGAACTGAGCTGCATTCCTTGCGCTTAGTTATTCCTATAGATATTCAATCATGGTTGATTATAAGAAACCATGTGTCCTATCCGACTAGGCTTAAAGCGGGGATTTTACTGATATTTTCGGCAGAACAAGAGAGAACGGTGTAAGCTGTTTTGCTTCAATACTCGCAATGGGCTCTAAGCCACCTTTCGCTCAATTTCAGAAAGAGTGACTCGATCCTCTCTGACTTCGCTCCTGACGATGGGGATATTTTCTCCCCCGCTGAGGATGCGGCGTGAGTCCACGCTCTTCTTTCGTCTTGAGAAATAGAGAAGACTGCCGACTCCAAGCACAAAGGCGCCAGCAATGGCGCCCACCATTTGGGGGCGTTGGCGAGCGTTGGTCATCATGGTTCTAGTGAAGGGCCCGATCGAAGCCTGCGCCTTTTGATAATACAGTTGGGACTGATCGCGAGT
Source organism: Bdellovibrionia bacterium (assembly GCA_045805065.1). GTDB lineage: Bacteria > Bdellovibrionota > UBA1018 > UBA1018 > UBA1018 > CAZCBS01. The sequence continues at coordinate 23,620 of JBJMMA010000144.1, read as the reverse complement.
GATTCGTCCATACTGAGTGGCCATATCGCGACCTCGCATGGAGGTTTGCTTGATCCGCTCACGAGCGTTTTGCATCATCCTGACGGGTTTTTGAATGGTGTCCTGAACGGTATCAACGGCGGTTGAAACTTTATCGCTGCTATCTTCGATAGCCTCTTCCAGATGTCGCATGGCCCGGTCAAATTCAGCTGTGCTCTTTTTGACTTCGGCCTCGCTCTTTTTTACTTCGTAGTCGCTCATGATGCCCTCCGTTGAGCGGAGTCCCGAACGTCTCGGACCCCGTCCGTAGCTGATTGTTTGATGTCCTGAGTCTTGTCGACAACCATCTCTTTTTCCTGCTGGAGAGTTTCGCGCGTGCGAGGAAGAGAGAGATCGGCTTTCTTCATTTTGTTATAAGCCCGATAAGCCATTGCACCGCCAACGACCGCGCAAACAATGGCAACAATCAGAGAGCTCAACCAGTAGCGGCCATCGAGAACATTTCCAAGACCAATCACACAGAAGGCGAGGAAAGGAAACACGCTGATAGCGAGTAGCGCTCCAAACATAGCTGCCTGCGCCGAGTGCCGACCGATATAGGTGGCGGACTCCTTGAATTCCGCACGTGCGAGATCGATTTCACTTTTAACAAGGTCCATCGCGCTTGTGCCGATTTCCTTGACTACTTCGCCGACTGAATGTCCCTCACTGTCCCTCGGCAGGAACTTTTCGATTTTTGATCCTGGCTTTGCCATAAACGTTCGTCCCCTTTGCGCACTTAGAATTTGCAAAGGGCGGACCTGTTGGCGCAATGCCACTTGGTCACGAGACTGGCGAGTTAAAGGATCAAGGCAGAGAGCTTAGAGTAGGACAAAGAGCTTAAGTTTACTTAAGCTTATTTGACCTTACCGAGGTCCTTCAATCGCTTGAGCTTCACAGGCTGATTGTCCGTGACCCATTCGTCATTGGACAGTTCACGATAAGCGAGCTCAAAGTAAATTTGGGCTTCGGTCGTGCGTTGAAGAATTTGAAGGCATTCAGCCAGTTCTTCGTAGAGTCTTCCATCGCGCTCGCCGCCGATTCCAAGCTGGGACAATAGCGCTTTCTGGATTTCCAGAGCCTCTGCTGTTTTTCCCAGGGAGCGCAGGACTTTGCCAATGGACCATTGAGCAACGAAGAACTCTCGCGCGGTGCCAGTGGCCTTGTGGTGTCTGAGCGCGGTCTGGAACGTTTCCAGGGCTTTTTCGTATTCTCTGAGATCAAAGTATTTCCACGCTAAGCTTGTGTAAAGTCCACCCAGCCATTGCTTGGTTTTCTGAAGCGGTGATTCCTCAGCGATCTTGATTGCGCGCAGGATCCACTCTTGCTGAACCTTTTGAGGCTCAGTGGTGGCAAGCAATTGAGCAATCTCGACTGCGAAATAATCTTCGCCTGAGTTAATCGCTAACGTCCAGGCTTCGGCAAAAAGCTTTCGCGCTGGATAGGGAGTTTTTTCGAGAATGTAGAGTCGTCCTCGCTCAATCAACCAACGGATTTTTGAGGCGAGTCGATACGATGCCTGTTGTTCATTCAGAAGTTTTTCAGCTTGATCAAGTGACGCGCGAGCTTCCGTGAACTTTTGTTGAAGGGCCTCCGCACGCCCGATCATTGAAAGAAGCTCAATGATAATCCACTGATCGCTTCCATGCGCGCCCGCTATTTGAGCGCTCATTTTCTCCGCTTCAGGCAATAATGCCCGGAAGGCCGCTTCAGAAGCGGGCAGGTCAGCTGGGTTCCAGAGCTGATCCAGGTTGCGAAATTGAGTCAATAGGTCAGCGTTCGCGTCATTCATTCAATAAGTGTTAGCACGTATTACGAGTTATGTCGCTGAAACCATGTGAAAACTCGAAACCGTGGCGCTGCTCGTTATATACTCTTCCGCTTGTTTTTATTCGTCGCTGATAGAGGTATCTATTAGGCACGCTTTCTGTTATGTTTATTGAGTAAGTAGTTTCACTTTCGCTTCTTCTGAGTCTGCGGGCAATGGTGCCCATATCCTCTCGAGTGGCTCCCAAGCACCTTTAGGAGGTTTATATGGGTAAAAAATTATACGTGGGCAATCTGCCTTATTCCGCAACCGACCAAATCTTGACTGACACTTTCGCACAATGCGGAACCGTCGTTTCTGCCAAGATCATCATGGATCGCGACACCGGCCGTAGCAAAGGCTTTGGCTTTGTCGAGATGTCGACCGAAGCAGAAGCTGCTGACGTCATCAGCAAGTTCAACGGTGCTGATTATGACGGTCGCGCTATGACCGTGAACGAAGCAAAGCCAATGGCTCCCCGTGAAGGCGGAGCTGGACGCGGCTTCGGCGGCGGCGGCGGAGACCGCGGCGGTCGCAGCAATCGCTGGTAATAGATAAATATTAAGAATTAAGAGGGGCGATCTCACTCCGATCTCATCGGGTGGATCGCTCTTCTTTTTTGTCCAAAAAGTCCGAAGCCTGAGGAGGCGTAACCATGAGCTCAACGACGACTAAGTTGCCTAGAAATCAATTCAGATGCTTTCACTGCCGTCTTGTTTTCGCACAGCGCGATGGAGACTGGTTCAATTGGGACTCCATGCAGGTTCATCTTTGCAAAGGTTGCAATAAACTGACTGAGCAAAGACCCGAGCGCGCTGAGACCCTGACCACTCGGTAAGTTCGAAGTTTCATACGATTGACGCGAATGCCGCTGGCTTGGTTCTAGCAAAGTCGCGCATTCGTATGAAATCACTCACGTTCGCATTCGCGTTAGCTGCAGCATTTCTGTCATCAGCATCCTTTGGCCTGCCTCTCCAATGTCAGGATAAGGTCGATCAGGAGCTCTCGCGTGCAGGCTTTTCTGATGTTCGGAGGTCTATAAGACCGATCGATCCCGCCGCGTTTGTCAGAAATAATGTGGGACAATATCCTGCCTATTTACTCGTACACGATGCAGCATCAAAGACCCTTGTGGGCGAGCTCCTTTCTCGCAGTCACGAAGGGAATGCTCCCGCTGATGAATGGATAACTCTGGGGGACCCCGAGTCACCTCAGGTCATTCTTTTCATAAAGAACAAAAGAATTGTTGGCTACAGCTCGCAGCTTTTGGCTGATGGAGCGGGAAAGTCGGTGGTTCTTGATTCTCACTGTGAACCTTCAAGCGTTCACGTGACACTGCCTCCGATATCACCGCCTTACATGAGACCCGTTATCAGCGTGAATCCATCTGACTGCTCACATTTGCCCGAACTTTCTTTGTTGGCAAGAGATGTCGAGATCGGCGAGAACGAGTCCATTTTTGATGGAGCCTGCAGGCTGCGTGGCGGAGTGATTCAGCCAGCGAGTCACGCGCTTGATGACGATCTGATCTGTGAATGTCCTAACGGTGGCACGATTCAGCCCGAGCTTGAAGAGTGGAGCGGGCCAGGCAGGACTTGCTTGAATGCTTCGCAGCCTTCGAACGCGGATCTCTTTGCAACTTTGATCTCTGCGAAAAGCTCATTTGTGAACGGCGGTTTTCAGGCTCTTGTCTCACAGCTGAAGAATCCGGACTCCGTTTTTGCGCAGCAATGCCGGCTGTATTTCCGAAAATAATTAGACTGGCTCTGGATTTTTTACGCGCAACTAAGTCAACATCTCCTGCGTATCAATGATCTTGTGACGCTCTTTGAACCTGGGGCGTACATTAACATCTACGAGGAGTAGTACTTAGGATGAGCATTAAACAGTATTCGATTCGAGCGGCCCTTTTTACCTCGGCGATTTTGGCCGGGAATTCGGCTTTTGCCGCGACTTTGAACGTGTGCCAAAGCGGTTGTACTTATTCGCTTCCAAGCCAAGCACTTGCAGCGGCTGCCGCAGGCGATACGATCTCGATCGGACCAGGCACCTATAACGACTGCATGTACATTACCAAGAACAACATTACGGTCTTGGGCACGAGTGCAAGGCCTGCAATGACCGGAAAAGTCTGCGGTCAAAAAGGTATCATTGTGACGGCCGGTCAGAATGCCGTCATTAAAAACCTTGAGCTTTACGGAGCTACAGATAGCGAGAACTACGCTGGCATTCGCCATGATGCTGCGGGTTTCAACCTGACTCTCGACAATGTCTATATCCATGACAACGATGACGGTCTTCTCGCAAGCGCTACGGGCGACACGATCCTGATTCAGAACAGCAAGTTCGAACGCAACGGGATGAACGCTGGAAGCGGTATGGCTCACAACATGTATATCGGGCGTTCGGCTTCATTTACGTTCAAGAACAGTCAGAGCTTGCGCTCAAAGCTGGGCGGACATCTGCTCAAGAGCCGCGCAAGGCAGACCATTGTTGACTCGAGCACGATTGCCACGCTTGATGGACAAGATAGCCGCAACCTCGATATTTCCGAGGGTGGCGTAGTTAAGATTACGAACAGCGTTCTTGAAAAAGGACCGAGTTCAGAAAACGGTGAAATGATCGGGTTTGCTCCTGAAGCATACGACACGACGATCTCTCACAGTTTCACGATGACGAATAATCTTGTGATCGAAGATCGGGGCAGCGGACCCGTGGTTGATTTCTTCCACTCACCGAGCCAGATTTCCATCACCGGAAACACTTTCGTTGGACCAGATGCGATTGCAAACGCAGGATCTCCTAGCGGGAACACCAGCTATGCAACTCGTACGGCTGCAGGCTATGCTGCTTATCCTTGGCTGCCAGCAGTGCCGACCGTAACGGCATCTCCAACGCCATCGCCAACTCCGACGGTGACGGCTACGGTAACTCCTAAGCCTACGGTAACGGCAACGCCTTCGCCTACACCCACGGTAACGGCTACTCCAAAGCCAACGGTGACTGCGACGCCAAGCCCATCGCCAACGCCGACCACAACGACGCTTCCTAACTCTGTGAGCTACAAGACGGGTCAGTTCACTTTGTATGCGGGTCAGAAGCTGGTCTTGAATGGCGGCACGACGCTCTCCATGCGTGCTTCGGATGGAAAGCTCATCGTGACCAATTCAAGCGGATCGGTGCTCTACGCATCTCGTAATGGAGCTGTGAGCTGCGTGAACGCTGTCTGCAAAGCCTACTTCCAGCCCGATGGAAACCTGGTGCTCATGAAGGGTACGTCCATCTATTGGGGAACTGGTACGGGTGGAAACAGACTCGGTACCTTGACGTTCTCGAGGACTAATCCTTATTTGAAAATCACCAACGGATCTGGAACCACTTTGTGGGTTAACAACTAGGTCCCAAAAAGTAGTTCCTTTAGAAGGGGTGACAGGAAGGTCCTGTTACCCCTTTGTTTTCATATCAAAAATTTGACCGCGTCTTGCCTGTCACATTTGACGCATATGAGAGCTCTCTCAGGTATGTAAAAATAGTTCTATTGCCGTTTTCGGGGGATAAAATGAGAATGTCTATATTTGCTGGACAAACAGCGCTTTTGAAGCGCGCTACGCCTTGGGCAGGAAGCATGGCTCTTGTCTTGATTTCTACGATTGCTCCAGCCTCAGCGAATGTTTGTACCAAAGCGCCAGAGGATGCGTCCGCATCGCTTTCATGCCCATCCGGTCAGGTGGTTTCGAAGGTGGTTTTTGCAAGCTACGGAAACCCCGTGGGTTCTTGCGGAAGTTATACCGCGAGCTCTTGTAACGCGAGTAGTTCGTTGAGCAAGGTGCAAGCGAGCTGTCTTGGAAAAGCATCATGCTCGATCATCGCATCGAACAGTGTCTTTGGTGATCCTTGCTCAGGCGTGGATAAGTCTTTGGCCTTCGAAGTGCAGTGCGCCGCTCCTTCGACAGTCACCACTGTAGCATCCGGAGCAGTGAAGAGCGGTCTTAGTGCCAATCTCTGCCTGGATGTCGTCGCAGAAAGTAAGGCTTCTGGAGCAGCTCTTCAGATCTATAGCTGTAACGGTGGCAGCAACCAGTCCTTCGTTCTGAACTCCGCTGGACAGCTCAAGAGCTTTGCAGGTGCAGGCAATCTCTGTGTGGACATCAAGGGGACTGGAGCCAACCTCAATCCAATTGTATCCAATACCTGTAATGGAGCTGCGTCTCAGAAATGGTCGCTCTCGAACGGCAGACTGGTCAGTGCATCAAGTGGCCGCTGCATCGACGTCAAGGCCAGTGGAACGGCAAACGGTACTCCTGTGATTCTCTATGACTGCAGCACCGGTGCTAATCAGAAGTGGACCTTCGCAAGTGGAGCAGTCCCGAGCCCGACTCCGACACCAAAGCCAAGTCCGAGCCCGAGCGCAAGTCCAAGTCCAAGTCCAAGTCCGACGGTAACGGCAGCTCCAGTGGGCGGTGCACTTCCAACGGATAGCGTATTTGCTTCGACCAGTTTCTGGTATACGCCGATTCCCGCAAATGCGCCGTTGCATGCAAACTCGGCTAAAATGGTCCAATCCATCATCGATCAGAAGGCTAAGTACTACGGAACGGCATCGATCAATACCGAAGCATACTCAAGTCCGGTGTATATCGCTCCGGCCGGAGCTGCGACTGTAAAGGTGAACGCATGGGATTGCCAAAGCAAGGGTTATCTCGATCCGAATTTGCAGGCTCAGTTTGCGCAGGTACCGATCCCGTCCAACGCGCTAGCTGCTGAGGGCACGGACATGGAAATGACTGTGTATCAACCATCAACTGACACAATCTGGGAGTTCTGGCAGATGCAGAAGACCGGCGGTCAGTGGGAAGCTTGCTGGGGCGGTCGCCTGCAACAGGCCTCCAAGAGCCAAGGAATTTTTCCTGGCTCTTACGGCACCACCGCCACGAGTCTTCCTTTCTTAGGAGGCCAGATCACGGCTGAGGAGCTTCAGCGCGGCGAGATTCGTCACGCGATCGGAATCGCGCTGGTCGATATGGCGGCCTGGAACGTATTCTCCTGGCCTGCGCAGCGCTCCGACGGAAATGGTGCTGGCATCATTCCGGAAGGCCTGCGCTTGCGGTTGGATCCGAACGTCAACGTTGATGCGCTCAACATCCATCCGGTTGCCAAGATCATCGCAAAAGCCGCACAAAAGTATGGCTTCGTGGTCTGGGATCATTCCGGGTCGATCTCTATTCGCGCGCAAAACGTGATCTCGTATACGGCTGTGGGTAAGGTAGACCCATATCACGGCGCCAACGGAGCAAGCGGACTGTTTCAAGGGAAGGCGGATTGGCAAATCCTGGAAGGTTTCCCTTGGGACAAGCTGCAGTTCTTACCGATGAATTACGGCAAACCTTAATCCATTGCCGAACCACTCCTGATAAAAGGGCTGCCTCAAAAGGGCAGCCCTTTTTGCTTTTCGCACTTTGGAATGCCGCTTGCTTGTCCTGATGTATCTAAGACGCATTCGCGTTCACTTGTCAGCAACTTATGATCATGCCACTAGGGCAGGGGAGCAAGCGATGAAAGACCTTCATATTCCATCTATGTTTTGTGCAGTGCTTGCCGCACTGGGACTGTTCTCCGCGTCACCGGTTTTCGCGGCAGATACGACGAGTCAAGATGATGTTGGCAGCTTTGGAATCGGTATTCATGGAGGCGTTAATCTCAACGACCTCAAGGTGGACCAGAACGTCTCGTCCACCATCAACGCCAACAATAATGGCGAGACTGGAGCATTGCTCGGCGTGCACTTTGAATTTGGCAGCAGCCAGTTCATGATCCGCCCTGAAATCAACTACAGCGTTCACAAATACAGTGTCGCAAACGTAGCCGATGTCTCGCACAAGTTCATTGAAGTACCGGTGCTCTTTAAGGTCGCAATTCTTCCAAGCCCGATTCAGCCATTCGTTGAGATCGGCCCGCAGTTCGGATTTCATTTGAGTGACGACACGACGGCATTGGGAACGACGACGACTTTCAATGATAGCTCTCATACGATGAACGTGGCCGGCGTCGCTGGTGCAGGCTTGCGCCTCGACCTTATCGAGAACTTCGCTATTGAAGCTGAAGGTCGTTACGTCTTCGGTCTCACCGACATCAGCTCCAACAACGACGTCACCGTCAAGTCTCGTGGCTTCCAAGTCCTGGGCGGACTGACGCTTCGTTACTGATCCTTTGATCCCCCAATTTCTAGATCCCCTAATCTAGAAAATAAGCCTCCGAACTCGTTTAGGTTCGGGGGCTTATTTTTGTATTTACGGTTGAAGAGTGCGCAGTTGTAAGCGAGCATTGATTCAACGTGGAAGAAGATCAGAAAAAGTCGTCAGCCATCGTCATAGCTACCGTCGTTGCAGCGTCGCTTTCTCCGTTGCTGATGTTGTCTGAGCAGCGGCGGGATTGCTATCAGACCTATGAGGATTGCAGAAAAGACTGGCCAGCGCTAGATTGCCATACCGGGCCGGATACTTCGTGTCCGGTTGTTGGGAAGCCCTATTTCCCTAGCCGATACTACCGGCGCACATCGAGCGGGATCGGTCGCTCTATCGGGACGACTTTTCGCGGTGGCTTTGGCTCTATGGCGCATAGCTTTCACATGGGACTGGGATAATCCATGAAGCGCTTACCAAGTTCACCGCGCAAGAACTGGCAGAAGACTCTTGAAGAGGCTGGCTTCGTTTATCATACCCCTGAGGGCAAGCCTTATTGGGACGAGTCCAAGCGCTATGAGCTGACACTTGCCGAAGTGGATGTCATTGAAGCCTCCACCAATGAGCTTCTCGAGCTTTGCGCAAAAGCGTGCGAGGTCGTCATTGAGAGGGGATGGTATGAGAGACTGGGAGTTTCGGAGCGAGATGTTTCTCTGATCGAGCGCTCCTGGAATGATGATCATCTTTCGATCTACGGTCGGATGGATCTGACCTGGGACTTCAAGGGGAAGCCCAAGCTGCTTGAGTTTAATGCGGATACGCCAACCTCTCTTTTTGAGGCCGCAGTCATTCAATGGCAGTGGATGAAAGACGTGTTTCCTCATCATGATCAGTACAACTCCATCCATGAAAAGCTGATCGCGCGATGGCCAAAGGTCGCAAACAAGAGGAAGCCGCTTTACTTCACTTGCTTCAATGACGTCGAGGATTTTACTCAGACTGAGTATCTGAGAGATACGGCGATGCAGGCTGGATTTGAAACGAAGTTTATCGGAATTGAAAACATCGGCTGGAATAACTCACTGTCCCGGTTTCTGGATCTCGATGAGCAACCCATTGAGCAAGCTTTCAAGCTCTATCCTTGGGAATGGATCTTGGAAGAGCTCTTTGCCCCTCATGTCCGCGATGGCTCTATACGGTTCATCGAACCAGCCTGGAAGAGATTGCTCAGCAATAAAGGGATGCTTGCAATCCTCTGGGAGCTCTTTCCTGATCATCCAAACCTCCTTCCGTGCTACTTTTCGCATCCGGGTACGGGATCTGGCCGATGGATTGAAAAGCCGTTTTTGTCGCGCGAAGGGGCAAACGTGCGAGTCCTTGGTCCGGATCGTCAGGTGCAGATTGAAACAGAAGGACCTTACGATGGCGGAGGCAAGGTGTATCAGCAGTATCAGGAGCTGCCCAGGTTTGAGAACGAATACGTCGTGCTCGGGAGCTGGGTTGTGGGTGAAGAAGCCTGTGGGTTAGGCCTGAGAGAAGATTCATCACCCATTACTCAGAACATGAGCCGGTTTATTCCTCATACATTTACGCCTTAAACGAAACAAAGGACTGAAAAATGCTGACTGAGATTGATTGGGGTGGAGTGATTTACTTTGCCATATTTTTCGGAATCGCGATTGTCTATCTCTTCATTTTTTCTGCAATCTATCTTTGGGTTACTCCCTATCCGGAAATCAAGCTGATCCGCTCGGGCAATACGGCGGCTGCGCTAAGCTTTTCTGGAGCACTTTTGGGATTCATCATTCCGCTCTCGAAAGCCGTAGAGCAAGCTGAGTCCGTTCTTGAGTTTGTGGTGTGGGGAACTCTGGCAATCATTGTTCAATGCCTGAGCTACTGGGTTATGAGAAAGATCTTTCCAAACTTTGTGGAGAGTATCCAAAAGAACATCCTTGCCGAAGGCGTACTTTCGGCTGCGCTCTCCATTGGTCTTGGGATGATCTGCGCGGCCAGTATGACTGCTTAACCCGCAGGAACGCTATTTGCTTCTATTGCTGCTTATTCAGCTCATTTAATTTCAGCAGCAAAGCAGGCAACCTATGAAAACAAAATTTATTGTCCTAAGTTTAAGCGCTCTTGTCATGACGCAACTGGGTTGCAGCTCGATCCCTAAAAACGTTCAGGCACCGGATGTGGCTGTTCAATCCCTGGATGTCGATAAAGCTACGTTGACAGACGCCACGGTCATCGTGAAGCTTGCGGTCAGAAATCCCAATTCATTTGGCTTGAAGATGGATTCAATCAAGTACGGACTAAATCTGGAAGGGAAACCTTTTGCCTCGGGAACCCTGAATGACAGCGCAAGTGTTGATGCAAACGGGGAGACCGAAATCAGTGTTCCGCTTCGAATCAGATATTGGGACCTTTACAGTCGCTTCTCGGATCTCGTGAAAAACAAGGGCGCGAATTACAACATCGTCGGCTCGATCACAACTCACGGCCATGAGTTTCCGTTCAAGCATGATGGCGAAGTGAAATTGCCTGAAACTTAAAGCCGGAACTGGACCCCGAGTGTCACAAAAGGGACGTATCCGTATTGACGCAAAGTCGATCGGACCTGGGACTCTGCCGCAGAGTAGAGACTTTGGATCGCCTCTACGGAATCTACATCCGAGGAGCTGGAGGAAAGCCTCATCTTCGTGGATGCGACTTTTGCGACGCCCAGGCCACTGAGAATGCTCCAATGGTCACTGAGCTTCCAGGTGTAACCGCCGTGGATATCGAACATCCAGAGATCAAGATTTGCCCGAAGCGACATCGTGTTTCCGGTCTGAGCGAGAAGATTTTTCAGCGAGCTCAGATCGAGGTGAGTGGCTCCCTCAACGAGATCAATGACGTTGCTCTCTCCGCCGGTGCGCACACGATAAGCCCCAATGCCGAAGCGCCAGCCTTCATCCGCATCGGCGAATTTGAAACTGAGCTCACCATGAAAGACGCGATTGGAAGACAGGACCTGGCGGGTCAGATCTCCGTACATCGAGTCGTTGACGAAAGAGTTGACCAGCTTCCCGACCACCTTGGAGTAGGGCCGTGGCATGTATCCGTATCCCCCGAAAAACGAGAGATGCTGAAAAAGAGTGATATCGGCGCCGGCTCCGACCCAGATCGGGAAATCAGTCCTAACCTGAGGCTGAAGGACGAAATTGGATGAGGCATCGGCAGTCCCGTTCGTCATCAGAAGCGCGAGACATCCACCCAGGGCGGCTTTCAATAAATCAAACTTCATGGCGTGTCCTCAGATAAGAGCAGGACACCGGGAAAAGATAAACGAAGATTATGTAACTAAAGCAAGTTTCCCTGAGCGAGCGGCTCAGGGAACCCGTTTTGATCCATTAATTGCCAATCGAGAACATGACGCCAACATCGATCGTGTTGCCATCCGTGCTGGAGGCTCCGCCTTTGGTAGGCGTATAGCGATAGCCGACAAAAGGGTAGATGAAAGGCAGCATGTGAATCCCGACATCTGCTCCACCGCTGAAGGCAAGGTCTGAAGTCGATCCGACTCCATAGTTGATGGCTGTGGCGCCAAGAGTTCCGTCGACGAAAATGACATTGCCCACGTTGACACGAGCTAAAGCACCATAGTAGCTGCGATGGCCCGTGCTTCCATGGTTATAGACAAAATTGTACTCATAGACTGGGCCAATCGAAATCAAGGGGGCCACGCCGAAGAGGAGACTTCCACCCACAAGCGGGCTCAGCGTGCTGAGACCATTGTGAGCGGCGCCTCCAAGAAAACTCACGCCGCCAATGACGTTGAGCTCGGTACCGGCTTGCGCAGGCGTTGAGACCGCAAATAGAGCAAAGGTTGCCGCAGCAACGGCAGGGAGTACAGACAAGTGTGACTTTATCTTTTTGATTGCGCTGATCATAAGACACCTCTCTTTGCATTCAGGATAAACGCTCCTGAAAGAAAGGGAAGATGTCACGATTTTGACTTCGTCTAATGCATTTTAAGGCTAATTCATCTTACGGCATACGGGGATCGTTAGGAACGAGTGCCACCATGCGCCGGGTGACCATCTGGCGTTTTTCTCCACGAAGCCCCGGCTCTTTTGCCTTGTAAAGATTTCTCCCCAGGACTGCGGCAATCGATAGCGCAGCTCCAAAGAAGCGTCGATTATCCGGTTGCATGAGTTTGAAAAACAAACTGATCAGCCCTGGCGGTCTTTGAGCGCGCGAGCGATCGATTTGAGTCGAGATGGTTTGCTCGATGCCTTCAAGAACCTCAGGGTTGAGCCCGCCGATGAGCTTGCCAATCACCACCAAGTTGCGAAGCAGACTGATGGCTTCTTGCGTTTCCAAAGTCTTGGTCAATAGATCGAGAAGCTTGTCTCCAGATCCCAGTGCGCCTTTTGTGATTTCAAGAATGCCCTTGTCTCTGAGGAGCTGAAGGATTTCATAACCATCCAGTAAAGCTTCCGCGTGCTCTTTCGGCGCATCTTGAAGTTTCAGAATGAGTGCTTCACGAGGATCGTGAGGCGCTGGTTTGTATGGAATTGGCTTTGCCATGGCTTATGCTCCCTTCACTTCGGCTTGTGGTGGAAGTGGCGCTCCCTGTGGAGCCTGATAATCAGGGCGATTCCATTTGCGTTCCACCTCAACGCCTTTCTGTGGAGTGCGATGCCCGTAGCGATGATTGGTTCTAGGTAGTGGCGTGCCCTCAATAAGAGGCAGGACTTCGATTCGCACGGAGTTTTCCTTGTATGCCGGAGTATGAGTCACGTCATCCGTGTGAGCGCCCGTAAGAAGATTCACGCGAGCTGTTGTGGAATTGACTGGCATGTAGATCTCGTTATCGGTCACGCGGTGAGTGACCAACGCACGAGCCTGCAGTTCACCCCAGCGAGAGATCAGCTTAATGACTGTGCCGTCCTGGATCCCGCGTTCCTCCGCAAGATGAGGTGAAATCTCAACAAACGTATCCGGGACAAGTTCTCTCAGTCCTGACGAGCGATAAGTCATCACGCCTTCATGAAAGTGCTCGAGCAGACGACCGTTGTTGAGGTGAATATCGAATTCCTCGTTCACCTGCTCCTGCGGGATGCGAACCTTGATCGGATGGAGCTTTGCCTTTTTGTCAGGAAACGGAAACCCATCGGTATAAAGGAGTGGCGCATCCTTGCCGTCCCAGGCTACTGGCCAATGCAGGGATTTATAACCTTCGAGGCGCTCGTAATTCACGCCCGCAAAGATCGGGGCAAGCTTTGCGACCTCATCAAAGACTTCGGATGGATGTTTATAGTTCCAATCGGCGCCCAGTGCATTGGCGACATCCTGAATAATCCGCCAGTCAGGTCGGGTTCCTTCCAAAGGCTCAAAGACCTGATACAGACGTTGAATTCTGCGTTCTGTATTGGTGAACGTGCCTTCTTTTTCAAGGCTTGGGCATGCAGGAAGAATCACGTCTGCGAGACGGCAAGTCTGATTGAAGAAGATTTCCTGGACGACAAAGAACTCAAGCTTTTCGAGTGCTTTTTCAACATGATGGATGTTGGACTCGACCAGGTTGATCTCTTCGCCATAAACATACATCGCCCTGAGCTTCCCATTATGGATCGCATCAATCATTTCGTGATTGTCGAGACCCTTGTTCGTGGTGAGTTTAACTCCCCAGGCTTCTTCGAAACGTTTTCTCACATCATCATCCGAGACCTTCTGGTAGCCTGGAAATTTATCAGGCGATGCGCCCAAGTCTCCGGTGCCTTGAACGTTATTATGACCACGAAGCGGATACGCTCCCGTTCCAGGCCGCATGTAGTTGCCGGTGATGAGAAGAAGGTTTGAGAACGTAGACGATGTATCCGATCCCATCGTATGCTGGGTCACACCCATCGCCCAAAGAAGACAGACATTCTTATGCTCAACGATCATGTGAGCGATACGCTTGAGCTCATCCACGGTCACACCGCACATGTCGGACGCAAACTGCAGAGTGAATGGCTCAAGGCTCTTTTTGTAGTCATCCAGTCCGTTGACCCATTGGCTGAGGAATTCCTTGTTCTCGAGTCCCTGATCCAGAATGTAGCGAGCGATCGCGGAGGCCCAGATGGAGTCCGTGCCAGGCTTTGCATGCATGAATACGTCAGCGCGCTCTGCCATTTCATGCTTTCTGATGTCGACGACAATCATCTTTTGTCCTCGGCACTTTTGAGCTTCCTTGATTCGGGACGCGATCACGGGATGGCTTTCGGCCGTGTTGCTTCCGACGATCAAGACAAGGTCCGCCTGCATCATATCTTCGATGGTGCCCGAATCACCGGCGTACCCGACGGTGCGAGTGAGTCCCTTGGTCGCGGGCGACTGACAGTAGCGCGAGCAGTTGTCCACATTGTTAGTTCCCACGACGGCGCGAGCGAGCTTTTGCATCAGGTAGGCTTCTTCGTTCGTACACTTGGAGGAAGCAACAAAGCCCAAGGCATCGGCTCCGTGTCGCGCTTTGATCTCATTGAAGCGTTTGGCGATCAAAGTAAGAGCTTCATCCCACGAGGCTTCGCGGAAGTTTTCGCCATCACGGATCAAAGGAGTGGTCAGGCGATCCGGGGAGTTGACGTAATCCCAGCCAAACTTTCCTTTCACGCACGTCGAGATGCCATTGACCGGACCTTCATAAGGCGCAACTTTCAAAATGTGACGATCCCGGGTCCAGATATCAAAACTGCAGCCGACCCCGCAGTACACGCAGACTGTCTTTGTCTTTTTGGTGCGCGACTCGCGCATATCGGACTCAGCCTGTGACAGCTTGAAGAGCGGGGTGAGTCCTGCATCAGGCTCAACTGCCTTGACCACGTCAATCATTCCGTCGAGGATCGGGGCAGGAAGCGCAGTGAGATAGCCTGCCTTTCCCAGCATCGATTTCTCCATTAAGGCGTTACATGGGCAAACCGTGACACAATGGCCGCACGACACGCAGCTTGATTCGCCGATAGGTCTTCCGCCGTCCCAGAGAACGCGAGGATACTGATCCTCCCAGTTGATAGTCAGCGTTTCGTTCACTTCGACGTTCTGACAGGCCTCCACGCAGCGACCGCAGAGAACGCACTGGTCTGGATCATATTGATAGAATGGGTTGCTTGTGTCGACTTCGTAAGGTTTGGGGCTGAACTCGATTTCCTGATGCTCGATGCCCAGATCCTTTGCGTTGTTGTGAACAGTGCAGTCGCCGTTGTTATTGTCACAAACGGTGCAGTAAAGCAGGTGATTGGATATGATATGATTGAAGGCCTCACGCTGTGCCGATTCCGCGCGCTGGGATTTGGTTTCAACCGTCATCCCTTTGGAGATCTTCGTAGCGCAAGCTCGAACGAGCTGCCCATCCACTTCAACCATGCACGTATCGCAGGTCTCGATGGGGCCCAGCTGTGAGTGATAGCAAACGTGGGGAACTTTAGCGTGTCGACTGATCAGATAGTCAATCAGGCGGGAGTCTTCATCCGCTAATGCAGGTTGGCCATCGACCGTGAATCGGATGCTCAACTTTTCAATCTTCATAAATGGGTGATTCTCCATTCGCCATGGTAGATGTTAAATCGTTGGTTCCTGACAAAGCCGATCAGAGTCAGGTCAAATTCTTTGGCCAGTTGAACCGCAAGGCTTGATGGGGCGCCCACGGCTACGATGACGCGAATGCCCGCCATCGCGGCTTTCTGCATCAGCTCAAAACTCACGCGCCCACTGAGAACCAAAATGGATCGATCCAGCGGAAGAAGTCCGTCCAGAAATGCGCGTCCTATGACCTTGTCTAATGCGTTGTGGCGACCGACATCCTCGCGTGCCAGAATGAGGTTTCCGCGTTCGTCAAACAAAGCTGAGGCGTGCAATCCGCCGGTTCGCGCAAATCCGTCTTGTGCATCTCGCAAGAGAGTGGGGAGTTCGGATATGAGATCCGCCGGAATGAAGGGATAGCTTCCTGGCGCGCTGCGATCACAATGATGAGCGAGCTCGGACACCTCCTCAATCGAGGTTTTTCCGCATACGCCGCAACTGGATGAGATGTAGGACTGTCTTTGAACTCGTTTTAAGTCGATGCGGCAGTGCGGAGAGAGCGCAAGCTCGATGAGATTCTCCCCCAGTTGAAAGCTGAGGATCTCATAAGGTGCCTTTAATATCGATTCGCTATAGAGATAACCC
This sequence comes from Bdellovibrionia bacterium, assembly GCA_045805065.1. Classification (GTDB taxonomy): domain Bacteria; phylum Bdellovibrionota; class UBA1018; order UBA1018; family UBA1018; genus CAZCBS01. Next base: position 7,426 of record JBJMMA010000144.1, on the reverse strand, counting down.
GCCGCAAGCTCAAGATCGTTGCCGGGGGTACGCATTGTAACTGCCACGCGATGTCGGTTCTGCTGATGTCGGCCCCGTTCACGAGTAAAGTGCGTTAGTCTGATCTCAAGAGGTTCCTCAATGGCAATCTCATCCATTTCGTGCCGGGTCTCAAAGCCTGGACGATTGAAACTTTGGCATTTCTGGATTGCGGTGCTTTCAATGGAGGTCCCCATATGGGACTCCATTTCTGCAAAATTCGGAGCAGCGACCGGGCCATGGCTAGTGCACTGAGTTGTAAATCTCGATGCGCTTGCTCAGATTGTCCTCATGGGTAACGGAGCCTCTGAAAATCATATTTCCGAAAGTCCCAGCGGCAGGCTGACTTGATGCCGATGGTGTAGGTGATGCGGACTGCCCCGCTGTGATGGAGACCTCACTGACTTTTTCAAGGACGTCAGTCACGCTCGCGCCCGGAGGGCCGCTGACGTTAAGTAGGCAAACTGGAACATTGCTGCAATTCATCGCGCAAATCAGAGGGCCATTGATCTGTTCGGTTGCAGTGCAAGATCCCAAATCGATAGGCTGCTGTTGAGGAAATGTGGCGCTTGATAGGAACACACTCGAGATCCCACTGTTAAACCGGAAAATGTAATCGCTCTGATTATTGCTGCCTGACGTTTGGGAATGAGCGATGTGCTGAAACGATAGAATGCCTAAAGCCAGAGCAGCCACTCCTGCCAGCATAGTTGAATATGACTTCATTGCTGATTCCTCCTCAGACCAGCCCCTGTTGCTGTCTCATTGCAGAAACCGAACCCTGGGCAGAAACTGAACCTTGGACTGAAAATGGCATGACCCAAAGTGTTATGTTTTTGAGGCTTTTTCTCTTTTTATTCATCTCTGCTTGCGCTCACTCCGACGTTCACAGCGAACGTGGCAAAGATCTTGGATCCGGGGCAAGGCCTGCTCCAGTGGCTCAGGGAACGGAGAGCGGCTGGCCTCAAACTTATACGAGCGATAATAAATCCATCAGCGTATATCCGCCGCAAGTTGAAGAGTGGAGTGGAGATGATCTCAAAGAACGCGCGGCTGTATCCGTTCAGACATCTTCTTCGGCAAAACCCATATACGGGTTGATCTGGATTTCGGCGAAGACAAGTGTCGATCCCAAAACTCATCGGGTCAGCTTTGACCAGGTCCATGTGACCAAAGCTCAGTTTCCTTCAGCCCCAGAACTTTCCGCATCCTCCTTGAAGACGCTTCGGCAGAATGAGTCTGGACTCCTGAAACCTGTCGCCTTGGAAAGCCTGCAGTCGAATCTTGCGATTGCGCGCGCGGAGTCGGAGGTGGATCAGCCAAAGCTCAGGAATGGGCCTCCAAAAATCGTATTCAAAAAAACTCCAACGCTTCTTGTTCTGATTGATGGTGCTCCGGCTCTGCGCGACTCGGGCGCCTCAGGCGTTATGCGAGTGATTAATACGCGTGCCTTGATTTTGTATGATTCATCGAAGAGCCGATACTACTTCTACATGGGCGATCGGTGGATGGATGCGTTATCGCTCTCGGGGCCCTGGATTGAATCCGATCAGGTCTCTCCTGAGGTGGAGCAGGCAAAAAATCATGCCGTCCAGCAAAACCAGGTCGATCTTTTGAATGATCCAAACTCGGCATTGATGAAAAAGCTTGCTCAACATGAAATTCCGCAAGTTTACGTGAGCACCGAGCCAACCGAGGTTTTGCAGACCGAAGGAAAACCTCAGCTTCAATCCATCGCAGGGACAAAGCTTCTCTTTGTTTCGAATTCTGAAAACAGCATTTTCCTCGATCAGCATGATCAAAATTATTATGTTCTTTTGTCCGGGCGCTGGTACCGCGCAAAGTCGCTGGATGGTCCCTGGCGCTACGTGCCTGCAAACAAGCTTTCAAAGGACTTTGCCAAAATTCCTGAGAATCATCGAAAGGGCTCGGTGCTCGCGTCAGTTCCAGGAACCCAGCAAGCGGGTGAAGCAAAGATCAGTAACGAAGTGCCTCAAACGGCAAAAGTCGATCGAAATCAGGCTGCACTCGAGGTGAAGTATGATGGAGAGCCTCAGTTCAAGCCCATCGAGCAGACTTCCCTTCAATATGCTGAGAACTCAAAAACCCCGGTCATTCAGGTGGACTCAAAGTCTTACTTCGCTCTGCAATCGGGCGTATGGTTTGAGTCCAATTCCCCTCAGGGTCCCTGGAAAGTGGCCGCACGTGTACCTGCGGTGATCTACACGATTCCATCGAGTTCACCGGTCTATTACGTCACGTATGTTCGGATTTATGATGCGACTCCGGATGCGGTTTATGTGGGATACACCCCAGGATACCTCGGAAGTTATTGCTGCAGTGATGGCGTCGTAGTTTACGGAACGGGATATTACTATCCGCCTTGGATCGGCACTTACTGGATTGGGCCACCTGTCACTTTCGGAGTTGGATTTTACTGGGGCTATGGTGGCGGTTTTTACGCGGGGCCTGCTTTTTATCCTTGGTGGGGACCCTGGTGGTCAACACCGGTCTACATTGGTTATCCTTACTCAGTCACGGGTGCTGTGCCAGTGGGGCAAGGAACCGTTTATCAAGGGTGGAGTAGCGCCGTTGTGCAAACTCAAAACCCTGCGCCCTTTCAAAGCGCTTATCTGGGAAGCGGTGGAACCTGGGGTCCTGCTAGCGAGCCACCGGCTGCATCCGCATGGAATCCGTCGGCGCCACAAGCACCAGCCGCAAACTCAGCTCATTGGGGAGTGGGACAGCAGGCAGGAGCGGCGGCTGCGATCAATGGAGCCGCTCCTGCACAACCCGCTCCTGCGGCACCAGCAGCACCTGCCATCGCACCGCCTCCGGCTGCTGGTGCACCAGCTCCTGCGCCGATGGCTCCGCCTCCAGCGCCAGCAGCGCCTCCCCCTGCTGCGGGAAATGCCGGCGCGATCAGTCAGGGCTTTCATGGTGGCGGAGGCGGCGGTGGAGGTTGGGGCCCAGCGCACCGTTAAGTGATTGAATCATTCCATTGGAGATGCAAGAACATCGGAGTGAAGAAGGTAACGATTCGATCGCCTGGATCTTACGAGAAGTTAGAGTTTGTCGAAGCGCCTGATCTTCAAGCGCAACGCGATGAGGTGATCATTGCGGTTCGCGCCATTGGAGTGAATTTCGCAGACGTTTGCGTACGACTGGGAGTTTATGAGTCGGCGAAAAAGTATGTCGGCTGGCCGATCACTCCCGGCTTTGAGGTTTCAGGAATTGTAAAATCAGTTGGCCCAACTGCAACGAAGTATCAAGTCGGCCAGGAGGTGATTGGTTTTACTCGCTTCAATGGCTACGCGACTGAAGTTCGTATTCCCGAGTCTCAGGTTCTGGCACTTCCCAAAGGTTTCACGCTTGTTGAAGGTGCGGGCTTTCCTGCGGTCTTTTTTACGGCATATCACGCGGTCTACCAGCACGCGGTTCTCCCGAAGAACGCCAAGGTGTTGATTCATTCTGCCGCTGGCGGAGTTGGGACCGCACTGGTGCAACTCTGCAAGTCAGAAGGCTATTTCACCGTGGGAGTGATCGGCTCAAGTCATAAGCGAGCTTATTTGGAGAAATTTGGTCCTGACGTTATCATCGATAAGTCCCAGCAAGACTTGTGGGCTGAAGCAAAGAAGGTCGTACCCGAGGGCTATCACGCGATATTTGATGCCAATGGGTATTCGACGATGCGGGAGTCCTATGAACACCTTTGTCCGATGGGAAAACTCATTGTGTATGGCTCTCACGATCTTTTGTCCAAAAAAGGCGGCCATCTCAATTACATCAAGGCAGGTCTTGGACTGATGCGAACGCCGCGTTTCAATCCGCTTGATCTGATCACGACCAATCGAGGCGTGATCGGTTTTAACGTGAGCTTTCTATTTGATGAGAAAGAGATGATTGAGCAATGCATCGATGGGATGCAGCGAAGAATCAATGAAGGGCTGATCCGTCCCATTCCAGTGACGCAGATTCCATTTGAAAGTGTTGCCGACGCGCATCGTTTGATCGAGAGTGGGCAATCCGTTGGGAAAATCGTTTTAACGGTTTGACTCACTATTTCGCGGATTGCCTTGCCGCTGCGGAGAGTAAACCCTTATGGTCAGCCTCGCTTTGGGGGCTGTCGCATGGCGTGGCAAAAGATCTGGATTCTAATTCTATGGCTAGTGGCTGGGGCCTTCTCCTGGTCATCTCAAGCTTTTGCTTACCCTGAGTTTATTCGACACGGCTACGTTAACTGCACATCCTGCCATATTGCGCCAACCGGGGGCGGAGTTCTGAATGCTTACGGCAGGCAACTCTCACGCGTATCACTGAGTACCTGGGGGTACGAGGGTGAAGAAAAGCCCGCCTATTTCATCAATCAACCTGAGTGGCTCAATCTGGGCGGAGATTATCGCAGTGTTTATAACTATCAAAACACGCCGCTCACGGACACGAGCATGTATCAATTCATGCAGCTCGACATTGAGGCTGCGGCGCAATACAAAGCTTGGACGTTTGATGCGAGTGTGGGCTATCAGGACCCGGTCCGTGGCCAGACGTGGACGGATTATTTGATCTCACGCCGGCATTACGTGATGTATCACGTGACAGATGAAATCGCGGTTCGCGGGGGGCGGTTCTCCCCTGAATATGGAATCTTTACGCCCAATCATATTCTCACCATCAAAGAGCAGCTCAACATCTATCAGCCCCAACCCCTTGGCGATGGAGAAAGCTACAATCTGGAGTTCTCCTATATCGGCGATCCGCTGAACGTGATTGTGACGGGAATTTTTGGTCGCCCGGACGACCCGTCCAACGAGAGGTATATAGGGACTTCGCTTTGGGGAGGATATAATGTTTCGGATCATGACAAGGTCGGGCTGAGTTTTCTATACGAGACCAATGATTTTAATCATCGCTACGTGACAGGTCCCTTTGGCCTGCTTGGAATCACGGACAAGCTCTATGTCCTGACTGAAGGCGACTTTCAGGCTTTAACTCCAAAGTCCGCAACCAGTAGCCCAGCTACTCAATGGGGTTTTATTGAGACGACACGCCTGGGATATGAGGTCGTGCAAGGCGTGCATCTGATTTTGGATCAGGAGTTTGCTCGCAATAATTTCAGCGCTCTCTCGACGCTCAAGCAGCGATATGGGGCAGGGGTGTGGTGGTTTCCTCGGCCGCATGTCGAGCTAGGTCTGGAGTATCAGAAGCGGCAGGATCGATCACAGCCTTTCACCGACTTCTACGATTATCTTTATTTCCTCTGGCACTTTTATCTGTAAGAAAATCAGATTCCTTCGCTGATCAGCTTTTGCACGGCAGGAATATCAGCAGGAGCCCACTGATACTGGCTCAGCTCGCTGACAGTAGCCCATTCGAGTGCATCATGAGCATCGGATTTGTTGGGGAGGCTTGAGCTTCTGCAGAGATACACCATGAGCTCAATCTCTCCAAAGGTGTAAGTGTGGCGCGTGGTGATCCAGTGCCGCTCAATGACCAGGTCACGGATGCCGAGCTCTTCCTCGATCTCTCGCTTGAGACAAGCTTCAGGGGTCTCGTTCGGATCCAGTTTTCCGCCTGGAAATTCCCACATGCCTTCCTGTTTGCTGCCGGGTTTTCGACGCGCAACCAGAATCTTGTGATCTCGGACTATAATAGCGGCAGTCACCTGAATGGGCATAAGGTGAGACCCTACCATTTATGCCGCAATTTGGTCAGAGTGATCTTTAATCGCATCTTGCGAGATCGGGGCAGTGTGAGAGTCCTTTGTCTGCGCGAGCTTTTGAGCACGATCGCCATAGACCGTCTTCCAGAGGTTCTTCACAAGCTTATGAAGCAGTTCGGCCTGATGCGCCAGTTGAGACGAAGTTTGAGAAGCCTTGTTCGATGAGGTGGCGTTCTTTTGCGTGCTCTCATTGAGGCTGTTCATCGCACGAGTGATTTCCTCGATGCCGGTGGCCTGTTCGCGGGATGCGGTTGAGATCTCCTCAAGCATGGAGCGAACGCGCTGGACGTTGGAGACGACCTCCTCAAGAACTTTTCCGCACTGGGTTGCGACTTCTTTGCCGTGATTGACCTTGTTGCGGTTCTCGGTGACGATCCGCTCAATGCGGGACGTGGTCAGCTCGATGATCTTATCCACCTTCTGAACGCTCTGATGGAGCATCTCGGTGATTTCACGAGCGGCACCTCCGCTCATTTGCGCAAGATTTCCGACTTCTTCGGCGACCACAGCAAAGCCTTTGCCTGCCTCTCCTGCTCGGGCCGCCTCGACAGAGGCATTAAAGGAGAGAAGCTTGGTTTGGAAGACGATGTCGTTAATAACTTTGGTCTTGGAGTTGATCTCGTGAATGACCTGATTGATCTCGGTGAGATTCTTGTTGTTGTTATTGATCTCAACCATCATCTCTGAGTTGCTCTTATCGATATCATCGATTGCAACGATCATCTGCTCAACGGATTGGCGTCCCTGATTTGCCGCTTCATCGCTTTGAACCGAAACGTCACGAGAGCTTGCGGCGTTATCGGAGTTTTTTCCAACCATCGAGCTTAACTGATCCACGGCCGTCGAGGTCTCATGGATCGCGGACACCTGTTGCTCAATTGAAGTGAGCAGCGTCTGACTTGCTTCTGCGATCTCGCCCGCAAATCCGGATAGCTCATCTGCGCTCTTGGAAAGCTCATCTGCGACAGATCTGAGTTGGTTTGCCAAAGCGCTGGAAATAATCCAGCCCACGAGGAGGGCGATGAATACGCCTGCCAGAACCGCAACCGTCATGCTGATGTTGCTGATCTTGGCAGTATTCTGAGCGCGAGCTTCCCATTCTTTTGCGGTCTTTGCCTGATAGGCAACGAGAGCATCGAGAGCGTCGTAGAATTCGTGGCGGGCTTTCTGGAAGTCTGGCTTGCGATAGATTTCGCCAAAGGAGATTTTATCCTTGGTGTCTGTCGAGCGGGCCAGTTGCATGACATCGACGATGTTTCCAAGCACGGCGCCCCATTTCTCCGTGACCTTTTCATAGAGCTCTTTTTCGCCATCGGCGAACTTCATGGCCTGATAAGTTTTCTCTGCATCAGTGTAGCTCTGACGAGAAGCCGCGAGCTTTTTGCCGAGTCGATCAATTTCTTCGGGTGGGTTTCCGTAGAGGCCCATCTGGATCAAGGTGCTGAGAAGGCTTTCCATCGCGGTTCGCATTCTCAGAAGTTGTTCCGTTTTCGGAGTGCTGACTTCGGTGACCTGGCTGTACTGCTCGCGAACCTTAGAAAGCGATCCTACGCCGATCCCGCCTACTACAAACAGGATGAGGGCGATGGATAAAAAGGATGCGATAAGTTTTTGTTTCAGGCTCAGTTTCTTTGTCATTCAAGCTCCTAGAAATATCAACTCTGGTAGTTGTATCGGTTTGAATTTTGT
>JBJMMA010000143.1:0-29586 GCA_045805065.1 Bdellovibrionia bacterium | reverse complement strand
TGATTACGAAGGACTCGGATACGCCAAAGAAGATGTCGTGAAATATGGCGGTGGAGACCCGACCGCATCGATGTTCTTTGGCTTCAAGCCAAAGAGACCGCCTCAGGGATCAAAAGAATTGATTCCTCAAAAAGTCGTCGATGCGTTTTGGAAAGCTGTCGGGGACGCGAAGGCTTCAAAATAGATTTGCTTAGGATCCCGGCTTTTGACGAGCGCGCTCGATCATCTTGGTAGTGGATCGACCTTCCACGTAAGGAAGAGACTTCACTTTTCCGCCCCAGCCTAAAACATCGCGAGAGCCCAGGATCTGATCGGGTTTCCAGTCACCGCCTTTGACCAAGACCATGGGATGCACTTTGCGGATCAAAGGCTGAGGATCGCTGTTCTCAAACCAGGTGACAAAGTCCACGCTCTCAAGAGCTGCGATGACTTCCATACGGTCTGCAAGATTGTTGATAGGACGGCCCGAGCCTTTCAAAGCGCGAACGGACTCATCCGTATCGAGGGCAACGACCAGAATGTCGCCAAGCTTTCGAGCCTTCTCAAGATAAGTGACGTGACCCTTATGCAGAAGATCAAAGCAGCCGTTGGTGAACACCACGCGCTTTTTCTTTTTATGCGCCTCACTCAATGCACGAGCAAGAGCGGCAGGGGATTTCACTTTTTTCAAAAACGCGCGTGGAGCAGCGGATTTAGGCATAAGAGCTCAAGAGATTAGAGACGTGCGACTTCGATCGGTTGAACGTTCACAACGACATCATGCCAGCAGCGTTTGCGCTTATCAAAGAGACTCCAGAGAAGTCCCACGCCGCAAAAGCCAAGACTTGGCAGAAAGAAGAACGCGCGAAGGAAGATCGCTGACGTGCTGCCTTGGATCATGAGTCCAAAGATGCGCTTGCCGATCGTGGTGCCGAACGCGATTTCCTGAGCGGTGACGAGTGCCCAGTTAAAGAGCGTAAAGAAGAGAATCGAGATCATGACGATGCCCGGGTTCATTAAAAGATCCGGGTTCATGTCTTCGTTCAAAAGCGCAAAGCTCAAGCCCGTCGCAAGGAGCGAGGTGTTGAGAGTCGTATCGAGAATGTAAGCCAGAACGCGCTTAAAGAGATAAACGTAACCAAAGGTAGGTTCGCCAAATGCTTGAGCGGTAGGCGTTGCGGTCGTAGTCTGCTTGGCTGGAGCTTTTGCAGTTCTTGCAGCCACAGGCTTTTGAGTCTGAACTTGAGGCTTAGCTGAAGCTTTAGGCGTAACTGGAGCAGCCACAGGAACGTTCACGCGAGGAGCTGGATAAACGAAATCCGCCTTGCCTCCGGAGACCGCACCTGCGCCTGATGCCATTTCACGAGACGGGGCATGAGGCGTGGCTTGCGGGCGAGCGGCTGTTTTAGAAACCGGTGCGTAAGGCAGTCCATCCGAGAAAGGATGAAATCCCAACCCTTGGGTAATCGGCTTAAAATCGATGCCTTTCTTTCCCTTTTCGCCCTGCTGTTGCATACTTCTTAGCTTCCCTTTGTTGTCAAAGTCTTGTCAAGGGACATATCAGACGACTCACTCAAACCCAGTGACCGGAAACGAGCTGTGGTCAAGCTTACAGAGAGAAGCGCTGCCGTCTCGCCTCGAAGAATCCAAGGTCCCAGACCCAGGCGATGGATTGGTGATACGCGTGAAGATGCGATCAGAAGATCGCGCTCTTGCGAACTCCAGCCACCCTCAGGCCCAACCAAAAGCTTCACAGAAGAGAGCTTTTGCATGTCCTGTGCGCCCAGCCAGTTGGCAAGGTATGCGGATTCGTCTTTTCCTGCTTCATCAAACCAGAGCCTTGGCTGATCTAGCGTTGCTGGGTGAGTGGAGAGGAGCTCTTCGAGAGAAAGAGGAAGTGCGACTTCCATCTTGTCCAAACGCCCGCATTGCTTGAGAGCCTGATCAGCGATTTTTTGCCAGCGATCCCGAAAAGCTTCAGGGCCCTTGTTTCTGATCTGAACGACAGTGTGCGCAGTTACGGCTGGATAAAGCTTTCGAACTCCGAGCTCGACGGCCTTCTCGACAACCCATTCCATCGCGTCGCCTTTGAGAATGGCCATCTCAAGATCCACTGGAGTTGCGCCTGGAATGGTCACGCCTGCGGTTCGCACGCTTTGCTCTGCGCCTTCCAAAAACTCAATGCGAGGTCCGCCGCCTTTGATTCTCAACGTGACCAACGCCGCATGGCCGTGGCCATCGAGCGCTTCAATGACATCGCCATCGCGCAAACGCAGGACGCGGGTCAGATGATCGGCTTCGGATTCGGCTAAATGAACCGGACGCTCGCGCGTCGGTAGGGTAGGCGCTAAAACTCGCTTCATAACTGGTGGAACGCTTCTACCTTAAACGCGAGAGAGGTGCCAGTGATCCGCTCAGAGAAAGCTCGGAGGACTCCAGTCCGGTCAGGTCCTTGCGGAGAATGACGGATGGATTCCAGTACCAGAGGGGCAGATAGGGGAGGTCTTGAGCCACTTTTGCCTGAATTTTCGCGAGGATGGCGCGCCTTTGGACTGGATCAGGCTGGAGGGTGGCTTCCTGGAGGAGGGCATCCGTTTCGGGGCTCGAGTAGCCCCCGCGATTGTCGGGATTGCCCGTCATGAGTGTTCTTTGGAGAATGGATGCGTCACTTACCCCAATCCAGCGCGAAGAGCAGAGGTCAAACGCCCCTTTTCGGACCGAGGCAAAATAGACGGCAGGCTCGACGACATCGAGCGTGAGCTCAATCCCGATTCGGCGAAGCGAGTTTTGAAAAGAGAGCGCAATCTCAAAGCCATCGCGAACGGAAGTGGTCTTGTAGCGAAGCCTGAGCCTCACGCCATCGGACCCGCGTGGATAGCCCGCCTGCTCAAGAAGCTCCTCGGCTTTCTTTGGATTGTACTCAAAGGATTGAGGGGCGCTCTCTTCCAGGGCTGGAGAGAGAAGACTTCCCGCAGGGTTTCCAAATCCAAAGAGCTTGTGGCGAACATATTCGTCGCGATCAATGGCAAGTGCGATCGCTTTTCGAACTTCAGGCTTCTTTAAATGAGGGTTCTTGAAATTAAAGAGCAGATAGCTCACGTTCACGCCGTTTGAGCGCTCAATGACCTTAAAGCGGTGGGCGTATTTTTTCTCCACCCATCGCGTTTTGGAAAGCGAGAGGGAGTTTGTGGCGACATCCACTTCGCCTCGGATCAGTTGAAGCGCTTTCGTGTTCTCATCAAGCGCCCAGCTGATTTTCAGAGTGCGCCTGGCTGGATCCGTGGGAATCAACTCGAGCGAGTGCTCTGGATTGAGGTCCTCAAACTGAAAGCGCGACAGGCGATACTCACCGCTTGTGATGATCGTGTCCTGAGCTTTTGGCTCGCGACAAGGTTTTGACGGATCACCGGTCGTAAAATACCGAAAGAGAGTCAGGTTTGTCGCAAGATAAGGATCCGGTTGAGTGAGCTCAAAGACGAGCTCGCTGCCTTTCGCCTCGATGGATTTGAGAGAGCGAAACGAGGACATGAGAATCGAGCGGGGAGTTCCGCTTCGATATTCCTCAAAACAGGTGGCAAGCCTTTGGGGCGTAATTTCTTGTCCTGAATGATCTTTTTGTCCCGGGCGGATCTTAAAAACCCATTTCTTTCCCTGATTCTGAACGCTCCAGCTTTCGGCGAGATAAGGTTGCGGGCGCATTTCCGCATCCTTGATCGTCAGCGCCGCAAATAGCAGCTCGCCTAGGCGCTGACCATTCAGATCGGCTGACATCCGGGGGTTGAGGGTGATGGGGGGGCGATCCAGAAGGACTCGGATGGCAGGGGTTGTTTGCGAACCGACCGGAGTGCATCCGGTTAATGCGGAGGGAAAACTCAATAGCAGGGGTAGAAATAAAAAGCGGGCTTTACCCTGCCACGCGCTGAATCCATAATGATGGGATAACGTGATGAAAGCTCTTAAATCTGTCGCCGTCGCATCTTTATTTGTTCTTACCCCACTAGCTACGCTGGCCACGCTTGGCTCTGCGCATGCCTCCATTGCATCTGGCGCGAGCGCGGGATCGGTCGTGTCGTTTCCAACGACTCCGGCCGAAAACGCCCGTTTGCGCAAGAATGTGGATTTCTGGGTCAGCATCTATTCGCAGTATGACACAACTCAGGGCGTGATCCATGACGCTAAATACATTGACCATGTGTACGAGGTGATCAAGGTCCGTCCGGGCGCGGTCAAAGAGTCCAAAAGACACTGGACGAACGTCCTCTTGTCGCTGCACCAAAAGAACAAGGCGATCCTCAAGGGCGAGAAGGTCAGCATGACCCCGGACGAGCGCCGGATCTACGATAAGTTTGCCGATATCGATGAGCCCGATAAGTTTCTTGAGGCTGCTCACCGTAAGCGCCTGAGATTCCAGCTCGGCCAAAAGGATCGTTTTATCGAAGGCCTGCGCTACTCGGGGCGCTATCTTCCTTTGATGGAAGAGACTTTCCGCAAAGCGGGAATGCCCGTTGAGCTCACGCGCCTTCCGTTTGTTGAGAGCGGTTTCAACATTCACGCACGCTCCAAAGTGGGCGCCAGCGGGATCTGGCAGTTCATGCGTTCCACCGGGAAGCTCTTTCTTGAGGTCGACGAAGCCGTCGATGAGCGCAATGACCCGGTTCGCGCCACGGAAGCTGCGACCAAGTTACTCAAGCTCAATTATGATTCGCTCAAGAACTGGGGCCTTGCTGTCACCGCTTATAACCATGGCCGTAAGGGCATGATGCGCGCGGTCCGGATGGTGGGCTCCGATCAAATCGAGGATCTGGTGGATCGATATCGCTCCCGAAGCTTTGGCTTTGCGAGCAGTAACTTCTTTACCTGCCTTTTGGCCGCGATCGAAGTCGAGCGAAACTCCTATAAGTACTTTGGCCAGATCGAGCGCGACCCGCCGCTCAGGTTTTATGAAGTTCGGATTCCTGATTACATCAGTTTGCCAAAGCTCACTAAGTTCATGCACTTAGAGCTCAAAACGATGAAGGAATTGAACCCAGCGATCTCTGAAGCCGTGCTCCGAGGCGAACTCAGACTTCCTAAGGGATATCGTTTAAGGCTTCCTCGAACCACGCCGGATGGAAAAATGCCGGTTGGGGCTGAGGAACGGATATTTTTGGCTGGATATTCTGAGATTCCCGGTATCTATAAGTTCCAAACGCAAAGGTAGTAACGCATATGTTTTTGGTAGGCATCGCCGGAGGATCCGGCTCGGGGAAGACGACGTTCGCAAACAAGATTATCCAACGGGTCAACGACTCAAGCGTCGCCCTTCTTCACCAGGATTCTTACTACCTGCCATCGCCTCCGCCTCATATCCGCATCCATGGCGAACCTAACTTTGACCATCCGGAAGCGTTTGATTGGCATCTTCTAAGAGACCATCTGCAGCGCCTCAAGGCAGGCGAGCAAGTGGCGTCTCCTGTTTACGATTATCGCAGCAGCCGCCGGACGGCCGAGACTGAGCCAGTCGGCCCATGCAAAACGGTGATTCTGGAAGGGATCTTCACCCTTTGGGATCAGTCCATCCGCGATCTTTTTGATTTAAAGATTTATCTGAACGTCGAAGCGGACATCCGCTTTATCCGCCGCTTGCATCGCGATGTTCGCGAGCGCGGAAGAACCCTCGATAGCATCATTCGCCAGTACTACGATACGGTGCGCCCGATGCACCATGAGTTCCTCGAGCCGACTCGTCAGTACGCCGATATTGTGGTAGGAGAAGAGACAGATATCGCGGCCGATGTCCTTGCTGCCCGTATTAAAGAACTGGTTTACGGCGGCGCACAGCAGGACGCGACAAAGATTTCAGGAAAAGTCCCTCAAGAGGAGCCTCTTTTTTGACCGCAAATCTAGTTTCTGGCGCCAATAGCGCACTCAAGATCATTCCGCTCGGTGGTTTGGGCGAAATCGGAATGAACTGCATGGTCCTCGAGTATGAGGACGAAATCCTGGTTGTTGACTGCGGTCTGCTCTTTTCGGATCTCGACCACTTTGGCGTCGAGTTCGTGATCCCGGATTTCACTTACCTCAAAGATCGCGCGGATAAGATCAAAGCAATCCTGATCACGCACGGCCATGAGGACCATATCGGGGCGCTTCCGTTTCTGATCAAATCAGGAATCCACGCGCCCGTTTACGCATCCAACTTTGCCTCGCTCATGATTCGTGAGCGCTTGAAGGAAGCAGGCCTTACCGATCGCGTGGATCTTCGCCCTTTCAAAATGGGTGAGAGCTTTGAGTTCAAGAACTTCAAAGTGAAGACGGTCTCCGTCAATCACAGCATCGTTGATTCTGCTGCCATGATCATCGATACGCCTCACGGTAAAGTCATCCACACGGGTGACTTCAAGATGGATCCAACGCCTTACTTTGGCAGCATGATCGATCTGGATTCGTTCAAAAAAGCAGGCGATGAGGGCGTATTGCTTCTCATGTCTGACTCCACGAACGTGGAGCGCCACACGCACTCGATCAGTGAGAGCGTCATTTATCAAAAGTTTGAGCAGCTTTTTGCCGCAGCCGAAGGCCTGACCGTTGTTTCAATGTTCGCATCAAACGTTGCGCGTATGTCGCAGGTCCTGGATCTTGCGCGCCACTTTGGAAAGAAAGTCGCAATCTCCGGCCGCAGCATGGATCAGAACATCCGCCTGGCCACTGAAGCAGGCTATATGAAGAACGTCGAATCCGTTCTCATTGGTCTCGACGAGATCGATAACTTTCAGCGCAGGGACGTCATTGTTCTTTCGACCGGAAGCCAGGGCGAGCATCGCTCGGCTCTGATTCGCATCGCAAACGGCGAGCATGGCCAGATCAAGCTTCAAGAAGGCGATCTGGTTTTGATGAGCTCGAAGTTCATCCCAGGCAATGAAAAAGCCATTGGCCGCATGATCAATAATCTCTTCAAGCAAGGCGCTGAAGTTCTTTACGAAGCAGTCCATGACATTCACACGTCAGGACATGCGACGCGCCCTGAGCTTCAAAAGATGATGGAGATCACGCGTCCACGTTACTTCTTGCCAATCCACGGTGAGTATCGCCATCTCGTTCACCATTCAAAGCTTGCAAAAGAAGTGGGCATCGCGCCGGATAATATTTTGACCGCCGTCAACGGTGACGTTCTTGAGCTTACGCCAAACTCTTTCAAGATCACCGAGAAGCTGGATGAGCCTCGCGTTCTGATCGAAGGCCGCGAAGGCAACGATATCTCCAAGATCGTTCTTAAAGAGCGCCGCCAGATGGGTGAGACAGGTCTTGTCTTTGCTCTCATGGTTCGCAACGTTGAAACCCGCCGGATCATCTCAGGACCTGAGATCATCACCAAGGGTCTCACCGATGTCGCTCGCGAAGGCTTCCTCGTTGAAGAAGCCAAGAAGCTCGCTCAGAAGATCATCATTCAGTACGAAGATGAGCTCAGACAGGGCATGTATCGCATGGACCTTCAAGAGACCGTGCGTGTGGAGCTTCGTCGCTTCTTTAACGCCAATGTCGGCAAGAAGCCTGTGGTTCTTCCGATTATCTTGGAGTTGTAAAGGCTGACGCACCGCTTCACCGTTCCGGCTGTGCTCTCTGCTGCGAAAAAACAGTGTGGCGAGAACTGATGCAATTTAATTAATTGCATAGTTTTCGTGTACTTAAGAATATTCCTGCCTGCGCCGAAAAAGCTTCATGCTCTCTCAACGGTCACTGAAAGTCCTGAACTGGCTTCGCTTGCCGGCTCAAATCCTTTTGATGTCAGGCGGATTTATCCTTCCATCACTGGCGGCTCAGAATACTCCGCCAGTCCATACCGTCGCATTTGCCCCGGGTCGTGTGGAAATCATCGGAAACCACACGGACTATACGGGGGGCAAAGTCATTGCGATGCCGCTGGAAGATGGCGGTAAGAAAATCGGGATCACGGTCGAATTGGTTCCCAATACGGATCCCAACGACAAGAATGTCTTGATCTCAAGCATTGTGAAAAAAGAGGATGGAACGGTCGATGTTCTCGAAGAGCGTTATCTGCTCGGTCATGAGGCAAAGCGCGGATCCTGGATCGATTACTTTCAAGGTGTAACGAAAACTCTACGAGACGCAGGATACGATGCCTCACGAGGCTATAAGCTGACTGTCCATTCAGACATTCCTGGCGGTGGGGGCTTGTCATCGAGCGCTGCACTCGAAGTGGCCCAGTTTCGTGCGCTTCGGCAGGCTTTTGGCTGGAAAGATCTGGATGATGTGAAGATCGCGCGCCTGGGCCAGAAAGTCGAAAACGGCTTTGTGGGATCCAAGACCGGCATGATGGACCAGCTGACGATCAGTCTGTCAGACGAGTCTCGCAGCATGCTGCTCATGGATTTTGCGGATGCTGAGAACCCGAAGTTTGAGAGAATTCCGTTTCCCAAGGGTGTCGAGTTCGTCGTTTTCAGTAGCGGCGTCAAACACGATCTTTCTGATGATCATGGCGATGATAATTTCAACGCGCGCAGAAGACAGACGGATGAGGCTCTCAAGCTCATCAATGAAAAGCGAGAAAAAGCGCGTCTTCCCAAGTTCATTGCTTTGGGTGAGATGACTCTTGCGGATCTAAAGAAGGCTCCTTATCAAAGCTTGCCTGAGCTTTTGAAAAAGCGCGTTCGACATGTAGTCACCGAAAACGCTCGCGTCCTGGATTTCAGAGAGGCCATTCGCAAGGCGGATTGGAAAAAGGCGGGTCAGATTCTGACCGCATCTCATCGCTCATCTCGTGATGATTATGCGGTTTGTGCGCCTGAGGTGGATGCAGCTGTAAAATACGGACTAAAACTTGACCACGTTTATGGCGCCCGCATGGTGGGAGGTGGCTTTGGTGGTCCAATGCTTGAGCTGGTTGAGCAAGGCATGGCTCCAAAGATCGCCTTTCAGACTCAAGATGGCTACAATCGGGCGATGCTGAAAATGCACCCCGATCCCGCGCATCGCCCGATTGGAAAAATCCAAGTGGGCCTTGCGGGTCTTGCGATGACCAACCAATGTCTTTACGACGAGCTGAAGCAGCGGATGTTAACCCGCTGATAAGCCTCTTTTGGGTCAGCTGTTGAGCAACTGATAAGCAATCCGCGCCCAGATGACCCAGACAAGCATCGAGCTCAAGAAGTAAGCGTAAAAGCGATGCTTGATTCGGTTATTGGTGCAGTGGATGTAGCTCTGGACATATCGCAGGATCACGAAGGCCCATGCTGCAATCACATAAAATGGATCGGTAAGTTGAAGTGCAAGGATGGCAACGGCCGCTACGTAGAAAAGAACCGGGACTTCAAAAAGGTTCTCAAAATGGTCAGAGATATTCTCAGTTCCAACCATGACCTGATCGAACTTGTCTGCTCCAGCGATCTCTTGCAATCGCACTTTCGCCCGCCTGATCGCCCCGCCGCGAGCACGCAATAAAGCAAACTGCATAATCACGGTCAGTAAGACCATCGCGCAAACTGGAAAGAGAATGTCTTTGTTTTGCATCGGTCAATTCCTCAGAACTGTTCAGAGAGTTCCAGAAACTGTGGCTCACCATAATGAGTCAAAAAGCGCTGAGCGGGTGTTCCGTTGATCACAGCATACGGATCGCCTGCCACCTGCAAAAGGTACAAGCAAGGCTTGATGTTGTCGTTAAAGGCGCGATCAATCATCTTGGCGCCTGGGTAGAATCCGCCGGCGCCTGACATGGAGCCCGGTGACATCTCAAACGTAAAGGCAAAGATTCCCAACGTGCCGTAGGCCCAGTCGGTGGTGTCACCGCTTGCGATGTAGAGATCGCTCGAGGGTTGCGGTCTGTAATGATTCCATTGAGACATCGTCTTGGCCATCTTTTTGAAGACGGCAAGATCGCGGGTGTTGGCGATCGGATCGTGCGTATGGCCCCAAGGATAGAGAATGAGCTCACTGAAAGTGTGGAAACTTAGAAGGACTCGGGTGTTCTTTTGAGCGCTGACAAAGTTGCGAATCGCCTGGGTCTCAGGCTCTGAGAAAGGCTGTGGGCCCATGTAGACATCGCTGTCCGTGTCAGTGTCTGATCCACCGGTTCCCCATTCATAGCCGTAGTTGCGATTGAGATCGACGCCGAAGGTGCCGTCCTTGTTGTTGCGGCGGTTCTTTCTCCAATAAGCATAGCGTCCGGTGGAGATATCAAACTCAGCGCCATCAGGATTGACCATCGGGATGATCCAGATATCGCGTTGATCAAGGAGTGGCGAAACAACAGGGGAGCGGCGATTATCCATCAGATATTTAACAAGCTTGAATGGAACCTCAACGCTCAGATGCTCGCGGGCGTGGTGCGCGCCCATGTAGATCACGCCTGGCTTTGCGCTGAGCGCGCGACCGGTGAGCTCGTTTGGATTGGTATTGATGTGAACGGCAATCAGGTCGCGGCCCTCAAGGCTCTTTCCGATCGATACCAGGCGCACGATATCCGGGTTTGCGCTTTGGATTGCCTGCAGGTCTTGCAAAAGGCGAGCGTAGTTGTGATAGACCGAATCATTGGGTGGAAAATCATAAGTTCCGGTGTGTCCGCCACGCCCGATCTCGATCGGGAAATTTCCTAAGATGTGAAAACCGTTTCTCTGAAGCTTTGCGATCTCGCGGTTATTGGCAAAGCCCCAGACGCTGTCGGATCGCACGGCTTCGATGCTCATGCCGAGCTTTGCGATCGCGCTGCGCTCGTATTTGTCTTTCGCGGCGACTTGGATAAAGCGGGGAGGATGAGATGCAGAGGAGGCTAGAGCCGATGAAAATGAAAAGTAGGACAGAACGAGTGCAAGGCTGAGCCATGGTCTGAGTTGCTTTGAACGCATCTTTTTATTCCCCCTCTATTTAAGCCTGGACGGTTAAGTCCGGGTGATCTCCGTGTGGAGATTTTGACACCCTGAAAGAATTGAGAATAAGTCGGAGAGCAGGCGGCCGCAAGTATGGTCTTGAAATAACTTAGTTTTCACCTGTGTCTGGCATTTATTCCTGACTATTTTACTAAAGTTATGGAGTCTAGCGCCGAAGAGTTTATTGAATCCAAGAGGAGAAATTCACAATGTCTAAGGGATCCGAAGCAAAAAAAGAAGGTCATGATCAGCAACAACATTCTACTCCAAAGGCCGACACCAAGGCCAAAGGCGCCCCAGGCGGAGTAGCAGGCAAATGCGTCGCAACGGGATGCAAGAAGGACTCAAAGCAATTTGAGTTCTGCTCTGAGCATTATGACCATTTCAAGTTTGGTTTGATCAAGAAGTCTGGTCAACAAGTTCCAGACTACGAGAAAAAGTTCGAACACTACCAAGCGCATTTGAAGCGCCGTGGTGTTCAAAAGGCGGCGTAACCTAGCGTTGCGCTAAATCGCTGTACCCACCACCTCCTCATGAAGGCTCCAGGGTCATCCAGATCCTCGGGGCCTTCATTCTTTTTAATGGGTGAGGTCAAAGAGGGCGCGCTTGATAAGTAGGCCGCAGCGTCCGCCCCGGCTTTCAGTGCGCTTGAGCGTGATGGCCTTGTTTACGGCTCGACGTACATTTTGAACGAAGAGCGCTCTTTTTGAGAGTCCATTGTAGAATCCGCGCACAGGACTTTGCTTATCCGTGAACATAAGATCAAAGACATTTCCAATGCTGTCACCACGTAAGCGGTGGCGATCGGTCCAATCGATCAATATCCAGCCCTTGCCGTTGACGTAATGGAGCTGGTCCGCCTTGAAGTCGCCAATGGATTCGAATGGGGCTGTTTTTTCGGCAAAGTTGATGAGATCCGCCGCCAGCTGTTTGCGAGACGCTTCTGAAAATCGATAAGGATCGGCGAAAAACTGATCCAGTCTTGTCACTGATTCTACGCGGTCCACTACAGCGTATTCACCGGATCTGAAGCGATGAAGCTCCACTGATGGCACGCCACTTCTTTGAAGCTCGGCTTTTCCATCGACGAACTGATCGATAAAGCCTTGAATAAGAGGTCCATCACCATCGAGATACCCGTCCGACGACGGGATTCTGAGGGCCAGGCCGGGATGATCCGAGAGTCCAAATACGCAGGTGGTCCCACCGCAGCCAAGGCGTTTCAATATTTTGTGGCGCGAGCCATCTGAAAAAATCAAAACATCGCCTGAATCGACTCCATGGAGTGACGAGACGTAGTCAGTTCTCGGGTTTCCGTTGGACTGAAAAAGCTGGATCTCCTTGGCGCTTGCACTGCCAATAGCGAGTGAAGCTGCGAGCGAAATGATCCTAATTACCCAAGTTGCGATCATGATCCGCATCTTCAAGTTTCAGGGTTTTCGCCAGAAGTTCTTTTGCTTCTTTTTCGCTCATGCCGAGAGATTTGAGATGTTCTGCGTTCTGCTGAATGGCTTCCCTGAGACGCATCGAGCGATAGCGGGGGGCCCAGAGACCGCTGTCCAGGGCTTGCACGAGCTCTTTGACTTGTGACCTGGATTTGGCTTGTTTGAGGGCGATTTTGAAAAAGACGTGGATCTCGTCTCCTCCATAAACGGAATTTGCCAGCGTTTTGAGATCTTTGGGTTTGATCTCGAATTTTTCGATTGCGCTGATTTCCATGTCATAAACTCCGAAGCTTCCGGCCACAAGGCCATTTCCACCTTGTCTAGGTGCCCTGCGATCGAAGTCTTCCTTGCTCAGGGTCAGAGGGTGCATCAGTTCATCGAGGTTTCTCGCGTTTGAAATGATGTGCCTGATGATCGCGTAAGGTGGAACAAAGTAATGTCCGGTCACGAGAAAGTCTTCGACGTCCTTTGAGGTCGGATGGAGCTTCACGAATTCATCAGCGGTATAGGCTTCTTTGTCCATTCCTAAATCGGCGGCATGCACTTTGTGCATGAGGCTGAGAAATTCACCCGGCGTTCGGGATTTCCTCAGATTGGACTGATAAGCGGCATCAAAAATCGAATCATAGCTATCGGGGCGGTTGTATGCTCGGGCATAGTCCGCAAGTTTGCGAAGCTCTTCGGTGGTTGTAGGAAGCGAGAGGAGTCGACCAACCGAGGCCTGATCAAACAGTTCGCGGAAAGCCTTGTCATATACAGGTCTCTCTCCATCAGGAAGCTTTACGCCCGCGAGGAGCTCGGAAAGCGACTTCGCGGTTTTCATGCGCGATTTGATTCTGGCCAGCATCTCTTCTTCGGATGAGCGAAGGGTATCGCGTTGATAAATATAGGCTCCGGTTCCAAGGACTGTGCCTGAGAACCCTGCAATGCCAATCTTCTCAAGAGTCAGCCTGAGCTTGATCTGCTCCACGCAGCTTCTGCCTGCCTGAAACGCAACTTTCTGTCCGGCAAGTGCTTGTGTGAGAGGGTGGTTCTTCCAGGGAGGGAGATTGAGCAGATCCAAAACGAGCTTGGGGCGATCCCATTTGCGCTGCAAAAGAATTTTGAGAAGGTCATCCGAGTACTGTGGGCTCTTGGGACTTGCAAACCAAGCTTTCAAAAGCTCCCAGTTTGGAGATTTGCTCTGGGCGTTTCGTTCCAGAATTCTGGCGATGTCCTGGCACTCCTGATCTGACAATTTGAAGTTGGGCGACTCGATTACGGCTTTGAGTTTCGGGTAAACGTTAAGCTCTTTGGCGGAGCTTAGCCATTTTTCGGGTTCCTCGGCGAGGCCTTTGAAGGTTTCGACAGGTTCATGATGAATGAGGACTGACGAAATCAGCTCGGGCCACTCTTGAACCAGGGTCGTCAGTTTCATGGGTTCGCTTGAGTCGATGTAATGCTTCAGTGTTTGCGCAAGCTCGCTTTGTTGCTCCGCTGGCAGCGCGTGGAGCTTGGTGCGGATTTTTCTTTCAAGTCTTTTAGCCAGGGCTCCGTCATCCGCGTCAATGGCCAGTTTTCCCTCGGCGCGCAACCGGAAGTACTGAACGGGATCCATATTGAGGCTCTCAGGTATGACTTTGAGAGCGGCTTTGTTCTGAACAATGACGTAGGTATAGCCTTCGGGAAAGTCTTTGACGAGATCGTGGTTAACGAGTTTGAAGTCAGTCGACTCACGCGCGTTGGGGTCGAGATGGAACCGGATCGTGAGACCCGTGCCGCGGGCACCTTGCTTTCCTGCCATGGTGTAAAAGCCATCGCCATAGACCGCGGCTTCGCCAGCCGCGTAATTGCGGGAAATAAAAACATTTGGATCGCCCGTATGCGCTCGGGTGATGCTTTCGACGGCCTGGTCCGAGTTGGTTTCGTGAGCGACGACATCAAGGCCAAGCTCTTTCGCGGTTTTCCCGGATCCTTGACCGATGGGTTTTGTTCTCAAGGGCTCTTTGCTCAGCCACCAGGCAAGGGAATCTTGTTTGGTCGGATCGCCACTGAAGTCGATTAACTTTTTGCTCAGGCCGAGTTCTGCGAGCGTATCCCGGGCGTGTTCGATATTGACTGCATTCTGAACAAGCTTCTTCCCGTTTTTTTCGATCCAATAATTTACGTATGAGTTGTCCTTATTCAGGTGAGGATAGAAGTCATCAATGATCTTCTGAATCTGCGCGAGGTCTTCAGGCCTCAGTTTGAGGTCATACTGAAACGCTTTGGTGAGATAGCGAATGACCGAGATGATGGGGGGATTTCTTCCCTCCTTGGCGAACTTCGTCTTTTTGTGAAGCGGGGAGAAGTAATAGTGAAGGGTGCCGTCGTGAACATCCTTCAGAAAATACGGCTCCGAGGAATTCCAGTCACGAACATCGCGCACCACGGGCTCGGCAGGCTTGGGCTTTGAAATCTCGATCATCCCGGTGGAGTTGGAGTCCGTATGCTGGTTCATGAAATCCGGATTGTTCAGGATTGCCAGCTTATCGCCCATGTCTTGATTCAAGAGACGGACTTCCCAGGCGGTCTTTTTGCCTTGGAGGTGAGGATACTTTTGTTGAAGCGCGTTCTGTAGGGTTTGAGCCTGCTCGGCGTTTCCGTCAATCACGATGTCCAAATCCTGCGTGGATCGAAAAATGTTGGTGTAGTCGTAGTCAAAGCGATCGGGCTGATATCTCTTGTCACCCAGCTCTCGTTGCATGTCCCATTTCACATAGTGGGCGTAAGCTGCGGCGGTTCCGCCAAAAAGATAGGCGCGGACTCCGAGCTTCTCAGCTTCGGTTCTGATGAATTTGAATTCCTCGACGCGCGTCAGTCGACTCGCGATCTGAGTCGAGAGCTCGTTGATTGTCGGGACGGGAGGTGACTGGATTTCAGAGTGAGCGATGCCCGAGAATAAAAATGCTATTCCCAACAGAGCCTTCAATCCTTTGAAGAGCCTCAATCTCATACAGTCTCATCGACATGAGTTGAGATATGCTTGAGAGAATGAGCGAATAGCCTCGAGCGCCTGGATTTTGACGCTGGCCCATCAGGCTCTTAAATCTTAAGGCAGGGCATACGCTTTCACGCGAGCCATCCAACCTAATTCGAGCGCGAGCAGGCTTCCAATGATTGAGCCCAGCATCCAAAGCAGCGCGAATCCTAGGGCAATCTCTGCCCTGATCATGACGAAGAATCCTAAGGACAATAGAGTCAGAGCAAGCGCTTCTGTGAAGCGATTGCGCCGGAGTGCGCGGATCTCTTCGGGTCTCAAAACGAGGCTCGCCACCAGAAGAGTTGTTCCCGTAAAGAAGAACCCGCAGGCCAATGGGCAGCCCAAATCGCCGAGTCCCATGAATACGTGCATGAGGCCCATGCCTTCACCCAGAAGTCGGATTCCGAACTGGGGACAAATGGAAAGTGTGACCAGGGCCACTGCGAAGTGAATCAGTGAGAGCTTCGAAAAGGTTTTCCAAACAGATGGATGCAAGTCTTGATGGATCTGAGCAAGGATTTGCTCGGACGCTTTTTTCGGAGGAGATTCCTGCTTGTTTAAAAACTCCTGATATTCTGTGTTCATTTACTGCTCCCTGAATCCATTGCCGAAAGTCTGAGCTTCTTGAGAGCGCGGCTGATCATTTGTCGGACCCCATCCTGTGAACGATTGAGGGCCTTGGCTATTTCCTCATAAGACATTTCATCAATGATCCGCATCTCAATGACCTGACGTTGCTCGGGCGCGATATCCTCCAGAATTTCGAGACTTTTACCCTTCTCGAGTAATAACGCTGGATTCCCATCCGTTTGTGACATCTCGACCGCAAAAATATCTCCGAACTCTTCAAGATTTGACGTCGGAACCTGGCGGCCTTGCTTTCTGAGATGGTCCAAAACACCTGTCTTCGCGATCACAAAAAGCCATTGGGTAAAAAGGTACGAGGAGTTGTATTTCGTTCGAGTCTGATGCAGCTTGAGGAAGACCTTTTGAAAGACTTCATCGGCCTCCTCGACGTTCGAGAGTTTTCGCTTCAAATAGGCATACACCCGTCCAGAATGTCTCTGGTACAGGGTTTCAAAAGCGGCGTAGTCGCCCGCGGCGTATGCTAGCATCAGACTTTCGTCAGTCATTCTCTCTTCTTACAATACGCACAAAAATTTTCTTTTGTGACCTGTCACAAAACTTTTTGGGTGGGCGTTTTATAGGTTGAGTGGCCAGACGGCTGGCTCAAACGAGCAGTGTGTAAAAGCTCAATACTTTTGAGCGCTTATAAGACAGGAGATTCTATGATCCGCCAAGCTTTCGCTTTATCCGTCCTTCTCATGGCAGCTACCCCTGCTTTTGCTGACCAGGAATGTGCTTGTAGCAAGCAGTGCATGACCCAATGTCAAAAGGGCGACTCCAAGGGATGCAAATGCAAGATGTGCGATTGTGCAAAGTCAGGCAAGTGCGACAAGGATAGCTGTAAGCACGAAGAGAAAAAGTAAAAGTCAGTTTTGTTTGAGCGAGGACTTAAGGTCTTTGGAGGCGCTTTTAATGACGCAAAAGCGCCTCTACTCGCTCGGCCAGATTTTCACAGGGTGCACTTGCGTGGGCGTACTTTAAATGGCTCGCCCAGATCGCTGGGAAAGCCTTTAAGCGTTCTGTTGGAGAGTGCTTTAAGCCGTTGCTGACAAAGTCGCGAAGCTCTTTGATCTTCCTGCGGGACGATTCCGAGGGAGCTTGCTCTTCAAGCAGGGCAAAACTGTGATCCAAGGCTTTCAGGTGTTCTTCGTAGAGTTTTGGGTTGGCGTAGAGTTTTTCCCTGTCGGCCTGATGCTCCCAGGATGGTTTGCCCAATGCGAGTTGGTAAACGGATAAGGCATGGCTGAAGAGATCAGAGGCCGGTGAAGCCAGATCGGTATGATTGAGTAGCAGTTCGGGCGGCGCGTACTTCCAACCAAAGTCTGAAAAGCTCTTACCAATGGGCGTCACTGTGTCATAGTCGGATAGCATGAACCGAATCTTGGATGGATCAGGATTTTTCCAATCAAAGCCTGCTTGCAAAGCATAAAGCACGTTCACAGGTTTGACATCCCCATGCGTAAGCCCGTTGGACGCGAGAAGCGACATCCCCTCTAAAACCTGTCGTTTGTATTTTAAAAGCACGTCGAGACGCGCTTCGAAGTCGGGTGTTTTTGGCTTGAGCGCGAGCATCTCGCTTTTCGAATAGACGGAGCCGTTGACAAGTGGACTGATGATGACATCGACAGAACGTTTGCTCCTTCTGGCACCAGTGGGCACGAGTTTTAATCCTGAACTTGAATGAGAGAGGACACCATGATGGTCTTGCTCGAAAACTGGCTTAAGCAACGATAAGTTATGAATCGCGCTCTGTCTGCGCTCCTTTGTTTCTTCCATATTGAAAAGCTTCATTGCCGCTTTTGTGATCTGACCTTTGGAGTCGCGGAGCGTGATTTCCTCTACATTGCCGTAAAGGCCATCGCCCAAGTGAGAGTCATAACTTAAAATTTCAGCAACGATTTGATTCCCATCGTAAAGACGCGCTTCAGGACCATGGGATGAGTTTTCTGCAGCAATGGCAGATCCGGCTATCAATAAAAGCGCCACAAATTTCGAGTGGGCCATTATGTCCTCGGAAGTTACGTGAGTGCTTAGAAGTTATAGCCCACACCGAAGGTGAGGGAGTTCAGCTGAACAGGAACCTTCGCGGTTCCATCATCCGACTCGATCTCGCTCTTTAAATTTGAGTAGTCGATGCTGAAGGGGATGCTGTGACCGTTCTTGAGGTTCTTGTTGTAGGTCACGCCGAAAGCCATTTCGCGGCTATTGAGATTGGTCACGCTGATTCCACCAGCGGAGACTGGTGAAATCTTAAAGTAAGTCGAGACGCTGTCGCCTTGGCTGAGAGCGCGACGAAGAACCGGGAAGAACTGCGGACCCGAGAGATTCTTGAATCCGAAGTTGTTCGTCGAAACCGACATGGTCGTATAGTAGCCGCCGAACATCAGGAGCAGACGCCATGGCTCACTGATCTGAGAAACTGCGTAGCCGATACGGAAATTCGCGCCAAAAAAGCGTGCCGTCGTTGCCGGAACGTCAGAGCTGAGGACTGCGGCCGTACCAAAAACGGTGACGCCAAGATCCCAGTTTGGAGGAGCCAGGCGATAGACGTAGCTTCCTTTGAGGGTAACGCCTTTTTCACTCAAGCTAACTGCGTCTGATACAAGGGTTGCCTGCTGAGTGTAGCTCAGCATGGAAATCCCCGTGCCGACAGAGAAGCTGTGGCGCGCGGCTTGTTTTCCTTTCGGATCAAAATCCGGGTAGAGAATCTTTAAATTCTCAACTTCGACTTGTCCACCAGGTCCCACGGCGGCAAGTGCGAGCGGTTTTTCTTTTGATTCGATTTTGGTTTTGGCCTTGAACCGGCCCGACTTATCGCGCTTGAGCTTCACTTTACCGATGATCAAGCTCCAGTCGTCTTTTGGATAAAGACCTTCGATGATCACGAAGTGCTGAATTTTTGATCCGGAGGTCTCTTCAACGACAGTGGGAGAGGCCTTCATGCGAAGGCCATTGATCCGGGTGCGCGAAGTACGCATCAAATGTGCGCTGTCTGCGAACGCAGACGACGCAAGCAAGAGCGATCCCAAACTGCAAGTGAGTAAAAACCGTTTCAGCAATCGTCTTCCTTAACGAGTTGAAGCGTTATTCAGCTAACAATTAATTTCAGCATGAATCTGAAATTAGGTAAAACTTTTTAACTGAATCTTTCTAATCTCTTGGATGGCGGCGCTTGCGCCTTGCGTCATTTCTTGAAGCTGAGCCATTGTAAATGGCTTTCTCTCGGCGGTGCCTTGAACTTCGACAAGCTCACCTTTGCCTGTCATGACAACGTTCATGTCGACATCACAGCTGGAGTCTTCCTGATAGTCCAGATCGACAAGAACTTGACCGTTCTTCATCCCGACGCTAATCGCGGCAACCGTGTCCACAAATGCTGAACTTGAAATCTTTCCAGCTTTTTCGAGCTTTTTGAGCGCCATGCCCAATGCCACGCAAGCGCCGCTGATGGAAGCCGTGCGCGTACCGCCGTCCGCTTGAAGGACATCGCAGTCGATGAGGATAGAACGCTCTCCCAAGGCTTTGAGATCCACCATGGTTCTCAAGGCGCGCCCGATGAGGCGTTGAATTTCTTGCGTGCGTCCGGAAACCTTCTCGCGATCGCGTTTGGAGCGCGTATGGGTTGCGCGAGGAAGCATCGAGTATTCCGCCGTAACCCAGCCCTGGCCTTTGCCGACCAGCCAGCCAGGAACACTTTCCTCGACTGAGGCGGTGCAGAGTACGTGAGTGTTACCTGCCTTGATCAGGGCCGATCCTTCTGCATAGCGGCTAACGCCTGTCTCGATGGAGAGGGGACGGATTTCAAGCGCTTTGCGCCCTTTTGGCTCACGTAAGATTGTCTCTTTTGGGGTTTCCATAGTAGTAAAAGTCATGCCTCAAAAACGATCCACTCGCCAGTCCATCTTCTCTTTAAACCAACATTCAACCTGCGTTGCGCCGTTTGAAGCTGCTTTAAGGCGCGGCTTAGAGGAAGACGGTTGGGAATGGGATTGGACGACCCTGGGGACGCTGCGTGCGCCCGATCAGAAAATCCGTGCCAAAATCATCGCCAAGTCTCATGGCGTCTGGGCAGCGGATGCGCTCGTTGAAGCGCTGATGAAAGTCGAGCCCAAGATTAAGGCAAAAGCTTTAGTGGCGAATGGGACACGCTTAAAGCCAGGAATGACGGTTGTGGAATGGTCGGGGCCTGCGCGCCAGGTTTTGGCGCTTGAGCGTCCGTTCCTGAATCTTGCTTCTTATGTCGGGGGGATTGCCACAAAGACCGCCGGGCTTGTTGAGCGCATTCATGAGGCGTGTCCAGTGAAACCTCCTCGTTTGACGGCAACCCGCAAGACGCTGCCGGGTTATCGTGATCTTGCCATTTATGGCGTGATCGCAGGCGGTGGCTATAGTCATCGCGTGAGTTTGTCGGGTGGCGTCTTGATCAAAGAAAATCATATCGCTGCAGCAGGAGGCGTGGTTCGCGCCGTTGAAGGCGTACGCGCTGTTGCTCCGCACGGGCTTTTGATTGAAATTGAAGTCACCAATATGCGTGAGCTTGAGCAAGCGATTGCTGCAGAAGCCGGTGGCGTACTTTTGGATAACTTCTCTCCTGATGAAATCCGCAAGGCTTTGAATGTGATTGAGTCTTCGTTGCATCGTCCTTTGGTTGAAGTCTCAGGCGGAATCAATGAAGACAACATCGGAGATTATGCGATCGAAGGCGTGAATATTCTGTCGTCTGGATCACTGACTCATTCGGTGAAGGCGATTGATCTTTCGCTTTTAATAACGAAGTAAGCACGGATTGTTGAGGAGGTCCGGCCAGTGGCAAGCACGATTCCGCATTTAGTTCCTAATTCAGTCATCGATGAGTGCGAGTCGACAAATGATCTTGCCAAAAAACTTGCTGAAGCGGGCGCTCCTCATGGGACCTGGATCTCGACTCGTCGCCAAACTGCGGGACGGGGACGTTTAGGCCGCAAATGGGAAACGATCGAGGGAAATCTCTTTTTATCAATCATCGCTCGCATGGCTCCCTCCGAAAGCTGGAGCTGGGTTCCAATGGCCACGGCCATTGCAATCGCTGAGACCTTGCATGAGTTCAACCCCAAGCTGGAAGTGAAGATCAAATGGCCAAACGATCTTTGGATTGAAGGCTCCAAGCTGGGTGGGATTCTTTGCGAGGCCACGGGCACGAAGTCGTCCTCTTTCATTGTGATCGGGATTGGTTTGAACTGCGTGCGTGCGCCAGAGGGTCTGGATCAAAAGACGATTTCTTTGACCGAGTTTTTATCGGCTCGCGGCCAGCGCATTGAAGTAACCGCTGATGAGATTCGTCAGCCTTTGATTTCTTCTATTTTAGAAATCCTGGGTGATTTGCAGACCCGTGGGTCTGCAGTTTTGCTCGAGCGATACAATGCTCATGCCGCTTTGTCTTCTGGTACTGCGATTGAGTGGGTTGCGGATGGCCGTACTCATGCTGGCATCGTCGATGGGGTAGGACCTTCGGGCGAACTTTTAGTTCGTGAAAATGGCTTGGCTCTGAAGCTTTATGCTGAAGACGTTAAGGTCCGGCCGGCGAAGTGACGTTTGTGCAAGCCCTAGGGCAGTAATTGTTAATATAAGGCCAGCGTAAGTAATTTGGGGCTCATTCGGGGCGCTGAGTTGAGGGCGTGGGAAGCCGTAACTCGCTGTTTTTGTTTTGAAATGAGCTACTAATTTTGACGATTGCTGCTTGCTATTACATTGCCCCAATGATATTCAAGACCGCGTGAGAGCAAAAAAGGAATCTTATTTACCTGGCTTTGAAAAAGGCGCAGCCAAGAGTCATGGCGGCGATCTCTCGTTGGGAAAGCGCAAAACCTTTCGCCCGATTGATCCCAAACAAGCTCTTCATGTGGTTTTAAGATCTTCCAAGGCACGTGGGCAGCTCTCGATGCTTCATCCCAGGCACTGCAACGCGATTGAAACGCATGTTCAAAAAGCGGCAAGGCGTTGGGGAGTGCGCATCCTTCGCTTTGCTAACGTTGGCAATCACCTGCACTTGCTCATTAAGGTGCCGTCACGTGCAGCTTGGCAGCGGTTTTCTAAAGAACTCTCAGGTGGGATTGCGCGCATCGTGACTGGAGCTCGAAAAGGAGCTGCTCTGGATAGTAAGCAACGCGATCATCTTCCTGAAAGCGCTCGGCGCGCGTTTTGGGATCATCTTTTGTTCACTCGAATTGTGAGTTTTGGGCGCGATTATCAAGGCGTTGCGCGCTACCTTGTGAAGAACTTGTTTGTGGCCGCGGGTGTGCCGATGCGCGCGCTTTTGGCTAAAGGCCTGCGAATCTGTTTTGTTGATCGCGAGGGCGTGATTTCAGGGGCGCCGTCTTAAGGCGAATCTTGAAGAAGCTTATTGATCTCTTCTTTGACGATCCGCTCGACCGCATCTGCGAGATTCTCTTGCGCGACTTTGCGAATGGCGTTCAAGACTTCGCGGCGAACCATTTCTTCGATTTGAGAAAGATCAAAGCTTGGCGCAGCTGGAGCTTGTGGCGCATAAGAAGGTGCCTGCGGGGCACGGCTTGCTTGTTGTGCTTGAGGTCCAGAAAGATTGGAAGCGTATGAAGCAGGTGGCGCTTGAGGAGCGGGTTGTGCTTCGAAAGCCTCTGGCTCCTCATAAGGCATGTCAGGCGCGGGAGGAGGCGTGAGCTCGAGTTCCTCGGCCTTTGGGCGCTGAATAAAACGCGAATGATCATTTGGAACGCGAGGAGGAGGCGCAAGCGGGAAGGTGCTATCGCCTGCATCAAAGTTGGATGGAGGCTTGAGCGAGTTCTCTTCTACGCTCCATTGGAAGTCTTCCGGGAAATCCGTCGGAGGTTCTGGCTCAGGTGGAAGGCCTGGAGGCAGCTCCGGTGGTTGGTCGCCGCCTAAATCGGCAAGCCCACTCATACGAATGGTGGACTCGGTCAGATTGCGAATATCGCTTTCTGGCTCGGGAGGGCGTGCAGTGAAAATCTTTGGTTCAGACTCTGGCAGATCCGCCGGAAACTCCGAAGGGATAGGCGGTGGGGTAAACTGATCCGCCATAGGTGATGGTGGGGCTGGTGTAGGAGCCGGTGCCTTGGCCAGAACCTGGGTCAAAACCTCACGAAGGTGCGCAGGGTCGAATGGCTTAGTCAGGCGACCGTGAAAATCGACTTCGCTGACTTGAGGCTCGTCGACTTTTTCAAATGCGCTCGACATCAGCACAAAACGGACATGCGCCAGATCGCGATGCTGATTAGTTGCCCGCTTCACTTCAAAAGCCGACTTTCCAGGAAGCGAAACGTCAATCAAAACGATGTCTGGACGAAAGAGTGAAATTTGCTGAATCGCATCGTTTCCGTCGGAAACGGTCTGGATTTCATAGCCGTCCGAAGCGCCACTTGCTGCGCCCGAAAGCGCGAGGCGAATCACTTTTTGGATAGTCAGACTGTCGTCAGCGACGAGGAGCTTCTTTGGCATAGGACGTGTGTCAATGGTAACGCATCGGAAAATAAAGCCAATATTATTTTCGACGGTTATTAGCCAGAGAGGCTGGCCAGAGTCTGGAATGAGTAGTCATTTGGAGTTTTTTGCCTAGGAAGCATTATTCAGGCTTTGAAAAAAATATCAGGCCTGCAGTTTTTTGAGAATTCAGGTATACTGGAGATGCCTCAAGGGTAGTGACTATTTCATGTGGACCCTACAGTCAATGAACCCGGGGGCTGTCCCTTGCAGTGGTGTGCATGCCTGGTCTAACTAGGAAGCCTAAAGCTGCAAAACGGCGCCCACTTAGATTACCGGGGTTCCATTTGACTTCACTACACCTTGGGGCATTTTTTTGCCTTCACGGGCCTTATAAAAAAGCACAGGCCATTTATTGAGCAGCCATCCTGGCTTTTCACAACTTTCGCCTTCCTGGCTGTTGTGAATCAATAAATGGCCTGTGCTTTTTTATAAGGCCCGTGAAGGCAGGCTTGCGAACGTTGGGGACAGCCTCAATCGCTCGGTCGGGGAGGAATCCCCAAGCGAAGCGCCCGCGGAGGAGGAATTCCGCTGCGTAGCAGCGGCAGGGGCTCCCAGCGCTAGAATGAGCTCTCCGCGCTGTAATTGACAAACCTAGCCATCAGCTTTTAAGCTATAGCCGGGGGTTTTCTGCACTATGGCTCAATTTAAAGACGTTCTTCCTTCGCAGCAGGGCTGGATTCACGAGCTCGCTCGGGGAGAAATTCATCCGGATGCAGATCGCCTGCTTCAGCTCGGCAAGAGCTTTGACCCTCAACAGCTGGTTGAGGAAAGCACGATCGATTTTCTGACCGAACTTCGTGAGCATTTCAACGAATACGTTCGCGTCTTTAATGCTTATTCCGAAGGCAGCACCAAGTTTCAAGAGATCAAGGTCTACAGCCTCGCGCAAACAGCTGCGGATTTCATGGTCTTCCGCAATCAGGTAAAGCTTGTGATCGCCAACACTGCGCACGGAGTGATTCAGCTGAGCTTCTCTCAGCATGTGCGCGGAACATTGGCTGTGGATGGGCAGGTCCAGACGTTTGCTGGCGTAAGCACTGTCGCAGGATCTGAGATTGATGGAAAGTCTCATGACCTGATCGCTCAAGTGGGTCCATTCCGTGAAGTGTATTGGACCTTCCAAGGCGAAAAGATCAACGCTGAGCAAGTCGCAAAGTTTTACTTTGCCGAGTTTGCCCGTGCGACCCGCGACAATCGTCGCTCACGCACGAGCAATCAGCTTCTTCTCGATCAGATCAAAGCTCTCTTGCAAGAGAAGGGGCTTGATCTTTAATTGCTCGACGGCCTGAGTGGAGTTCAGGGAGAAATCCAGGGACTCTCGTTTGTCGTCTCGCCCGGTGGTCACGGGGACGATCAGTTTTTGGTCGTAGCCAAAGCGTTTGGCAAAGGCTCTTCCAAAGTCTGCCCAGCTCATCTTTGTCAGCCCGCCGTAATGGAGGGTACGGTTACGGACCGTGGGATGAGCGATGATCTCGCCGATCAGATCGGCCAGGCCTTCTACTGGGGCAAACGAGTGAATTTCATTCTCATGTAACTCCACTTGCTTGCCACGATCGAGTCGCATTCGGAGTCGATCGAGGAAAGAGTGGTTCAAGCCGTTTCCGCGTCCGAACACGGGAGAGCTTCGGACAATGACGGAGTTCAGTGAGCGTCCTCGGATAAAGTTCTCGCCTGCAACTTTTGCTTTGCCGAGAGGGCCCGAGGGCAATGCTGACTCAGTTTCATGGTAGTTGCCACGATCACCATCAAAGACATCGCTGCTCGACAGATAGATGAACTTGGGCTGGATCATTTCCGCGATGTTCAGGAGCGTTGCGGCTCCTTTGGAGAAAACTCGCTCGAATTCGGCGAAGTCGTGCGGTTTTCTCCCCACGGAGGGCATCCCAGGCGCGTAGATGATGAAGTCTGGCTTCGACATCTGCACTACGCCTTTGACCAAGGTTCTGTTGTCGATGTTCATCGGCAGGCAGGTCACGCCCGGAATGGCGATCCGGTGCGTGTGGTAGGTCGTAAAAACCTTGTATCCCTCGCGAAGTCTTTGCGCGAGGTGGGTTCCTACGAAACCACTTCCTCCTACGATCAGAACAGATCGAATCGATGATGGCATATGTTACTACTCATTAACTCAGGAGCTTCAGGGCACCTTGGCTGGTGCTGTTAGCTTGCCCGAGGACTGAGATCCCTGATTGCATCAAGATATTGTTCTTGGTCATCTCGGAAACTTCTTCAGCCATGTCCGTATCGCGAATGCGGCTGTTGGCTGCCGAGAGGTTTTCATCGCTGATTGCCAAATTATTGATCGTTGATTGCAAGCGGTTCTGCAATGCACCCAAATCTGCGCGAATGCTGTTTACGCGAACAAGGGCATCATCAATTACCGAGAGCGAGAGCTGAGCACCCTGTTTGGTCGCCACCGATTCGCCGCCGAGCTTCAGGGCATCCAGAGAGGAGTCCGAGCGCTCGCCGTTGTAAACGATACGATCAAGAATAGGATTGTTATGCGTGCCGACCTGGATTTCAAAGATACCCGCCTTGCCGTTGAGCAGGGGAGTGCCGTTGAAATTGGTCACATTCGAAATGCGATCAATTTCCTGCTTGAGGGACTGGAATTCACGATCCGTGAATCCACGTTCCGTGTCTCCGATCGTGTCTGATGCCGCTTGGATCGATAGTTCGCGCAGACGAGTGAGAATGTTTGAGATCTCATTGAGGCCGCCTTCTGAAACTTGGATCAGCGAAACGCCATCCAGCGAGTTTCTTTTAGCTTGGCGAATACCTCGAATCTGAGCTTTCAAGTTTTCTGAAATTGCGAGGCCTGCGGCGTCGTCGCCAGCATGATTAATGCGGCTGCCGCTGGCAAGTCTTTCCAATGACTTATCCAGATTTCCTCTGGTGATAGCCATTTGTCTTTGAGCGTTGAGGGACGTGATGTTTGTAGCAATGCGTAAACCCATACTTCCTCCATTGTGAGTATGCGGACCCCTGCCGGGAGTCCAATTACGCCTCCATCCGTGATGGCCCGTTCTTATCTTCTAGCGAAGATTCCTTAAACGGCGAGCTTCCTTGCCCGTTAGTTATTTCGATCCCAGACCACCCGAGATCGAAAATCTTTATATGCGTGGCGGCGGTGCCGCCTCGACTAAGAAACTTTTTTCAGAACTTGCAGTACGCTGCGGGATTCCGTTCCCGATCCGCGTACTTTTTTAACCCTCCCGCCGTATATGAACCGGCGGGAGGATTCAGTGACTGCCTCTGTCTTGGCCGACGCACGCTCCACCGTCTGAGCTTGCGCCTCCTCCGCGTGATTCGCCCTC
Organism: Bdellovibrionia bacterium; assembly: GCA_045805065.1. Lineage (GTDB taxonomy): Bacteria > Bdellovibrionota > UBA1018 > UBA1018 > UBA1018 > CAZCBS01. The sequence goes on along the minus strand of JBJMMA010000143.1, from coordinate 2,846 downwards.
TCAGGTCGCGAAGTTTCGCGCCGAGGAGTTGAGTCCGCGTACCCAGTCGTACCGCAGCCGGAGAGGGTCTGCGGGGGTTTGCCATGGTGGTGCATCGTCCAAGTTTGAGGCATATCGTTCACACCACTATTTCATTACGAGAGCAGCTTCAGGGCTGCTTGGTTCGTATTATTGGCCTGACCCAGGACTGCGATTCCAGATTGCATCAGGATGTTGTTCTTGGTCATCTCAGAGACTTCCTCAGCCATGTCCGTGTCGCGGATGCGGCTGTTTGCTGCCGAGAGATTCTCATCACTGATCGCCAGGTTATTGATCGTCGATTGCAACCGGTTCTGCATGGCGCCTAAGTCAGCGCGGATGCTGTTGACCCGGACAAGAGCGTCGTCAATCACCGAGAGCGAGAGCTGAGCACCCTGTTTGGTCGCAACCGATTCGCCTCCGAGCTTCAGAGCGTCGACAGATGAGTCTGCTCTTTCGCCGTTGTACACGATACGGTCGAGAATCGGGTTGTTATGCGTACCCACCTGGATCTCGAAGATCCCCGTCTTACCGTTGAGCAACGGAATTCCGTTGAACTGGGTGACGTTGGCAATACGATCCATTTCCTGCTTGAGCGATTGGAATTCACGGTCCGTGAATTGGCGCTCGGTGTCTCCGATCGTATCTGATGCCGCTTGGATGGATAGCTCGCGCAATCTCATCAACATATTCGAAATTTCGTTCAAACCGCCTTCAGAGACCTGGATCAGCGAGACGCCGTCCATGCCGTTTCTCTTGGCTTGACGGATTCCTCGGATTTGTGCCTTGAGGTTTTCCGAGATCGCCAAACCTGCGGCATCATCGCCTGCATGGTTGATCCGGCTACCGCTGGCAAGTCTCTCGAGAGTTTTATCGAGAGCCCCACGAGTGGCCATCATTTGTCTCTGTGCATTCAACGCGGTCGTATTAGTCGCAATTCGCAAACCCATATTAGCTTCCCTTCATAAGCGCATCCTCCGTGATAGCTCGCAGAATTCTCCAATGTCTGCGACGAGCATCCATGCTCAATTTGTTTTTTACGATCTTTGCTTGGACTTCCCGACGCCGACTCAAGGCGCAGGAGGGCCTGCTTGGATCGTTTTTCTGGCTATGCAAAACCACTTCACACAGCCAAAACTTTTTGTTCTCGCCGCACTTTGCGTCGAGAGTTCCGAAGCGGATCGCGGTTCATCGCGCTCGTGAGATGTTTTCTGGCTGTTTCTTGGAGTGGGGGAGTTTGGGTTAGACCTGTCGGCGCTCATCATCCAGACAGCATTCCGACAGGCCTCATCATATTCTCGGCCCGGCTTCGCCGGGCCTGGTCATGATCCCATTCCAGGAAACAAGCTCAGGCAACAGCCCTCGCTTCAGGTCAAACTTTTTTCAGTGCTCATGCACTCATCAATTCAATCTCCTTAAGCTCATTTGCCATAATCATTAACCCTGTCCTTGTCCGAGCAGTCCGAGCGCTGTCTTCACCGTCTGGTTGGCTTGGGTGAGGACGCTGACTCCGGATTGCATCAAGACCTGGCTCTTCGTAAGTTCTGCCGTCTCTTCCGCCATGTCCGCATCGCGGATGCGGCTGTTGGCGGCAGCAAGGTTTTCCTTGCTGATGGCGATATTGCTGATCACCGACTGGAGGCGATTTTGAAGCGCGCCGAACTCTGCACGGGTTGCCGTGACATGATCGAGCGCCTTGTCGATCGCCGCCAAACTGTTTTGCGCGGAAAGCTTATCCTGGACGTTAGCCAGGTTCAGTCCGAGCGAAGTCACGTTCACGTCTGCTGAACCGTTGGCAAAGAGCTTGATCCGGTCGATGTTCGGGTTGTTGCCCGTGCCGACCTGGACTTCAAAGGTTCCTGCCGTACCGTTCAAAAGTGGGACGTTGTTGAAGTTGGTTGCATTCGAGATCCGGTCGACTTCTTCCAGAAGTTGCTGGAATTCGACGTTCATGAATCCGCGTTCCTGAGGTCCGACGGTATCAGATGCTGCCTGGACTCCCAGTTCGCGCAGACGGATCAGGATGTTCGAAATTTCAGAGATTCCACCTTCAGCGACTTGGACGAGAGAGACGCCGTCTTGGGCGTTACGCTCAGCTTGGCTGAGGCCGCGGAGCTGTGCCCGCATGTTTTCTGAGATCGCCAGGCCTGCGGCATCGTCACCAGCGTGGTTGATGCGGGAGCCGGAGCTCAGTCTTTCAAAAGTTCTGTCGAGATTGACGCGCGTGCCGCGCAAATTTCTTTGCGCTACGAGAGACGGCACGTTTGTGTTGATACGCAATCCCATAACCTTCCTCCTGAAGGTAACTCGGCCGATCCATGGCCTTTATGGGCAGGCTTTTTTAACCTCATCTTGAGGCTGTATTCCTGCTTCCAAGTAACTGATCGGAGGACGGTGTAAACTCTTTAGACATTTTTATGAAAAAAGTTTCGACAGTGGGGAATGCTGTCCAAGAAGTAGACGGATGCCGTAAAATTCGGCGCCTTAAACTATAGATGTGTATATTATAAAGCAATAATATCAATAACTTATGCAATTAAACGGTGGTCCCTGAATTGCTGTAGAGAGGATGAGGAATGCCGGATGAGCGCCATGAAGAAACATAAAATGCAGGCCACCGATTGGACATTTATGTTCGTCGCTGTAGTGATTTCTCTGGCGTTGACCCATGTTGGAGGCAAGTTATTTGCCGCTGATTCGGCTCCTCCACCTCCCAGAACCGGTGGAAGTACAGGGCCGCCGGGAGGACGAACGCGGCGATGAGCAGGGTCCCGATGTCCGCCCAGATGCCGAGCGCCACGGAGATCCCTCCGGCCAGGAGCAGGATG
>JBJMMA010000142.1:0-2681 GCA_045805065.1 Bdellovibrionia bacterium | reverse complement strand
ATCGAGACCTCAGGCGAACTTGTGCGATCGACAAAGTTTTCCGAACGAGGGACTCATGCTCAAGATTACGTAGAGATCGTGCGAAAGCGCGCAGGAAACATTACCGGGATGGGGATCCGCTATGGCAAGCAGGGTCTCCGCGGTTCCAGGCTCTTTGATTTGGAAGTCCATCGTGAAGAAGCAGGGAGAGTGAAAACCAGGCTTTACTCACTTTTGGATTATTCCCGGTTAACGTTGTTCCTGTTTGGTGAGTGCAAGACGGACCTGAAGGTACCTGAATATGTAAAAGTCATCCAAGTTTCGCCTACAGAAGACTGCCCCTACCTGAACCAAGCAGTCTTAGTTCGGCCTGACTCTTACATTGAATCGTCATTTTCCCTGTCCCAGATTTCTAATTCAAAAGTGGAGTTTGAAGCATGAAAAGACCCATCGTTGTTATTGATCCTCTGTCATCAGGAATTGAACTGGCCCCTGCTTTTAGGGCACGCGGAATTCCCGCGATTGCAATCACTCTCGAACATCCGGACTGGCTGGGTTATGGATCAAAAATTCAGACTTCTGACTTTGTTGAGATCATTCCGAACCAACCTGACATTGAAAGGCTCATAAAAGCGCACGATCCAATTGCCATTATTCCGGGTACAGAGGAAGGCATTACTTTGGCAGAGCAGCTGACTAAGGCTCTAACGCCCCGCTATGCAAATGATCCCCGAAAGGCGCCCCATCGATTGCATAAAGCGCTCATGCAAAAAGCTTTGGAGGAGGCTGGAGTTCCGGCCCTGAAGACACTTCATACGGCATCTGAAAGTGAAGCGGAAATTTGGATTAAAGAAAATGACTTGAAAGGTTGCCCCCTGATTATTAAACCTCCGGTTTCTGCCGGCAGCGACAAGGTCTTTCATATTCCAGCAGGAGCAAACTGGAAAAGCGCCTTCAAACGAGTTTTGACAGAGCCATCTAAAATCACGGGTAAGAGCAGCGAGACCGTCGTTATTCAAGAACAGGCGGTAGGCACTGAGTTCGCGGTCGGAACTGTGAGTGCCGACGGAAAGCATTATTTGGCGCATTTGATCAAATACAATAAAACTTCCTCTGGCGAACGTAAGACTGTTTTCGATCACGTCGAGTTTGTCCCTTATAGCGACGAGGAGTTAGGAGACTTATTTGATTACACGCAAAGGGCGTTGGACGCTTTGGGAATTCGTTGGGGCGCAGCTCATAACGAAATCATGCTCACGAAAAACGGTCCACGTCTGATCGAATCGGGCTCCAGAATGTGTGGAGGTCCCGTTGTTCGATTTGCCCGTGAAGCCACAGGCAGCAGCCAGGCCGATAAGCTAGTTGAAATCTACGTCGATGGCGATGTCCGTTCAAAAGAATATGTGTTTAAAAAAACGGTTGTGCCGGTTTTTTTGAAATCGCTAGCTCAAGGGAAGATAGCGAATGTCGAGGTCTTTGACAGCATCTCCCATTTACCAACCTTGTTTAATAAATATATTTGGATTAAAAATGGGGACACTGTATCTCAGACCGAGGACTATCTGACGAGCATAGGAATCGTTGGATTAGCTGGCGACCGCGAGTTGATTTTTCAGGACTACGGAAAAATTCGAGACATGGAGTCAAAATTAGTTATCCAAACCTGAAACTGGGTTCTTATTCCACCAAAACGCGGAGTATTCTTTTGCTGTAGGTACAAAGCCGACGGACTCGTAGATTTTTGCTGCATGGTAGTTTTCGTCGGCCACCATGACGAGTTCAGTGAGTCCCATCTTCTCTAAGGCAAACTGCGCAGATTCGTATACCAGTCGCCCACAGATGCCTTGCCTGCGATAGTCAGGGTGAGTTTCAACGGACTGAAAACGCCCAAGCTGACCATCCCGATAAATTCCAAGATCTCCAACGAGCTTGCCGTCCAAGAAAGCTCCAAACCAGTGGCCCAGGCCTTGTTCTGACATGGCTTTGTAACGCGCCATCTGCTTTTCTTTGAACTGCCTGTATGAATCTTCGCTGTAGTCTGAGGCTTTAGAAGTGATCTGAGTCTCAATGACCTCACGCCACTCCTGATCGGTGGAGATCGGGCGGACTTCGATCTGCGAGTTGGATTTAGGGGGCAGGTGAACAGATCGCGCTGTCAGAACGACTGAGAAGTCGACTCTGAAGCCTTCCATTCCAAGCTCAGTGACATCACCAATGCCCTCAGTTGGCGAGTCCCAAAGGAACGTGTAGTGGTTGATTGCCGGGGAGTCTTCAAACTCCTTGCGAAAGAGCTTTTTCCATTTTTCCAGGGTGCCAAGTCGCGGAGCTTCGAAGAAAAGGAGAAAGTTGCCGAAGAAAAACCCCGGATTAGAAGGAGTTTTGACAACGAGATAATCGCCGCGGTCGAGTACAATTCCATCGAACCGATTAAAGATCATTTCGGTGCGAAAACCGAGTGATAACCGTCTCTGGCTGAATTGTTTCCCGTTCATGTGATTAGTCCTTCCATAGCGTTTTAACATTGGAAGAATATAAAGCGATCCCAAAATGTTGCCCCCAAAATATGGCCGTGGATTGATACACTCTCTTTTGTAAGCTACTATGAACTCCTCATGTCGCTGACTCGCACCCACGGATATCTTTTAGCTGTTGGCGCCGCTACGTTGTGGGGTGTTTCTGGAAATTTTGGACAATTTCTTTTT
>JBJMMA010000141.1:0-20365 GCA_045805065.1 Bdellovibrionia bacterium | reverse complement strand
GATCTGGCACATGCTTGTAGCGGTCAGTCTTTATCAGATCGCAGGCTATTTCTCGCAGTTTTACCCGGAAGCCCACTTGCCGGAAGCCGAAGTAAAGTCGTAATGCGCCTAACAGATCGGGCAGTACTTCTGAGTGATCTCAACGATCTTGTCCAGATCCACGGGCTTTTTCAGAGTCGGTGGTGCGGGTTCACCCAGAGAGGCGAGCTTTTCCTTCAAGTTTCCAGTGGCTGAAAGAATGACTGCGACAATGGGATCCCACTCCGTGTTTTTTCTCAGAGTTTGATAGAACTGCACGCCATCCATCACCGGCATCATGAGATCCAAAAAGATGAGGTTCGGGAGCCGGCCTGACTGAAGAAGGCCAAGCGCTTGCTGGCCATTTTCGGCTTCATGAACCGTATAGCCATCCATCTCCAGGATCATCCGAAGGGATTCGCGAATAGGACCGTCGTCCTCGACGATCATGATGGTGTTTTTGGGTGTTGTCAGATTAACGCCTTGCTGCGCTTCCGAGTCCGCCAAGAAGATGCAGCAGCTCTTTACGAGTGGTTTCGTTGTCGCGGAAAACCCCCAGCATGGAGCTTGTGATGGTGTAGCTGTTCTGCTTTTCCACTCCGCGCATCATCATGCACAAATGGGATGCCTCGATGATCACTGCTACGCCATGAGCGTTCAGGAGCCTCATGAGCTCTTCAGAAATCTGCGTGGTCAGGCGCTCTTGAACCTGAAGCCGGCGAGCAAAAGCATCAATGATTCGAGGGATTTTTGAGAGTCCGATGATCTTGCCGTTCGGAATGTAGGCGACGTGGGCTTTGCCGTAAAATGGGAGCAGGTGATGCTCACAGAGGGAGAAAAGCTCGATATCGCGAACAATCACGATCTCGCTGGAGCCTTCAGAAAAGAGGGCCTTTCCCACGATCTTTTGAGGGTCCTTCTTGTAGCCCGACGTCAGGAACTCCATGGCCTTGGCATAACGTTTCGGGGTGTCGAGCAGCCCTTCACGCGACGTATCCTCACCGAGAAGCTCAAGAATGGAGCGGAGATGTTTGACGATCTTTTTGTGATTTGGGGACAACTCAGGCGTACTCATAGGGGTTTTGCCGGTATATGTCAAAACCGCGGACTTCACAACCGTCATTGGGCAGCTGCTCGATAGATGTATTGGATCTTCTCAGCTGCGTTTGATATGTCCAAAAGACACTTATGGCTCAATCTATTCAAGAACTCGTTTTAAATGCACTTCGTACTGTCCAAGACCCGGATCTCCATCGGGATCTGGTGAGTCTGAACATGATCCGTGACCTGGAAGTTCACGACGGAACGGTCTCGGTTCGCGTGGTTTTGACGACGCCTGCTTGCCCGATGAAAGGCAAGATCGAGAACGACGTGAGAAACGCAGTCCTGGCGGTTCCGGGCATCCGTTCGGTGAATGTGAAGATGGACTCCGAAGTCCGCGGACGCGCTGGCGCTCAAGCCGGTGGCCCGACGACCAACGCCATTCCTGGCGTGAAGCATATTATTGCCGTCTCCAGCGGCAAGGGCGGCGTGGGTAAGAGCACGGTTGCAGTCAATCTCGCGACAGCACTTGCGCTGGAAGGCGCGCGCGTGGGTTTGATGGACGCTGATATCTATGGCCCGAACGTCCCTACGATGATGGGCGTGACGGAGCAGCCAAAGATCACTCAAGATCCGCAAAAAGGGGAGATGTTCATTCCCCCGAGCTCGCATGGCGTGAAAGTCATGTCGATGGGCTTTCTGATTCAGGGCGACCAACCGATGATCTGGCGCGGACCTATGCTTCACAGCGTGGTCAATCAGTTCTGCCATAAAGTTCATTGGGGTGAGCTCGATTATCTCGTCGTCGACATGCCTCCTGGCACGGGCGATGTGCAGCTCTCGCTTGCGCAGCTTGTTCCCGTGACCGGCGCAGTGCTCGTCACGACGCCGCAGGAAGTTTCTGCGCAAGACGTGCGCAAAGCCTTCCACATGTTCGAAAAAGTCCGCATTCCGATCATGGGCGTGGTCGAGAACATGAGTTGGTTTAACTGTGATGGTTGCGAGAAGAAGCACTATCTCTTCGGTTCTGAAGGCGGCAAGAAGCTTGCTAAGAAGTTCAACACTGAGCTTCTTGCGCAGCTCCCAATGCAGACTACGGTGCGCGAAGGAGGCGATGAGGGTCGCCCTGTCGTCATCCGTGAGCCGCAATCCGTGGTTGCAAAAGAACTCAGGGACCTGGCTCGCAAGGTAGCGCAGCAAGTCTCGATTCTGGCAGCAAACCAGGAAATTGATCCGTCTCAGATCGTGCAAATCGGTAAATTTAACTGATCGTTCGTTCTAACACTCAATCCATGGAGGGAGTCATGACGACTCTTATCAATCCTGTTCGGGCTCTTTGGAAGGGTTTGTTTTTAGCGGTTATCGTTTTTAGCTGCAGTGCAAATGCGGTTAGAAAGCCCGCTCAAGAAAACCCCTGGGCCAAGGTCAAAACCCCCTCCTCTGGAAAGCAGGTTTCGGTAGGTTTTTATAGCGCAGGCTGTTTAGGTGGCGCGACTCAGATGCCTTTGGATGGCCGCGGCTATCAGACGATGCGGCCTAGCCGGAACCGTTTTTACGGGACAGTGGAGTTGATCGACTTCATCGCACGTTTGACCAGTTCGACGATGGATCAGAAAATCGGCGTTCTTTTGATCGGCGATATGTCTCAGCCCCGGGGCGGGCTGATGCCTGCGAACGGACATGCGAGCCATCAGATCGGCCTGGATGTCGATATCTGGTATTGGCTTCAACCGGATGCCCAGTACCGTCCTCTGACTCCTGAAGAGCGGGAAACGCTTTCAGCGATCTCACTGGTGGATTTGGAAAAAAAGCAGATCAAAAAGGACGCCTGGCGCCCGGAGCATGCTCGGATTTTGGAGACCGCTTCCAACATGCCTGAGAGTGAGCGAATCTTTGTGAACCCTGTGATCAAGCGCGAGCTTTGTGAAACGGTTCCGGCGGCCAAGCGTGGCTGGTTACGCAAGCTTCGCCCATGGTTTGGCCATGATGATCATTTCCATGTTCGCTTGAAATGTCCGGCGAGCCAGCCAAACTGCGTGAAACAAGATCCTGTGCCGGCAGGCGATGGGTGCGGGGCAGATCTGGACTGGTGGTTCACTCCGGAAGCCCATGAAGCGGAGCTGAAGTCGCAAGGTGAGGCCAGAGTGCTTCCCAAGCTGCCGAACCTTTGTCAGCAGATATTGAGTGCGCCGGATAAGAGTCTGGGGCTTTCGGAAGCTTCAGAAGCTTTCTAATAGCGTTCTGTGCCCCTGATTCGATTTTAAGAACGTTCCGCTTAGGCCAGGCAGTGCCTGGCCTTCTTGCTGTAAAGTTCTATTCTTTCCCGATCGCTTCAACAGGGCAGGCTTCTAAAGCGGCCTGGCACTTGTTTTCTTCGTCAGGAGTCGTTGGCTGCTTATAAACGTAGGAATAGCCATGCTCTTCGTTGCGGGTGAAGTGATCAGGAGCTTCACTGCGACAGGCATCACAATCGATGCATTGATCATCAACGAAAAAGCGGCCAGGAACGTTGTCTGTCCATTTTTTTGACTTATCTGCCATATAAATTCCCGTAAATGGTTATGCCGTAGCAGGCGATGTGAATGATAACTTAATATAAACCCGAGGCGCTTAACTTAACGCACTGCATGGAATTATCAAGACCCTTTTGAACCCGTTTATTTTACTCTGTTTTTTATGAGTGAAAGACATCAAAGTCAATCGTGTTTATAATTGATTCATCATGCAAAAGTGGGAAAAGGTCATCTTCGTCATCAGTGATTGCCATTTGTCGGCCGGGCGCTTTTTTGAGGGGAACCTCAATCCCCACGAAGACTTCCACTTTGACGACGAAATGTGTGAGTTATTTCAGTATTTCTCATCAGGCGAGTTTGGCGAGGGCCCCGATGGCCCGGCGCAAGTAGAGCTCTTCATCAATGGCGACTTTTTCGATTTCCTGAATGTGCCGTACGCCGGCGAGTTTGAAGATGCCATCACTGAGGATATTGCTCTCTACAAAACCGAGGCCTGCATCAAAGGCCATCCAAAAGTCATGGCTGCACTTCGTAAATTTGCCTCAAAACCGGGCAAGAAGATCACTTACCTGATCGGTAACCATGATGCGGATCTGTTTTTCCCCAGGGTTCGTGAGCGGATTATTCGTGAATGGGACCCCGAAGGCCACTTTCCAAGCGACAAGGTCCAGATCATCGTCGATCGCGATCGCGTGAGATATCCGGGCGGCGTTGAGATCCATCACGGTAACCAGTATGAAGCCGTGAACGTCCTCAATTTTGAAACTCCATTACTTGATAACAAGCTCTCGGAGCCGGTCCTAAATATTCCATGGGGAAGCTTTTACGTCCTGAAGATCGTCAATCGCCTGAAATGGGAGCGTCAGTACCTCGATAAGATTCGCCCCATCAAGGTGTTCATTCTCTTTGGGCTGATTCTGGATCCCTGGTTTACGATTCGCTACTCGTTCCTGACGGCGTTCTACTTTTTGAAAACAAGATTTGTGTATAGCCCGAAACGCCGTGCCTCGCTCAAGGTGACAGCTGAGATCTTAAAGCAGGAAACGCAGTTTTTCCTGGATCTCGAATGGCAGGCTCGAAGACTCCTGGATCAGGAGTCTGAGCTGAAAACCGTGATCTTCGGCCATACTCATAAGCCGATGGACAAGGCTTACGCCGATGGAAAGCAATACATCAACACGGGCACCTGGACCAAGATGGTGAATCTGGATTTCAGAAGCCTGGGACAGCAGCAGATCAACCTGACGTTCGCGCTCGTCAAAATTGCGGGTGATCAATCTCAAAGTGAGCTGAGAAGCTGGGTTGGCGAGTACTCGCCGCATCGGATTTTCCAGGGTTAGGGATTTAGAAAACTCACTCACCATCCGACAAGAGGAGGTCACGCTGGAGATCTCGCTCGATGTCGCGTTTGGTCACATTCACTTCCGCCGCTTTTGTCTTTGTAAGCGCGGTTTTAGTCGTGTCCTCATGCGGAAGCGGGGGAGGCAGCAGCACATCGAAGTCGTCAAAAAGCTATCCTCTTGCAGGAAGCTGCAGCGGGACTTCATCCTGCCCATCGCTCAGTGGCTCTCCCTGGATTCCCAATGTGGCTGGAGTGGCGAGCTCGAATCACGATGGATCTGCGACGGTATCGCGCACGACTCTGAGCCAGACTGGCGTCCCTTTGACGGGGCTTGAGCAGGCGGCGCCTGCCACGCGTGAAGTCACTTTTACGATCGATATGTCCTCAGACCTTGGGCCTTATGGCTCACTGACTCTTGAGGCTAAAGTGAAGAACTTTCCTTCGGGCCTCTATGGGAACGCATATCCGGTTCTGGTTTCACTCTCCGATGGCACCAATGAGTACATCCATCTTGAGCGCTCAGGCGCCGCAGGCGATTGCGCAAGTTCCGGGTACTACTCCTGCTCGGGAGGCTATTGCTCGGCCAATAGCGGATGCACGGTTCAGTGGCCCAGCGCGTACCATAACCGCACTGAATGGGAACAGCATCAAGTCACGCTTCCGACTTCAGACTCGGACGCCTCTCAGCCTTATCCCAGCGTGAACACGTTTCCGACCTGCAATTGGACGGGGGGCAATGTGCCTCCTGATTCGTCGCAGCCTGAATGCGCTTTCAATTCGACTTTTTTTCCGACAGGCGCGGGCTATGCCACGCCAAGGCTTCGCTACGGGGTTAATTACACGGCCAAGTACGTGCTTCTGGCCAACAGCTATAAGTCGATCAACGGTTACACCGCTGATATTGATGTGACGGTTGTGAAAAAGACCGATCAGAGCGCGGGCGGCGCCATTGATCTCAACGTGATTCTGGTTGGAACAAAAAACGTTCAGGCCTCCCGCACCACAAAGGGGCAGGCGAATCTCAATACGCTCTTCAGCAAGGTCTACAGTTATTACAATCAGGCAGGCACCGGCGTGAAGCTCGGCGCGATCAACGCCATTGAGTTTCCTTGTGATCAGTGCGGAGATTACTACGCTGAAACACCCATCACCGATTTGAGTTATCTCTACCTCAATTCGGCCCCGCTTCTTCCTTCCTCATCCGAAGGAAAGTCGGTGAACATTTACATGGTCAATAAACTTCCTTCTTCAGACTCCAGCAACCTCACCATTTTAGGCATGGCGGGCGCAATCGGAGGATCCGTAAGCCTGGCGGGACCTATCAGTGGCGCATCCTTTTCTGTCGTGGACGCGCTGGATTCCTATAACCCGCTTTGTTCGACGGACCCTTGTTCTGATACGACGCTTGAACCTGAGTTTGCCGAGTTCTCTGAAACCATTACGCACGAACTGGGGCATTACCTGGGGCTGAATCATCCGAGCGAGAGTGATGGGACGGTTCATGATTCAGTGGATGACACTCCGGTCTGCTCGGCAACCAACATCAATGGATATCTCTCCATCAACTCGTGCAGGCTCCTGGACAATCACGCTTTTCAAGGGAGCGGAAGTACCTGCAATGCTGCATGTTCCGGGTATAACGGGAGCACCAGCTTTTGCGCCACGGCGACAGAGTGCCAGTTCAATCACATCATGTGGTGGACAACGAAGCATTGGGACACGGCTTCCGGGACCGGTGATGGAAAACTTTTCTCGCCTCATTCGGGTGGGATCATCAACTACAGCTCGTATATCCAATAGGGTTAAAAATGAATTCTACCATGACTCGAAAACCCGCCGCTCTGAGCTTTAATCTTCTCGCAATCTGCGTCCTGACCGGCGTGCTTGCCATGACTTGTTTTTCAGTTTTTGCGGCAGGCTCGGATCTGGAAGAGATCATTCAAGAGAAGATCTCAGAACGTCATCCGACGGATACTCCAGTCTGGTGGCAAAGTCTTGGGCCCGAGGCTCCTCACGCGATCATCGCGCTTTATGGGAAAACCCAGGGCATTTATCAGCGCCTTCGCCTGGTTGAGGCGTTGGGCTGGTATCATGATCCTGAGGCGATTGCGTTTTTGAAAAAGCAGGCCGAATCGAGCCAACAAGACGCGATCCGAAACGGGGCCATTCAATCGGTAGGAAACGCAGCTGGTGCCAGCGAAACCGATTTTATCGCAGGCTTTCTCTCGCACGATGATCCTCAGACTCGTGTAGCAGCGGGACAAGCCTTGCGAAAAATCGCGACCCCTAAAGCCAATACGCTTTTAGAGAAGTTCTATCAGAAAGAGCAAATGCCTTGGGTCAAAGATCGGATCCAGGAAGCGCCTGTCGGAGTTCCAAAATCCCGCGGCCCGCTTTTAAGACTTTCTTCAAAAGCACCAGACTCACTCAAGCCTGAATTTGCCGGTAATTGGAAAGGCATTCTGGTCTTGCCTGCGTCGAGCAGCACAGGGCTAATGCAAATCGATGCTCAGGCAAAGACTCAGATTGAGAATGCAACAAACCTAAAAGGCGACATCAAGTTCCAGTTAGCCCCTGTGGGGGGGACAAATCCTCAAACACCGCGCTCAATCGTATTGCAGTTCTCTCAAGCAACCGGAAAAGACATTCACGTCTCAGGCTGGCTCAAAGGCGATGTGTTAAAGGAGTTGGGGTCTAAGGAGCCGAAAGTTCACTTCGATGGCGAACTTCAAGAGAAGGGCGACACGCGAATCCTAAAGTTCGAATCGCGAGAAATCCTCCTAACGATCATCCTCAGATAATCGAATAGGCGAAAAGGTATCCGGCTCTTTTTGGTAGCGCACCTGCAGCAACAACCGAAGTCCGATCAAATCAAAACGAGTTCGGAACTTAGATAAAGCCCGAGCCGTTTCAGGCAGGATGCCGTCCAGAAACTGCGACAGGAAGTCGCAGCGAGGGATTTTATCTAAGTTCTGAACTCGCTTTGATTTGCTCACGCTTGGCAGTCATGACGCGTATGCGCTACAAAAAGGAGGCGACCACCTTTTGGTTACATCTTTTCAGGCAGCGGAATGCCGAGGAGGCCAAGTCCCTGCGCCAAAATGCGGCGAGTGGCATCAACGAGCATCAAGCGTGCTTGAGTGAGCTCTGGCTCTTCCCCAAGAACACGGCACTCACGATAGAACGCACCAAAGACCTTGGTCACATCGATCAGATAGTGAGCCAGCTGACTTGCCTTTCCAAAACGCAAGGTGCGCTCCAGATGAAGTGGGAACTGGCCCAGGGCTTTCACCAGTGCAAGCTCTTCTGGCTTTCCAAGCTTTGCAATCAGTGCTTCTGAGAACATCTCAGCGCTTCCGATTTCTTGCTTGGACTGACCTGTATCGCGCGCCTTGCGTAGAATGCTCAGGCAGCGGGTGTGAGCGTATTGCAAGTAGGGGCCAGTTTCGCCTTCGAAATCCACGACGCGCTCAAGATCAAACTCAACATCACGGGCTGGATCGGTCGAAAGATCATGGAACACGACAGCGCCCACGGCAATGGCTTCAGTCGTTGCGGCGTCAGGTGCGGTTGCGATGCCTGTGCCTTCGGCCGCCGCCTTGGCTGCGCGATCGTTCATCAGCTGAGTGACGCGCTCTTTTGCGATCTCAAGAACGTCTTCCAAGGTGACAAAGTTGCCCTTACGGGTCGACATCTTGGCGTCTTTGAAGCGATAAAGCCCGGTAGGGACGTGCTCGCAACGAGGCTCCCAATTGCAGCCCATTTTTCTTAGAACGCTGAAGACTTGCTGGAAGTGCAGGCGCTGCTCGCCGCCCACGATGTAAGTCATGCGATCAAAATGGAACTTCTCAAAGCGATAAACAGCGGCCGCGATATCGCGAGTCGCGTAAATCGTTGCGCCATCGCTCTTTTGAAGAATGCAGGGGGGAAGCTCTTTTCCTTCGCGATCCGTGACTGGAACCACCCAGGCGCCTTCGCTCTCAACAAGAATGCCTTTCTTCTTGAGGTCGGCAAGCAGGGGATCCAGCTGGTCTTTGTAATAGCTTTCGCCCCAGATGTGATCAAAGTGGACGTTCAGGCGCTTATAGATTCGGTCAAACTCTCGGATCGAGATGTCGACGCATTTTTGCCAGAAAGCAGTGATCGTTGGATCGCCTTTTTCGAGCTTGAGGAATGCTTCGCGAGCGCGATCTTCAATGGTTGGATCTTGAGCGGCCTCGGCGTTAATCTTCACATAAAGATTCACAAGCTCCATCATCGTAAGCTCGCGATCGAGAGGGATCTTGAAATGCTCGAACGCCACCGTGAGCATTCCGTATTGTTTGCCCCAATCGCCCAAGTGATTGATCGAGACGACCTTGTAGCCGCGATAACGGCCCACGCGATCGAGCACCGCACCCAGGGCAGTCGTGCGAAGGTGATAGATGTTCAGAGGCTTTGCGACGTTCGGGGAGCTGTACTCCAGCACCCAAGTGCCGCGGCTGGATGCATCGAGCTGTCCATAGTGACCAAGCCCTGGACCGCTCAAAAGATCTTTCAGAAGGGAGCGCAGGACTTCCTGGGGTGGAACGGTAAAGTTCACATAAGGACCGACCGCTGCGACTTCAAGACCAGCAGGGACAGCGCCCTTGGCTTTGAGTTCATCGACAATCTGCGCGGCTACTTGTGGAGGCGCTTTACGTAAAGGTTTCGCTAACTTAAAGCACGGAAAGCCAAAGTCCCCGAGCTTTGGATCAGGCGGGGTTTCAAGGTCAGATGCCTGAAGTGGCTCAATGCCATAAGCCGGAAGAACTTGATTGAGGGCCTGAGCCGCCTGTTTTGCGTAGCGTTCCATATAGGACACTATTCGCATATAGGGGTGCCCTGCGGCAAGTCTTCCTGTTGAGTTTTACCGTCAGTAACTTGGCGGCAAAGTCAGGCGCTCCTTCAAATTCATTTATAAATCTTAATCAAAAGTAAATCAGAGTTGTTTCCGATCCATGAAGTGTCAGGCGAGAAATTTACCTATTGGCCGTTTCATTAAAAGGAACCATTTATGAAAAGCTGGAGTCTCAACGCTAAAATCTACTTTGTCGTTTCAATCTTTGTTGTATCGAATGTGTTCTCGGTTTTCATGGGGATTGCCAAGCTCTCCAGCCTGAATAACTCGCTCTCCAATATTACCGGCACTCTTTATCAACGCATCGACAGCATGAACGACGTCAATAGCGCCCAGCTGAGCATTGCGATCAAGATGCGTGACCTTGTTTTGTCGCGCGATAAAGCCGAGCAAGAGAAAATCGAGTCTGAGATGCTGGCCAAGAAGAAGGCCATGCAGGACAGTCTCAATCGATTTATCGATATTGCGGCCGCCGAAGGAAAAACCCTCGCCAAAAAATATCAGGAACAGTTTGATGCGTGGTGGAGCGCCATTGAAGAAATGGAAAAGTTTGTCCACGAGCAAAAGTATGAAGAGGCTCAAAAGACTGCTCAGATCAAGGCTACTCAGCTTCGAAAAATCATGGGCGGAACTCTCATTGAGATTGTCAGCCTGAACGAGAAGCGCATGTCCGATGCTTCGGTAGATGCTCAAAAGGAATACGAAAGTTCTCGTCGAGACAGCATCCTTGCCGGTGTATTGGCTCTGCTTGCGGGCGGAGTTTTGTGTTTCTTCATTGTTCGCGCTTTCAGCAAGGCTGTGGCTCAGATCATTGATTCGTTGAACAAGAGCTCCATTCAAGTCGCAAGCTCCTCGCGTCAGATTGCATCTGCTTCTCAGGAGCTTTCGCAATCGACTTCCGAGCAGGCCGCATCTCTTGAGGAGACCGCTGCGTCCATCGAGGAAATGAGCTCGATGATCGGAAAGAACACTGAGAACGCCAAGAAGACGGCTGAAACCTCGGCACGCTCGCGTGAAACTTCGAACGAAGGCAAGCAAGCCGTTGAGCAGATGATTCATTCCATGGAAAGAATCAATCAGAGCAACGCGCAGATCATGACTGAGATCAATGAGAGCAATCAGAAGATGGCGGATGTCGTGAACGTGATCCAGGAGATCGGCGCCAAGACCAAAGTCATCAATGACATCGTTTTCCAAACCAAGCTCCTGTCCTTCAACGCATCCGTTGAGGCTGCGCGCGCCGGTGAGCATGGAAAGGGATTTGCCGTAGTCGCCGAAGAAGTCGGCAATCTTGCTCAAATGAGTGGAAACGCCGCCAAGGAGATTACAGGTCTTCTTGAAAACAGCATTAAAAAGGTGGAAAGCCTGGTCGCTGAGACCCGTACAAAGGTGGAGACCCTTGCTCAACAAGGCAAGCACGAGGTGAATGAGGGAGTGGAAGTGGCAAAGCGTTGCGGAGAAGTGCTTGAGAACATCGTGACGGATGCTTCAAGTACGGCAACGATGGCCAGCGAGATTTCATCCGCAAGCCAGGAACAGGCGCAAGGGATCTCGGAAATCAACAAAGCGATGAGCCAGCTGGATCAGGTCACGCAACAAAACTCAGCGGCAGGCGAGCAAGCTGCAAGAGCGGCTGAGGATCTTTCGCTTGAGGCGGAAGTGTTGAAATCCGCAGTGGACCAGCTGGTATCTGCGATTGAAGGCAAGCAAGGGGAGACGCACACTCAGAAAGTGACAGCTGAAAAGCCGAGATCTCCTCGCAAGCGAAGCGAGAAGCCGAGCGCAAAAGCAGCCGTGTCGGCTCCTGCGAACACAACCGAGTCTTCGGGTAAAGTGACGAATATCAACGCAATCCCAGGTCATGACCATGATGGATTCAAGGATATCGCCTGAGAGTGCCAAAGAGTATTTGAGGTAAGGTAATGGAGGAATGATGACGCATTGCCGTCATCATTCCTTTAAATTTCCCTAAAGTTTTTTCATCGCCTGACCGAAGAGAAACAAAAGGGAAACTCTTATGCCAAAGGTATTTGTCGTTTCGATTGCTGGATTGTTTGTGATGTTGGGTGTCGCGGTTTTTGCCGCAACCCAGCAGGACGGTGATCGAGGACCGGCGAGCGTCACGCAGGCGATTCCCCACGAGTATATAAAGAATCTCTATCACTCCGCAAAATACTGAAAACGCGCGTCGCTTTACGTGACGAGTTCGTTAAATTGACGTATCTTTGAGAGCATGAATCCTTTCTTTCAGACTGGACCCAAGCTCTCGAATCAATTTGAAGCCGATCGTGTTCTGCGATCCATTCTCAAACGAAAGCTGCCTCCTCAAGTGCACGCGGTCGTTGAGAAGGATCTTCGCCGCTTTGGTGAGAGAACCGCGACCGATCTTCTGGAGCTCTCCATTGCGGCCGAGAAAGTGAAGCCACGGCTCGTTCAGTTTGATCCGTGGGGACGCCGGATTGACTTCATCGAAACCTCCCAAGCGTGGAAGGATCTCGATGCCGTCTCCGCACAGGAAGGTATTGTGGCCGCGGGCTATGAGCGGGAATATGGCTCGCTCTCTCGCCTGGTCCAGTTTGCGAAGCTCTTTCTCTATCAGCCCTCGTCCGCGATTTACACCTGCCCACTTGCCATGACGGATGGAGCCGCACGACTCATTGAGGTCCATGGTGATGAGGAGCTCAAGCGAGGAGCGTTCAAGCATCTGACCTCACGTGATCCCAAGCAGTTCTGGACATCCGGTCAATGGATGACTGAGCGTGCGGGCGGATCAGACGTTGGGGGAACTCAGACTGAGGCGCGCGTGGAAAACGGTCAATACCGCCTCTATGGTGACAAGTGGTTCACTTCGGCAACGACGTCCCAGATGGCGATGACGCTTGCGAGACTTCCCGGCGCACCTGAGGGAAGCCGCGGGCTGAGCCTTTTCTATCTCGAGTTGCGTGATGCCGATGGAAAGCTCAAAAACATTCGCGTGAATCGCTTGAAAGACAAGCTTGGGACCGATGCGCTTCCAACCGCGGAGCTCACGCTTGAGGGAACTCCAGCGAAACTTGTCGGTGGCGAGGGTGGGGGAGTGAGAAAGATCGCGACCCTCTTTAACGTCACCCGCATGTACAACGCCTGTTGCGCTGTCGGAAACATGAGACGCGCCATTGCGCTGGCTCGGGATTACGCCCCTAAGCGAATCGCATTCGGAAAGCCGCTGTCTGAGCAGCCTTTGCACCTGGAAACGCTGGCCTGGATGCAGGTTCAGTTTGAAGCGGCACTTCATCTTGTGATGCACGCGTCGGAGCTTCTGGGAAAAGAGGAGCTCGGTGAGGCGTCGGCTCAAGACTCCGCTGTGCTTCGTGGCCTGATGCCGATCGTGAAACTTTTCACGGCAAAGCAGGGTGTCTCCGTGGTGAGCGAAGTGGTCGAGTCCTTTGGTGGCGCAGGCTACATTGAGGACACAGGCATTCCAAGAATTCTGAGAGACACGCAAGTGCTTGCGATCTGGGAAGGCACGACCAACGTGCTGAGCCTTGATCTTCTTCGGGCAATTGAGAAGGAAGGCGCATTCGAAGCGCTTGTCGGAGCTACTCAGGCTCGCTTGGGAGCGATCACTCACGCTGAGCTTGCTTCATCCACCGCTCGGGCGCGAGATGCGCTTTCTCGTGTGATGGCGTTTCTTCCAAAGGCTGCGAAAGCAGGGCCTGATGCCATTCAGACTGCTGCACGCGTATTTGCCTTTTCTGTGGCTCGTGTCTTTGCGGCTGCCCTGCTCTTAGAGCATGCCCAATGGAGCCTGGAGAATGAGAAGGACCGCAGAAGCATGGCTGCCGCCATTCGCTGGTGCGCCTCGGACTTAACGGAAGGACTTGTAGCTGAAGTGCTTTTAACTCCAGAGCATCGCTTGGACAGCCGCGATCTTGCCATGGATTGAGCGATGGAGTTGCCTTAAGCCTTTGATAAGTCCTTACAATCTAAAATGCTCAACTGCTTGGAAGCTGAAACGCTTAACAACTTGTGAGCATTGTTCGGTTTTTCCATAACCGGGTGCGAAAGAAAAGTTTGCGTTTTCGTGCCCGCCCCACTATTTACAGGTGCCAAAGAAAGGCAGGCTCGGTTGTCGGTGACATTCTCGCCGCCAAATGAGCGGGGGTAGTAAAATGGAGAGAAACTTCAACTGGCGTTTCCAAGTGTCTGCACTGGCTTTTTCAATCGGCGCTTTCGGAATTCTTTGTTCGGCATCTATCGCTCAGGCTTCTGAGACCGCTCCTGCGGTCCGAGTCCGCGAGCTCTCTGCAAGCGATCTTCTTCGCATGGGCATTTACGAATCCAGCTTCCGAACACTCTCTCAATACCAACGCAACACCGTGACTCCAGATTGGACAATTCCTGGCGGCCCTGAAGGAAACGGCCGAGGCACCGGCGGAAATCCTCCTCCTTGCCCAAAGGGTGTGAATCCAAACCAAACCCCTCCAATCGTCGGACCTGTCGGACCAATCATCAATATCTTTACTCCAGATGGTCCTGTCGGATGTCTTCCAACGACCCCTGGCGATACGATTCCTCCAGTCCCTAATCCACTTCCGCCTTACACGCCTCCTACCTATCCAACCTGGGGAACTGACCCGATGCCAACCGATGGCACCATCGGAAAAATCGGCGGCGCCGTGATCGTTCTCGAGAGAATTGTCAATCTTGGCAAGGACGTCTGGCAGTTCATCAAGGACGGACATGCGGTCGTGAATATCGACACGCCAAGCGCAAGCGCATTGCCACAGGGCGTGTCTTCTGCTGCCGAACTTGAAGGCTGGGAGCCAAAGACCAAGAACTACCAAATCATCGTTCCTGGTGATGGAAAGAACAAGAAAGTCGAATTCGTTTTCCGCCTGACCTTCTGGCACAGCGGAAGCTACCGTGGATTTGGAAGTTACATCGCGAACCTCACGGTTCAAGCAGCTGACTATAAGGTCAACTGGGGCCAGGAGTTCAACGTTCGCGCTCGCATTCCAAACGAAGGTCTGGTCAACGTGAGCAAGGACTCCACAAACCCAATCGCAGGAGCGCAAGTTCTTGTTGAGTGGAGCCGTGGCAAGGTGTTCAGCACGCACGGTAACTCTGCTGTGATCTACGTCCGTGGCGATGGTCAGATGAAGAACCTCTCCGCTCCAGACGAAGAGCCAGAAGAAATCTACCCAATCGGCAAAGGTTCAGGCCAGAGGCGCCGCTAACCCATGAAAAAGCCTAGAGCAGCCTGTGTTTTATCGGCTCTCTTGATTTTGGCTTTGGCATCCAGTTCGATCGCTCAAGCGATGCCAGACGAACCTCCGGCAAGCTTCACCTTACAGGAAGTGCCGGAGATCGAGGCCGATCGGATTGCACCGATTTCAAACGAGTTTTGGGATCAGTACTCTGCCATTGGAACGCCTCAACCCCAGCTGCTGGATATGGGGGCGATCATCATCGGCACGATTGCGCTCGATGCGATTGTCAATATCGGGAAAACGGTTTGGGGAGTGATCGAAGCGGGTCGCCCCAAGATGAACCTGGATCTGGATGTCGCAAGTGCCGTCCCTCAAGGCATCAAAAGTTGGACGGAGCTCGATAGCTGGAAAGATCCGATCGCCAAGCTTTATCGGACGCAGCTTTATTCGGCCCGTAAAGCTTACCTCGGGGATGTCTATTACCGGCTCATCTTTACTTACGGCGGACATTACAAAGGCGTGGGAAGTTATCTGACGAATGTCACGGTCCTGCCTGCACAGATTCAGATTGGGTATCATAAGGACTTCTACGCTCAAGCCAAGGTCGCGGAACTCGTGAACCATGGAACGCAGAAGAACCCGATTGCAGGCATGACTCTGAATCTGACTTGGGGAATGGATGGCGTCTTCAGCAAGTCGATGCAATCCATCAGCTTCCATGTTCGTGGCGATGGGAAGGTCATTACTTTGCCTTCGGCAAATGATACGGCCGAAACGATTCATGCTCCCGTAACAACGTCCAAGCCAACTCCTAAGCCAAAGCCAAAAGCTGTCGCGACTCAGGCTCAGCCTGCGCCCAAACCAACGCCAAGCGTGGTGATGGTGAAAATCATTCCACCTCGTTAAGCTTTAGCCATCTCCTAAGCTTTAGATGGACCGAGGGACGTTTTCAGAAACTCCAGAGCGCTCAGTGCGGTCGGGGAGTGAGTGCGAAGCTCCAGATGCGCAACGCTGATCGCGTTCTTCAGGGGCTTTCCGCAGCCTTTGAACTTGTAGATGCGATGGCCTTCTTTCTGAAGCTTGGCCAGAAGATGTGATGGGAGAACTCCCGCGCCTGCTTCAGATAAGATCAGGCGCGCAATCGCTTGCACGTCCATCACCGTGGCTCGCACGTTCAGGTCAATGTGGCGTGTCTCAAGATGGTGGTGGAACCACATTCTCAAGATGGGTTCGTTCTCCTGGTAATCCACGTAATCCAGAGACTCAAAGTACTTGCGTTGTTGCTTGGGAGGGCCCTTTTTCTTGATCAGTTCTTCACTGATGCAGAGATCCAGGACTTCGTCGTAAACCTTCTCCGTCAAGATGCGGCGATCGAGTCGGAAATCATCGACAAAGGCAAAATCAAGCGAGCCTGTCAGTAAATCCTCGTTCATCTGGGATGCAAAACCGAACTTGATGTGGAGTTTCACCAACGGATGTTTGCGGCAGAACTGTCCCAAGAGCGGAAGAATCACGTTATTGCCGAATTCCACCGGCATCCCAATGGAGATCGTGCCGCTCAGCTGGGTATCTCCGCCTTTCAAATGAAAGAGAGCCTGCTCGATCTGTTGCAGACTCTTGGAGCAGTTCTCGTAAAGAACGCGGGCTTGCGCGGTTGGAACCAGCTTTTGTTGGATGCGATCAAAGAGCTTAACGTCGAGCATGTCTTCCAGCGATCGGATGTGCTGGCTTACGCCGGATTGCGTTAAGTGAAGTTCGTGCGCCGCGGCAGTCATGCTTTGGGTCCGAAAGACGCATTCAAAGATCCGGATATGATTCAAATTGACGTGATCGATGATCATAAATAGAGCTTAAAGGAACTCTACCATAAGGATATCGAAATGAAGAAAGCCCGATACTTTGTCCCAGACATTTCGCCTGTCGATCGGCCTGAGCTGAAGAGCCTGGTCCCAAAGATCGTGTTTGTCGCCGAGTCTCCGCATATCAGTGAAGTTGAGCCTGAGGTCAAAGCCGAGCGCCGCCCGCTTTGCGGGGCAGCTGGTCGCGTCTGGTGGAAAAAGCTCGGGGAGATTCTTCAGAACGAAAGCAGCGAAGACGTGAGCCTGAAGCGCATGGAAAAGCTCAGCTCCAAAAATCACATTGCCGTGATCAATGCTGTTCAGTTTCCCCTGGATCCCAAAGTTGCGGCCAAGTACCCCGAGGCTGAGCCTGTGAGTAATCTCGGGTTTGCCAAGGCCAGCGGCGAGTATGGCTATAAGAAGCAGAAGAAAAGCCCAGAGGTCCAGGAGGCGATCAAGAATCTGCGCAAGCGTCTGACCGACCCTTCAATGAAAGACGCGGTTGTTTTTCCGCTGGGCAATGATGCCGAATGGTTTGTTTCCCAGGCTTTGACTCCCGAAGAGTACAAAGAGCGAGTCAAGGGCAAGATCCCTCATCCATCTGCCTGGTGGCGCCAGGGCGGCCTGTTTGGAAGAATCGCTCAAGAAAAGCTCGAGGAAATATTTCACTAACGTAGGGCGCGCTTCAAGATCTTCCCGCTATCGCCTTTTGGGAGTTCCGAAAGAAAGGCGAAGTGCTTGGGGATCTTGTACTTTGCCAGATTGGATTGGCAGAACGTCGTAAGCTCTGCCGTTTCAATCGGCTCGCCCGAATGAGTAACGATGAAGGCTTTGCCTACTTCGCCCCATTTCTCATCTTGAACGCCAATGACTGCGACTTCGCGAATGGACGGATGAGTTCTTAAGAATTGCTCAATCTCAGCAGGATAAACGTTTTCCCCGCCGCTGATGTACATGTCTTTTTTACGCCCTACGACGTAGTAAAAGCCTTCAGCGTCGCGACGAACGAGATCTCCTGTATGGAGCCATCCATCGCGAATGGTTTGAGCGGTCGCTTCAGGGTTCTTCCAATATCCTGGCGTGCACATTGGGCCACGGAGCACAAGCTCGCCAATTTCTTCAGCGCCCAGGTCTTTGCCAGTTTCATCGACGATTTTTGCATCGATATAGAAATTCGGAAATCCAATGGAGCCGATCTTCTGAGTTGAGTGTTCTTCGTTGAGAGAGAAAACGTTGGGACCGAACTCGGTTAGCCCAAAGCCTTGGCGAACCGGGATTCCGCGATCCTGCCAGGTGCGGATCAGGTCCATAGGCATCGGCTCGCCACCTACGATCGCATAGCGAACCGAGCTGAGATCGACCTGCTTGAAGAGAGGCGAGTGCTTCATCATGTCGAGCATCGTGGGGACGCCAAACAAAATGGAGACCTTTTCGGTTTCGCAAAGCTTGAGGATGCGATCCGGGTCAAACTTCTTGAGAAGAATGACGCGCGCGCCACGATGAAGGAACGGCGTCGTAAGCACATTCCATCCGCCTGTATGAAAGAAGGGGAGGAATGAAAGAGTTGCGTCTGACTGACTGAGATTAAGCCTCAGGGTCGTGTTGACGGAATTCCAAAAGATCATCCCTTGCGTGATGACCGCACCTTTTGGAGCACCGGTCGTGCCCGAGGTGTAAAGAATCATGCAAGGCGTTTCCATCGTCACGTCATCCATAGGATGGAGATCTGATGGCAGAGAGCGGGACTCACAAACCGATGCCAGACTGTCCGCGCCATCAAAATACATCAAAGCCTTGGGCATGGCCTTAGGCTCGGATTGCCGGATCTGCTCGACGACCCCGGCAAACTGCCTTTGATGGATGAGTAGCTTTGCTTCGCTATCGGAGAGGATGTGAGCCACTTCGCGCGCAGTCAGGCGAAAATTGATCGGGACTAAAATCGCCCCAAGTCGCTGCGTGGCAAAAAAGAGGGCCACATACTCGAGCTCATTCATGGAAAGAGCTGCGACGCGATCACCCTTTTCAATTTGATAGTGGTTCTTCAGATAATGAGCGAGCCGGTTCGAGGTTTCAAAAAGCTGTTGATACGTGAAGCTCTTCCCTGAGTCCGCGTCTTGAATTGCGACGGACTGCGGAGAATAAAGGTTCCAACGTTTTAGCCAATCTGCCTCGAATGGTGCGCTCAAGTATCGTACCCCCAGATCATTGCGAGAGATGCCATACTCATGCCGCCGCCGGAGCCAATCAGAAGAACCGTGTCGCCCTTCTTGAGTTTATGGCTCTTAGCAGCGTCGGCAATCGCCATCGGAATCGATGCGCTTCCGGTATAGCCATAGCGATCCATGATCGTATGACCGCGAGCGCGATCCACTTTCAGAGCGTCGAGCGTCTCATGAATCGACGCGATGTTAAATTGAGTCAGGATATAATGAGTCACATCCGAGGGAGCTTTGCCGATGCGGTCGAGAACCGACATGGCGAGCTTTGGCCAGTGGATCCCGTTGGTTTCTGGCGGGATGCGTTTTGGGAACTTAAGAAGGTGTTCCTTGTTATCGATCACTTCATGGGTAGTTGGCTTGTGCGTGCCACCGGCGTAGATTCCCATATAGTCGTGGTACTGGCCATCTGTGTAAAGGTGTGAGGCCAGAATCCCCTCGTTCGAATCTTTAGGTGCCGGACGAACAACGACAGCGCCTGCGCCATCGGCAAAAAGCGTTGCAATCTTATAATCGGCCCAATCCAGGTGCTTGCTCATTCCGTAAGCGCCAACAACAAGGATGTTCTCATAGCGTTCATCGGACATGATGTATTTGGAAGCGATGTCGAGTGCGGTGACAAAGCCCGCGCACGCGGTGTTCACATCGAACGTTCCCGCTTTCTTTGCACCAAGGCGATATTGGATCACTGCAGCGGTCGATGGAGAAATGTAATCCGGCGTGTCGGTCGCGATGATGATGAGATCGAGATCTTCAGCAGTGATGCCCGCGTTCTTCATCGCTTCCCGAGCGGCGGGAAGAATGAGATCCGACGTCGATTGCGTTGCGTCCATGTGACGACGCTCGAAAATATTTCTTTTTTCACGAAGGAAGGTATCGATGTCCTGTTTATAAAGCTCGTTGAAATACTGGTTCTTGATTACTTTCTCAGGAGCGTAAAAACCAGTTCCACAAATAGTTGCTCTTCTTAATGCATGATGAGTCATCGATTCTCCCTCTTTCAAAGTTTGTGTTTATGAAAGATCACACAGTGTTTCAAGGTGTTTTGAAGTTAACGCAAAGCGCCGGAGTGGATTCGTTGACAGTTCTACTTTGGACGGATATATCGGCTTAAAGATTCTAAGATCAGCCGAGGGGGGCTGCGATCCATGTCGAATATCCGTTTTGATTTCCAGGGTAAGAACGCTGTCATCACCGGAGGCGCTCAAGGGATTGGCTTTCAAATGGTTCAGGATTTCCTGAAGGCTGGCGCTCAGGTCGCAATCTGGGATTACTCCCAAGACGCGCTCCAGACTGCGCAAAGCGAATTAGCCAAGCACGCTGAAT
>JBJMMA010000140.1:0-4423 GCA_045805065.1 Bdellovibrionia bacterium | reverse complement strand
GGTGCTTCCGATCAAAAATGACTGTCCAACGGGCAAGTGTGCGTTGACTTGTGGCGATTTCAAAGGAAGCAGACTCATAGCCACGAAATTTTCCGGCTTCTTTTGTGTGATCAGTGATTTTAACACGGACTGGACCCAGCTCTTTTTTGATCTTGTCCAAGAACTCAGAGGGGAAAAAGTTGTCAGCCTGAAGTGTCGGTAAGTGATCCAGGTTCCAAGATGCAAATTGAGAAGCTGGAGTTTTTTGGAGAGTTTGAGACGCACCTAAATTGGATCGAAGTTCGCCAACAAGACATTCCTCGGCGTTAGCCTGGGCGCTGGCGAAGAAAAAGAGTGCAAAGCTTGTGAGATGAAAATGCCTATGGAACTTCACAGCTTCGTTTCGGCAAGTTCTATTGAAAACGTTAACGGCTTTAGAAATTGAAAATAGCTATCGATTTCATTGACTTCAAGAGCTCAACAATTCGGGAGTGAAGCTTTGAGTTCGTTTGCTTCTGTACCACAACGTCACTCTGGCTCAGGAGAATGCTGGATACCGTTTTGGATGGTTCAACAAATTCATCGTGCATCACTTTGACTTGTTTATAGAACTGCTCCCGCACTCCCTCAGGTGTCCGTCCGCGCTCTTCAATGTCACGCTTCATGCGGCGTTGGAACCGTGTGTCCTCGTCCACATCCAGAAAGATCGACTCATCAAAGTAGGGAAGCAGCTCCCTTTGAGAAAGAACCAGAGTTCCATCGACAAGAACCAGTGGGTGATGTCGAAGTGTCTCGGTCGTGGTGAGACGTTTGTGAGTTGGGAAGTCATAGATCGGGACTTCAATATCGCTACCTGCCTTCAGACGCTCCAGATGCTTGGCTAGAAGAGTGAATTCAAGAGAGCTTGGGTGATCAAAGTTGACGGCGCCGCCATCCCGATCAAATTTATGGCTCTGATCGATGTAATAGCTATCCTGACTCAGGATGACACAGTCCTTTTCCCCAAACTCCTGCTGAAGCTTTTTTGCTAACGTCGTTTTGCCGCTTCCGCTGCCTCCGACGATTGCAATTACCCAGGTTCTTGTTTCCAAGGAAGACTCCTTATTGAGTCATGTAAATACGATCGCCCGCATCACCCAAGCCCGGAATCAGATAGCCTGAATCATTCATCTCAGGCTCGACTGATACCGCATAGACTTTCACGTCAGGATGAAAGTGATGAAGCTGCTCAAGGCCCCGTTTTGAGCACAAAACGGATAAAAGAGTGATGGGCCCGACTTCAAACTGCTTGAGCCGATCCACGCACGCCACAGCGGTGTCGCCTGTGGCAAGAAGCGGATCCGCTAGAAAGATCTGCTTTCCTTTAATGTCATTTGGAAGCTTGAGATAGTACTCAACCGTGTTGTGAATGAATTTGTCGCGATAGATGCCGATATGGCCAGCGGCTGCAAAAGGCATCATTCCCAGCAAGCCGTCGAGCATACCGTTGCCTGCGCGCATGATCGATACGATCACAGGAGCGTTTTCGACCTTATCGCCTTTCATTTTCGCAAGAGGCGTTTCGATCTCAACCAGGCGAGTGCTCAGGTCACGCGTTGCTTCATAGGCGATCAGACGCGCAATCTCATTCAACCTGCGACGAAAGGCAGGGCTCTCCGTATTCTTATCTCTGAGCTGGGTCAGTGAGTGTCGGACAATGGGGTGATCGACGAGGACCAGGTTTTTCATAACTTTCCTTAGGATCGATTGTTAAAACACAGTGCCATCACTGACGATATTCAGTGGTGGCTCGCCTCCAGGGCGCTTCTCTTTGGCGATCTTCCGGCCCGCATGCCAGGTTCCACCTTCAAGAACTTTTGCCAATGGAAGCTCATCTTGCATCAGCCCAAGCTTTTTTCGGACGGCATCGCCGATCAGATCGAGCGATGTGACGGTGAGAGCCCGCCACTCCACAATGACGTCGCTATGAGGTTCGTGCTTCTTTGTGAGTAGTTCAGGGTTCTTGAGCTCAAGAAAACCGAGATCCAGCAAAAGGCCCCCATTTCGATATTCCGGCAGGCCGGTCAGCTCATGGACGTCCGTGATTTCAATCCCGGCTTCCATCATTGGAACCAGAAGAGAGTACGAAAGCCATTGGGAGAGTTTGTGGAACGGGATCAGAGTATTTTTATAGCTCCAGACGTCACCCAGGTTTTGCTGCCTCAGTCGGAGTCGCGATGGCCAGATTTCACCCAACGTGCGGAGAACGAAATCCAGGACATGGGCAGCCTTGAGTTTGTTCCCATGCTTTTCGGTGAGGTGGTCGAGAAGATCTCCAATTCGACCATTTTTGAAGATGGCAGGCTGCTTCTCCATGGCAATGGCGAGTGCGTTGAGGAGGTAGACTCTACCTTCGACACCTGCCAGAGGGTTTTCCTTTTTGACCTGAAAATACCGCTCAAGGTCAAAAGGCATGATGTTTTTCAAGCCTTGAATGTCTGCCTGAAGGGGAGAGCTCTTATCCGAAGAAAAGCCTCCCGCTTGAAACATATGAAAGCTTGCGACCGCAAGACCTTCTGAGCGTGAATAGATCTTATTTGCGCCCGGCGGTTGGCCAGACTCTTGATACGTCCAGCGATCTCCTGCTCCTGCATCCAGAAGAACCGAGACCACGATCAGATCGATCTTAGACTTGGCGATCTCCGTCTTTGCTTTTCCGGAAAGCATTTTTTCGAGTCTACCGAGCCGATCAATTTTTCCTGCATTGAGATGATTGTTTCGGGAGTGAAACGGAATCCTCAGATCAGGATAGTTCTCGCGAATCACTTCAAGGACATAATCTGCGACCGTGTCCAGACGATCGTGATTCACTTTGAAGTGAGTTTGACCCTTTGTCGCAAGATCAAAAACCATCTGCGATCTTTCCCGGACGGCCTGGGGGCTCAATAGATAATCGATGTCCTGTGGGTCCACTTGAATCTGAGAGTCAGGTGTTGTCATGATCATTCCACCAGACCGCGGCCCTTGATCATCCCAAGCGCGTCGTTGAGCTTTACTTTGGCGGCATTTGAGCTGAAGTAGCCAGCTGCTTTTTTAGCCTCCAGTTCAACGTGTGCGTCTTCGGGAATGAGGTGATCCGGAATCTCATGGCGATTGAGAACTTCGATGCCGCTGTTGACGATGGCATCGTATTTCATGTTGCTCATCGACATGAGGTTATGGATTTTCTTGATTCCAAACCATTGAAGAACGTCTGGCATGAGCTCTTGAAAACGCGCATCCTCAACTCCTGCGACGCACTCCGTGCGCTTGAAGTAGGTAGCGGCAGAGTCGCCGCCCTTTTGGCGCTTACGGGCGTTGTAGACCAGGAACTTTGTGACTTCGCCAAGCGCGCGACCTTCTTTCCGGAAGTAAACAATGAGCCCGACACCTCCGCGCTGCGCGGTTCGGACGGCTTCCTCAATGCCATGGACAAGATAGGGACGGCAGGTGCAGATATCTGACCCGAAAACGTCCGAGCCATTGCACTCATCGTGGACTCGGCAGGTCAGCTCTTTCTCGGGATTTGAAAGATCTTTATGGTCCCCGAAAATATATGCCGTCGTTCCACCAATGGGGGGTAGAAGTACTTTAAGATCAGGACGAGTCACAAGTTCCGGGAACATGCCGCCTGTTTCCGTGAACAGGATCTTCCGAAGCTCGCCCTCATCAATTTTCATCCGCTTGGCGATTCCTGGAAGATACCAGACTGGCTCGATAGCCACCTTGGTGACCTTGAGCTCCTTGGTCTCAGTGACGATGTTTCCATCGATTGGAATCTTCCCGGCGTTGATCGAATCAATGACTTCAGGCACCGTGAGTTGGGCTTGGGTCACCGCGATCGTTGGCCGGATGTGATAGCCCTGATTGAGATAGTCGCCAAAGTTTTCGACGATCTTTGCGCCCCAGGGGTCCAACGAGACGATTTTGTCGGGATCAGTCCAGGAGTCAAAAGGCCCAAAGTCAGCAGTGGCGTGAGTGTTGTTCAGATCCGGGCGAAAGTCCTGTGGATATTTGCCGGCAACGATGGAGAGTGCACGATACACCGTGTATCCGCCTCCATGAGATCCGATCGCGTTTCGATTGTTCTGCGATGTTGTTGTGGCAACCACCGGGCCGCGCTCTTTGGCGGTCTTTGCTCCCCACTGAATGAGAGGGCGATCTTTAAAGATCATGTTTTTGTGGGAAGTCAGGACGACATGCGACGGGCGTTTGAATTCGGTCATATTTTTCTCGCGAGTTAAGACATCCAGTTACGATCGTTGCTCTGCTGCCATTTGGTCGTGACCTTTTTGACGTTGCTCCAGAAGTTCAAGCTGTTCGTGCCCGTGATGTCACCGTGACCAAATTTTGATTCATTAATACCGCCAAAGGAGAAGGGCTCACGTGGGACCGGGACCCCGACGTTGATGCCGATCATTCCTGC
>JBJMMA010000139.1:0-31190 GCA_045805065.1 Bdellovibrionia bacterium | reverse complement strand
ATGTCCAACGCCCCAGCAAGTGGGAATCCTTCTTCAATCGCGCACTTCAGAAGGAGTGAATGGAAATCCACGACTTAACGGCTCTCGAGGTACTCCTGCCAGGCGCAGATTCCGCCTTCGAGCGAGCGAAGCCTCTTAAAGCCCAGCATCTTGAGAGCCATCACGCCTTGCAAGCTGCGAACACCGTGCGCGCAGTAGACGACGATATCGTCTTCAGGATTGAGTTCATTTTTCGCGCGAGCCTGAAGCTCACCCAGTGGGATCAGTTTGCAGCCTTCAATGCGGCTTTCTTCAAACTCTTCTGGCTCACGAACATCAACAAGGGTGACCTTGCTGATGCATTGTTCAAGCTCAGGAGACGTAATGATCCATTCGGGTTGGTTCGCCATTTTAAAACTCTCTATTAGTGAGTGAATGCCGGGCGCTTGTCGCCGCGCCATTCACGGTTTTCGGTGGTGAGTCCTGCTTGAGCGGCTGTAACGCGGCTCTTGGACAGAATCTTCACAGCGCTGCCGACAAGATCATGTGGCTGTGCTTCGGTGATTTCGACTTCAATCAAGTCACCCGTCGCAAAGAGTGGATTGCCTTCAGCATCCACGAGATCGCCAAGATCGTTGATGAGCACGTGGCCATCAATCTCTTGTGCCTGCGTTGGCATGCGGCCTTGGAGAAGGAGATCGGTTTCATCGCTCGTGCCTTCAACCAGGACTTGAACGGTCTGACCGACAAACTTCTCGTTACGAACGAGCGATTGCTTCTGAAGAAGCTCAATGAGCTTCTTGGCGCGGCGGCGCTTGGTGTTGGCGTGAATCTGGCCATCCATCTCAGCGGCCTTGGTTCCTTCTTCGTTCGAATAACGGAACACGCCGACGTGATCGAGTGCGAGCGTCTCAAGGTCGGTGCAAAGCTCGTTGAATTCTTCCTCGGTCTCACCAGGGAAGCCAACGATGATCGAAGTGCGGAACACAACGCCTGGGATTTCGGCTCTGAGCTTACCGACCAGGTCGAAAAGCTTGGTCTTGGTGAGGCGGCGGTTCATCGATGCGAGCACGCGATCGTTCGTGTGCTGGATTGGCATATCGAGGTACTTCACGATCTTTGGCTCGCGAGCGATGATGTCAACGAGCTCATCGGAGAACTGATCCGGATACACATAGTGGAGGCGGATCCAGTCGATTCCATCGATCTTGCAAAGTTCTGGAAGAAGCGTCTCAAGGCGCTCCTTGTACTTCCATTCCATGCCGTACTCGGTGAGATCTTGCGCGACGAGGTTGAGCTCGCGGACTCCGCGCTCAGCCATTTGGCGAGCTTCGGTAACCAGAGACTCAACCGTGCGGGAGCGAACGTTTCCGCGAAGCTTTGGAATGATGCAGAAAGCGCAACGGCGGTTGCAGCCTTCAGAGAGCTTCAAGAAAGCCGTATAAGCTGGGCCCGTGTGCATGCGTGGGTCTTTTTCGGTGTGAATAAACGCAGGCTGATCGATGTAGCTGCGCTTAGGAAGTGGCGCGCCTTCTTCCATGGCTTTGGCCTGAGCATTCAAAAGCTCAGTGATGCGATGATATTGGCCGGTGCCGATGAAGAGATCGACTTCAGGCATTTCGCGCTCAAGCTCCTTGGAGTAGCGCTGAGGCATGCAGCCTGAGGCGACGAGAACTTTGCAGTTTCCGTCCGTCTTTTGCTGAGCCATCTCAAGAATCGTTTCAATCGATTCTTCCTTGGATGCCTGAATGAATGAGCAGGTGTTGACGATGATGACTTCCGCGTCGTCTGGATTATCGGAGATCGTGTAACGATCCTTTTCCAGGAGGCCCAGCATCACTTGAGAATCGACAAGATTCTTAGGACAGCCAAGGCTGACGAAATAAACGGGGGACTTCGATTTTTCAGTACTGCTCATAATTTTACTACTTAATGCTTTCTCTCGGCTGAGGGAGTCTTAGTCGCGGAAGTTTCCGAACTGCATTGGAACTTTGATGGCGTCTTGCTTGCTGCGAAGGAGTGCGATGGCTTCTTGAAGGTCGTCGCGATTTTTTCCAGTCACGCGCACTTGCTCATCTTGAATCTGAGCCTGGACCTTCAGCTTGCTGTCCTTAAGAGTGGCGATGATTTCTTTGCCCTTCTCTTTAGAGACGCCTGCTTGAATGGTGGCGACTTGGCGAACGCTTCCGCCAAAGGCTGGCTCGAGATCTTTGTAATCAAACGAAAGCAGCGAGATACCGCGCTTGATGAGTTTGTTTTCAAAGATTTCTTTCAAAGCGTCGAGCTTAGCTTCTTCGCTCACC
Organism: Bdellovibrionia bacterium; assembly: GCA_045805065.1. Lineage (GTDB taxonomy): Bacteria > Bdellovibrionota > UBA1018 > UBA1018 > UBA1018 > CAZCBS01. The sequence goes on along the minus strand of JBJMMA010000139.1, from coordinate 28,908 downwards.
CAAAGGGTGACGGTCTTGGCCTTTTGGTCGAGCTTGATCTCAGACTTTACGCCTTTAAAATCATAACGTTGGGTCAGTTCCTTGGTCGCCTGATTGATGGCGTTATCAAGTTCCTGCCAGTTCATTTCCGACGAGACATCAAAAGAGGGCATGGCTGGTGGTATACAGAAATAGTCAGTTAAAAACAACTGCTAGTTTAATCGACCTAAACTCAACCATTTCAGCGAGTTAGACCGATCTTTCTGACTATTTATCCTTCCCTATGAGTTGAGCTGCCGCACTTCTGACGCTGTCATTAGCGACGTCTGTGGTCAAAACCTTAAGCAGGCGCTTCGAATTGGATTCATCTAGCGTCTGAATAACCTCGATGAAGTAAGGAACCATCGATGGATCCTTCAGTGACAGAATGGCAATTTGGAGCTGGTTCAGATTTTGCCCGTCAAGGGTTCGGGATCTAAGTGCTTGGACTATAGATTGTTGAATCGTCGTACGATCCGAAGGCTCAAGATTTGGATTAGATTCTCCCAAGATTTGAATCAAAGTCTCGGTTGTAGCGTAGTGCTTTGGGGCGTTTACTAATAGCCGCAGACTGCGCGTTGCCTGAAGGGTATTTCCAGATAAGACAAGTTTACGCAGTGTTCGGATATCTTCGAAGTCTGGGGTGGCTTGATCTTTGAGGAGTTGCTTGAATGCCTTATCGGACTCCGCCTCAGTGCCATGGAAAAAGCTGTCAAATAGTACCGATTGAGCATGCTGTTTGTAATGGTCATAAAGGGGCATGACCAAGGGTCCTACGAACCCGGTTAAGAAAATTGCAAAAGCAGCGTTTTGCTTAAGGTTCGCCAGTTTTGTTTGCGGAGAAGGAGCAGATTGGTTTGCGGCAGCGGCAAGGTTGATGGCAAGTCGTTGCGCAAAGTCCTTACATTCTCCTGAAGCATTGTATTGTGGATGCACCACGCGAAGATGAGCGCCGTTTAACCAGACAACTCCCTCACCGTTGGCGCCGATTCGGCGAAAATCAATTCCTTCACGAGCCTGAGGGTCAACGCTCATTTGAACGAAGGCTCCATCGGATTTTGTATTAAATGTACGGCTCCCAATAATGTTTGTGTAAAATCCTGGCCCGTGAGCGGCGGTTTCACCCGGAGTGTTTTCGCGCGAAATAAAGACGCGTGGCACTCCATCATATCGCCAGGTCATGAGGCGAGTCGCCTCAGGATCTGTAATATGATCGACATGAGAGATTCCGAGATCGCCCGCAGTTACAGCGGGCAAAGGATTTTTAATTTCTGTTGGAGCCGATGTCGGAAGGGGGGATTTGTTCATCCACCAACTGATCGTTGATGGATCCCAACTTCTCTGGCCGAGTCGAATCAGTTTTTCCCTCAGTCCCAGATGATCGAGGATCGTGTTCGTTATTTCAGGAGCGTATGAATGCGTGACCAGGCGTTTTGAACGAGTTTTGAGCCAGGTATCGACATAGCTACCTGCCTCCACTTGGGTTGGATCAAAGTCTCGGATGATTTTTGCGACTTCGATCAGATCTTTTTTGGGAATGTCTTTGTCGAATTGAAAAGCCTTCGTGAGGACACGAATGGCCCCAAGGATTTCTGGGTTGGTTCCGGCTTTGGCGCGCGTAGTGTCCGCGTGGTGGGCGGAATTGAGAAAGTGAACGTGGTCACCTGCCAAGTCTTCAAGAAAGAGCGACTTTGATCCCTCAGGCTTTGCGATGTGATGGGCTTCCTGAATGATGGATTCTCCCGCAGGTGGATCTGTCAGCTCGATGAGTCCGATCGAAAGTGAATCATTATTTTGTCGCGCGAAATCAGGGTCGCCACTCCAGGCCAGGCGCCTTTCTTGAGCCGTCTTAAGCCCATTGACGTCCCAGAGGCCTTTTCCAGCGTAAGTCTTCGGAATATCCTTCTCTAACCATGTTCGGAAGGCTTTGATCTCCTCAACGCTTTCCGGCTTTCCGTCTGCTCGAGTGATGACAAGATCCAAGTCCTGCTCAGGGAGGGTGATATTGATTGAAAGAGGTTCCAAGCGGTTCGGTTGGATCTTCATCTTGCCCTGCTCAGCTAAAAGCTGATGCTTGATGAAGTCCCCGTAACTTGCAGCCAAGCCGCCAGCGAGAAAAACACGCAAGCCGCGCTTTTGGGCCTCAGTAGCGACCGCTTTGAACTCATCGACCTTGATTCGCCGTGCCTGAATTGCTTTCTCTAAATCTGTGGGATCTACCGGGATCGCCTGCGCGCAGAGGGAAAAGACAAACGCCAAAAACATGCCCAGGAAGGCTAGGTTTCTTTGGAGTGTCTTTAACTTCAGCGTGCATGGCTCGGAAGTCGCGATCATCTAACGACGTTTCGGAATTAATAAGCCTTCACTGTAAAATTAAAGTGAGCCAAAGAATTGACAGAATTATTGACTGAGTGGAGAAATTCGCTCCCAGGCTAATGCGGCGAGCAAAAAGAGTAGGGCCGCGCCGCAGACCCCATTCCATCCAAAGTGCTGCCAGGAGATGGCTGAGACAGCTGAGCCAATTGCTCCTCCTGTGAAGTAAAACATCTTATAGATAGTGTTGAGCCGCGTCTTGGCGTCCGAGTTGAGAGTGTAAAGCTGCGTCTGGTTGGAGACGGTTGCTGATTGCGCAAAGAGATCGAGAACAATCACGCCTGCGATCATGCCGGACAGATGCTTTCCAAAAAACATGAGAATCAGGAAAGCCGCCATCATCATATAGACGCAGATCTGAACCAGCTTTCGACTTCCGATCCGCTCCGAGTAGCGACCTGAGATGTTGGCTCCCAATGCGCCCACGGCACCGACGAGTCCAAACTCGCCAGCGAGGGCTGGGCCTTGATGATAAGCGGGGCTTTGGAGATAGAATGCAAGGGATGCCCAAAAACCTGAGAGCGCTCCGTAGCAGAGTGCCCCATTGATTGCGATAGCGCGAACTCCCGGCACTCTTTTGTAAAGAAGCCAAACAGAATGAAGAAGCCGGTGATAGGAGAGTCGAGTTTCGGGCTCGTGCTTTGGAAGTACAATCGCAAGAAGAGCGCTGAAGATGAGCATGGTCGCACTTGCGACGAAAAACACTCCACGCCAGCCAATGTGTTCACCTAAAACGCCACTCAATGTTCTTGAGATCAGAACGCCAATGAGGGCGCCGCTCAGTAAAACGCCAAGATTTTTCCCACGTTCCTTAGGCGTGCTTAGAACGGCGACGAACGGAATCAGAATCTGCGTCAGAACGGCAGTCAGCCCGATGAGAAACGCTGACACTGATAAGAACGCAAATGTAGGCGACACAGCAAAGAGGAAAAGACCAACGCTAGCGGCAATGAGAAGAGAGACGAGAAGCTTCTTTTTCTCAAGCGAATCTCCCAGGGGCGTCAAGAAGAGTAGCCCGCTGACATATCCAAGCTGGCTGAGTGTTGGGATAAAACCAACTGACCCTGGCGCGCGTCCAAACTCTGTTGCGATTCGTCCCAAAAGCGGCTGAGCAAAGTAGACGTTTCCCGTACAGATGACGGCCGTCAGCGTCAGCAAAAAGAGGAGCTTTCGATCCATTCCTTCTCGTGCGGGTTCAATCGCCTTTAAAGGGGTCTGTGTAAGGGTAGGAGCGGCAACTGCGGTGCTCATGCTGACCAATATAGTCCTTCAGGGGTTAGACTACAAATATATGGAAATGCAGTTTAGCATATGAAATAGATATGGAATGGAACTCCGCCATATTCGCTACTTTCTAGCCGTCGCTGAAGAACTGAGTTTTACTAAGGCCGCTCAACGTTTGGGAATTGCGCAGCCGCCCTTAAGCCAACAGATCCAGGTTTTAGAAAGCGAGCTGGGGTGTGAGCTGTTTGATCGCACGCACCGACACATTGTTCTGACGCATGCAGGGCGTGAGTTCATGACGGACGCTAAGCAAATCTTGGAAGCTGTTGTGCGCGCGGAAAGAAAGGTCTCGCTCGCCAAGCGTGGAATGACGGAAAGACTCTCGATTGGAATTCTTTCTTCTTTGGCAACCAGTGAGTTTGCTGCGCTTTTGCGCTCGTTTAGAAAAGAATACCCCAATGTGGAAGTTCGCCTGGTTGAGCAATCGACACTTCGCCAACTGGATTCGCTTCAAAACAGTGAGATCGATGTGGGCTTTTCAAGACTCGGTTTTAGTACGCCCGCAATCGTCGAAACCTATCAAGTGCGTTCTCATAAGTTACGCCTTGCGGTTCCAACGCTTCATCCTTTCGCAAAGAAGAAGCGGATTGAGTGGTCGGATCTCAACACAGAGCCCCTCATCTTAGTGGATCCAAAAATCGCAAGCCCAGGCTATTACAATGAGCTTTATGATCATTGTCGTGATGCGGGCTTTGAGCCATTTGTGCAGCAATACACTTCCAACGTCGCCACTCAAGTCTGGCTTGTCTCTGCAGGCCTAGGTATCGCCCCGCTATACGTTGGAAACATCGAAGCTGGTCCTGGCGTGAAGTTCATCGATGTTCCAGAGCCCGCACCTTCTTATCCAATGGGACTTGTGTGGCGTAAGGGAGATCGCTCTCAGGCTTTGAAGAACTTTCTTCAGTTCGCTAAGTCGAGCTTTGTTTAGATCTTGAAAAGATCAACGCAGAGGCAGTGGACTTCTTCGTCTTTGAGCGATTTGGCAGCAATGTCTCGCCCTTTATCAATGCTCTTGGCCAGGAGCTCTTTCAAGTGGATTACGTCTTCGCGAGAAAGGCTGAGGACTGTCGAAAGGTGAAGATCATTTTTGAGGTCTCGATCAAGCGAGTCAATAGCTCTCATTCGCCAGTTGGTATGATGTTTAGAAATCATTGGCGAATCATTTCCTAGAAAGATTCGTGAAACGCCAGGTAAGTACTTGCTGCCGTCACTTTTAACTAGCCCGACAGATGTAAGAAATTTCAAAGCTTCTGAAACTTTCTCTGACGGCATTCTCAGATATTTGCTGATCGCTTCTCGCGTTCTGTACTCGGGCATCATCACAAGAATATGAATGGCAGCGTAGTACCAGGCGCTGTAGTAAGTCATCTGATCCACAGGCGAGAGGGTTGTTTTGATATCGACCCGATCTTTGAGGACTAAACGCTTTTGCCGAAATCTTAAGATCTGTTCTTTGAGACGAGTTTTCAAAGCATGACTACCGGCGCGCGCGTATTGAATAAGGAGCAGGAAGAAGTCGCTTTCTTCAGCGTTATGTCCCAGCAGGGGATTGAGATTTTCGGCCTGCTCAAGGCTGAAGTCCGCGTCTTGATTAAGGACTTGTGAAACATAAGAGACGCGGCAACCCGCGGCCTCCGCTAGGCGCGATCTAAAGCCATGGCCCTGTGAGGGTTGTGACAGAAAAAGGTCGTGCAGGTACTTCTTGTAGTCGTCGTAATCGAAGATGTCTTTTCGCATCTGAAAGTCTCAATCGTAAGTAATACTGAAATTTGATCGTCAGTTTTAATTAACACTGTCTTGAGATGAAGGGAACCCCCAAGTAATTTGACGAATAAGACATAAACGGATAGTGAAAACGGCGATTCGCCAGAGAGGATTTAAAAGATGTTAAAAAAAACCTGGATGCTATCTTCGGTTTTGATCCTTGCGACCACGACTTGGGCTGGCCAAGGTGGAGAGAGCGGCGGGGGTGGGAACGCTAAAAAGAGCACCATCGAGGAAGTCTCTCAGTATGTGAGCGGAAGCTTGGAGTGGGATACGCTTCAAGTTTTGACCGCATTGAATACCTCTATGGCAGAGGGCGCGCCTTTGCCTGTGAAGGATGCGAAGGCCAGAAATATCATCTCTAAGATTTTGGCACTCCCTCAGCTGACATGGAATCCGATCTTAGATCCTGCTGGAAAAATTCCTTATCTTTATTTAAGCCCTAGTTTTAATGAGAGTTTGAAAATCGGTTTTCTCAACAGTGGAGCGTGCTTGGATGGCTCAAGTGAGAAAGATGCATCTGCCCGTTTGGAAAACGTTAGCTCTACCTCAACAGCAGAGATATGCATGAGTGGGGAGCGCCTGGCTCGCTTTCCTCAAGATGAGCTTAAATCTCAGCTTCCAGCGTTGATGCTTCATGAGCTCGCGCATCTTGCAGGCTTTGGCGAAGAAGACGCTGGATACATTCAGGACTATTATCTAAACCGTTTCAGCAAGACGTGCAGTATTACCATTTATCCGAAAGAGGGAGATGGCCATCCAGTCATCTACATTAACGTCAACTCTGATCTTCACGTTGCTTTCGCAACTTCTATTGAAGTGAAATACAGTCAGTTCATTACGCCTCAGCCACAAGTAAGCCATGCTTTTGGAAATAATCGGATGGATGTGATCACGCATAACTCTGATCAGGACTTTTCACTGAATTGGACGCCGGAGCACGGATCTCTTAAGTTTGCGCTCATGAACGGTGACGGTTCTTATACAAATGAAAGCCTGAGCTGGGGACCGAGTGTTAGCAATGTGAGATCGGATGAGATTCTCAGTTCAAATATGCAGATTCACGGCAAAGGTTTTAATCCAGGAAATGTTTACGTTTGGGATTGTGCGGTTCGCTAACAGCAATGCAGTTAAAAAGACTTTCAAGTCACATCAAAAGCTCTGTCGATTCAATTCGGCAGGGCTTTTATTTTAATGATTTTTCCAAAACGATATTCTCAGAGACAACGCCATTGTCTTCGTAGGGGCGGCGCACCCCGGTTTCGACGAAACCCAACGATTTCCAAAAAGGGAGCACGATGCCATTGGCTTCGATGACGCCAATTCTGACTTTTCGCATCTCTGGCCAGGAACGGATGACTTTCTCGAGCGCTTCGTAGCTTGCTTTGCCAAGACCTTGTTTTTGATACGACTCAGAGACGATCAATAAGCCCAGCATTGCTGTTTGTGAGTCTGGAAAGCCGCGAATGAGATCAATGCAGCCAATCATTTGTTCTGACGATTGATTAGGGAGGTAGATTCCAAGGACGTACTTGTCGGCGCGTGTTTTTCCTTCGGGTAAGGCTTGAAGAACGCTTTGAGCACCATCTGACTCGATCGTCTTGTTTGCGATTCGTTTCCAGTAAAGTGGTGCGGATTCTAGAACTCTTTGGAGTTCTGAGACGTCGTGATGTTGGCCATCCTCTAGCTTTTTTAAATGAACAGGCGACATAGTAGCTCTTGCTTCACTTTTATGACGCAGGTCTCAACCCAAAGGTCGGGACGACCTTTAGTCTTTCATCTGCTCCGTATTAGGCGGAGGAGTGAAGTGGAAGAGCGAATCATCCAGAGGTTTGCCGAGCTGGATGTTGCTGAGAGTGATGTGGCTGGTGTTGCCGCCGCGATGTTGAAGGTCAACGCCGGTGATGAGCTTTTGCTGTGGATCGACCTTCAGCGTGGCTTGCTTTACGGTCCCGCCGGTTCCCTTTTTAGGAATGACGATAAAGTCGGTGGCGTTTGTTTGCGTGACGGTCATGTTGCCGCTGGAGACGTTGTAAGAGAACGTTCCGGCTAGAAGGCCTTGAGCAAACTTGGTTTGAACCTTGGATGCGTCTTTTTCAATGTACTGGCCGGCCTCGCCCTCATCAAAAGGGGGAGTGTAGAACCAGAACTTCTTGCCGTCGCTGATCAGGATGTTGTGATCTGGCTTCAGCGTTTCCCAATGAAGCTTTCCAGGGCGCTTGAACTGGATCTTGCCTGAGCTTTTCTTGGTCTGCTTGGTCGTGTTGCTCTGGTCCGCTTCGATGAAGTCAGCAATCAGAGTGGATGCTTTGAAGTACTTGGCTTCGACTTCTTTGAGGAGAGGTGGAAGCGAGATGGACTTCTTTTGGGCAGGAACTGAATTTGGGGTCTTGCGAGTGTGAACAGCAACGGGTTCGTCGGCAAGTACGCCCTTGCTTAAAAAGGGCGTACTCACCATCAGAACCATCAAATTTAAAATCGCTACTGTCTTTGCTTTCATCTTTTAGGCTGCCGCCGGCTTAATGCATCTCGATGGAAACCATCTTCGAGACGCCTGGCTCTTCCATGGTGACGCCATAGAGCGTGTCGTTGAGTTCCATGGTTTTCTTGTTGTGGGTGATGAGAATGAACTGGCTCTTCGCCGACATCTCACGCAACAAGGCGTTGAACTTTCCGATGTTCGCATCGTCAAGCGGCGCGTCGACTTCGTCGAGCACGCAGAACGGGCTTGGCTTGACGAGGAAGATCGCGAAGATCAGCGACACAGCGGTCAGAGCCTTTTCACCACCGGAGAGAAGGCCGATGTTGACGACCTTCTTGCCTGGAGGCTGAGCGAGAATGTCCACGCCAGCTTCGAGGATATCGGTGGAGCCTTCTGGGTAGATCAGAGAAAGCTTTGCCTGACCGCCACCGAAGATGATCGGGAAGAGGCGTTGGAAACGATCTGCGATCGCTTCGAAAGCCTTTCTGAAACGCTCTTCGGAGGTCTTGTTGATGTGCTCGATGGCTTCCTGGAGGTTCTCGATCGAATGCTCGAGGTCCTTCTTTTCGCCAAGGAGGTAGTCATAACGCTTCTTGAGCTCCTCGAACTCTTCGATGGCCATGACGTTGACTTCGCCCAGGCGGCGGATGCGTTCACGGAGGCGCTCGACTTCTTCGCCGAGAGCGATTTCTTCTTCAGCTGACATTTCAGCCGTCACAACCGTCTCATGCATTTCTTCTTGAATTGGAGAGGTCACAGGAAGCTCAAGGCAGCCTGGGCCGTACTTCTCTTCAAGGTTTTGCGTGAGGTGGGTGATTTCAGAGGAAAGCTTCTCAACTTCAAGAGCGAGCTGATTGGTTTCAGCGGTCTTGTGATCGCCCGTCTTATGGAGGAACTTGATGCGCTCCAGAGCAGCATTTGCTTTGGCGTTGCTTTGCTCCAAGCGATCTTTGACTTGAGCCAGCTCGTCTTTGGCTTTGGCCAAAGCAAGCGTGAGCTCTTCGATCTTCTCTTGCATGCCGGACTCGCCGCCAGAGAACTCTTCGCGTTCACGGGTGGCGCGCTCGAGCGTGCGGTTGATTTCGTTCAGGCGGCGCTCACGATCAGTGATCAGAGCCTTAGCGGATTGAAGTTCGCGCTGAATGCTTCCTGCGCGCTCACGAAGGGATGCTTCGTTGACGCGAAGGGCGTTGAGCTCTTCTTCTTGTGCGCGAAGTTCGGCATCTTTTTCAGAAACCTTGGCTTCGCCTTCAGCAATCTTTTCATCGAGCTCAGCTTTTGCTGCGTTGAAAGTCGCGAGTTCTTCCTCGATCTCAGCGCGCTCTTCGATTGCGGCGCGGGCTTCAGCTTCGAGCTCTTCACGCTCGTTGGAGAAGGATTCGAGTTGGCGCTCGGCGTCCTTGACGGCGCGGTTCATCTGGTGAACGTCACGATCAAGAGCTGCCACGCGAACTTCAAGCTCTTGAAGCTCAGATTGAAGAGTTGCAAGACGTGCGCGAGCGATTTCGAGAGACTGGCGGATTTCGGTGACTGCCGTTTCCTTGAGCTGATGCTCGGACTCAGCCGCACCGACTTGTGCGCTCAGTTCAGAAATCGCGTTCTTACGGCGAAGGAGGCTTGCGCCACCGTCGGTTTCCATATGACCGCCGCGGAGGATTCCGTCGGCACCCATGGCGCTTCCGTCCATGCTGACGACAGACCAGCCGCCCAGCTTTGCCAGGCCGCCGTTTGCGACAAATGCTGCCATGGAATCAAAGCTTTGAACCACGATCACGTTTGCAATCGTGTGGGATGCGCGGTCTTGAACTGCAGCGTCCAAGCGCTTGTTGATTCCAACAAACTCAGAAAGTGCGCCCAAAACTTCAAAGCCAGCGCCTTCCAAAATGGAGCGTGCTTGAGCGGCATCGACCGCAGCAGAAGCTGCCATGCTGTCAGCGCCTGCGACCTGGATCGCAACGCGGCCTGCCTTCTCGGCAGATACTTGTTGAACAGCATCGAGAGCCAGTGAGCCTTCAGCCGAGATCAAGCTCTCGAGGCGGTTTTCAAGCCAGCCTTCCAGGGCGCTTTCGTAGCCTTGAGTCACTTCAAGGGCATCGGCCAGGGACAAGATCTTGCCTTGGTTGCCGCTTTCACGTGCCCAATCAAGAGCTGCCTTTGGACCATCGCCAAAGCCTTCGTGAGCTGCGCTCAGCTCTTCCAAGCTTTGAAGGCGGGACTTGAGTTGAGTCAAGCCGCGAAGAGATTCATCGCGGGACTTCTCAAGCTGACGCAGGTTCTGCTCATGGCTTTGAACAGCTTGTTGCTGCTCGCGACGCTCGTTACGGAGCGATTCGATTTGAACGCGGGTTTCTTCAGCCTCGGTTGCGGCGCGGGTTGCTTCTTCGCGCTGGCCTTCGAGGCGGCTTGAGTGTTCTTCGACTTGTTGTTCAAGGCGTTGAATCTTGGACTGAGCGGATTCCATGCGGCCCAAAAGCGATGCGGCCTTGGAGGTCAAGGCGCTCGAATTGGTGATGCCGTTCATGAGATCGCGCTTCGTGCTCTCAAGTTCGCGGCGCAAAGCGTCGGCTTCAGAACGAACAGCGCGGACCTTCTGGTCCATGGCGCGAACTTGTTCAGCAGCTTGTGTGAAATCTTCGTCAGAGTGGCTGGCTTCTTCAGTACGAGCAGCCAGGCGCTCACGCTCGGTTTCGAGAGAGACGGTAAGGTCTTCCTTCTCTTGGGTGAGGGCATCAAGCTGAGAGTTCAAATCGCTTTGACGGCGGCGGGAAAGATCCAGAGCGCTCTTCTCGTGAGTGAGGTCATCGGAGAGCATTTGGATCTTGGATTGCCACTCTTCAGCGATCTTGGAATCGGTGACTTGTTCAACGCGATCGACTTCGATTGCGTTTTCAGCCACTTGGAGTTCTGCGCGAAGACCCACGAGTTCGATCTCGAGAAGTTCCTTCTGCTTGGTCAGGCCTTCGAGCTTCTGACGAAGGACGCGAATCTTGCGGCGACCCCAGGTCATTTCCTTATCGAGGAGCTCTTCTTTGAATTTTTTGAACTGGCGAGCTTTCTGAGCTTGGCGTTCCAAGGAACCCAGGCTGCGCTCGATTTCTTGAATGACGTCATTCAAGCGGGAAAGATTACCTTGAGTCGCTTCCATCTTGCGAAGCGATTCTTTCTTACGAGCCTTGTACTTGGCGATACCTGCGGCTTCTTCAATGAGAAGGCGGCGCTCTTCAGGTTTTGCGTTAACGATCTTACCGATCTGGCCCTGTTCGATAACCGAGTAGCCTTTAGCGCCAACACCGGTATCCATGAAAAGTTCTTGAATGTCTTTCAAGCGGGCAGGAACGCCGTTGATGAAGTATTCACCTTCGCCACCGCGATAAAGTCGGCGGGTAACAGCAACTTCTTTTCCTTTAAGAAGGTGAGCTGGAATATCGGAAACGGTTGCGCCAGCGGCGGCGTCTTCGCCCGAGGCTGCAGGAGTGCTGGTTTCCATGACCAGGGTTGCTTCGGCCATGCCGAGCGGAGAGTAGCGCGTGCTTCCGTTGAAGATCAGGTCATCCGATCCGCTTCCGCGCATGTGCTTGTAGGACTGCTCGCCCATGACCCAGAAGAATGCGTCGACGATATTGGATTTACCGCAACCGTTTGGACCAACGATACCCGTGATGCCGTGATCGAAATGGACAATGGTCTTGTCCTTGAACGATTTGAAACCTTGAATCTCGAGACGTTTAACGCGCATGAATTACTATTCCCCACTCTTAAAGAAAGCCCCACTTTCGGCTCGTAATGTGCCTAGAGCGGTCCCCACTTCGCTAGTTTTGCGATTCGAGCAATGTAACAAGCAGGCCGAAAAAGGCAAGGGACGGGCAAAAGATTTTTTAAGAACAAATGCAGAGCCAATTATTTGAAATAATTGGACAATGCATAATCGGGCGGGTAATGATCAGTCGGTTCCTCTCAATTGTGCAATAGTTCACTGATCAGCCGCTTAGCCAAAGGTTTTGGAGGCCCGTTTATGACGCGAGTTTTGTCGATTCTCAGTATCGTTTTCGTAACTGGAATTGCGAATGCTTCGCAGTACGAAGGAACGTTTGAATCCAAGGGGACTTCTTACTCAGGAGTGAGCTACGACCGTCGCTTCAAACTGTCGGTTCAGTTTCTTCCTCGTACGGACATCATCGGAACTGCGCAAGTCGAGGAGGTGAGCTCTTACTGCAAGACTCAGGTGAGCTTTGAGCTCGGTAAAATTCAGATTCAAGCGCGCGACATTCGTACCGGCGAAACGGTAGCGCAAACGCTGCCTTGGACGGCTAACGTTGTCGACTCTGTGGCAAAGCCGGGAGATGCGCCATGTTCCGCAAGCAATCTGGAAGGTAAAAGCGTCATAGGAAGCACTCATACCACTTTCGAGCTCAAGAGCGCTGTGCACGGCAAAGGGACTTCACTTTATATCGAAGCCGAGCCTGCTTTTGAGGGGATTTCGCCAGCGAATTTTGCGATGGCCTCAACGCTTCAGAAAATTTCGCCTGATACCTATGCGGTTTTGCCATTCTCGCCTAACTCTCAAGCTCTCGTGAATTGGGTGTATGTGCACGAAGAGGCTCCAGGACTGGCATGGGGATCCTCGGGCAGCGTAACTTTAAAGCTCAAGAATTGAGATTGCTCGAGTTCATCACATAGAACTCAAGAGCTTCATAAATTGTTCCGATAGATAATTTAAGGAATAAATTTATGAGGAAAACAGTTCTTATTGTCGGGGGTCCCGACGTTGATACTCGTTTTCATCTTGAGCCGGTGATCGAATCTCTCACATGTTATCGCACCGCCTATTTAGGCAAATCCGATCTGGAAGAAACGACCTTATTTGATGAGTACCGTTTTGATGCATGCATCTTCGATTGCGTGGCACTTGGTCAAAATGAGTTGGAAATCGTCCAGCAGCTTTCTAGTCTGACTTCAAACGCGCCGATTCTGATCCTGGCCAATCAAGTTGCGCTCTCATCGTATGACCGCGTGCACTCGCTTCAGAATGCAGTGACACTTCAGAAACCTTTTGATGTGAGAAATTTTGAGGGCCTTCTTGAAAAAGTGGCGGCCGGCAAGGACTTCAAACCCAAGGTTTGCCCTCGCTTTGCCACAGATGAAGAAGCGCGAATGATGCAGCTGCGTACTGGACTTTTGATACCCACTCGAATGAGGAATTATTCGGCAGGCGGCGCTTTTCTCGAGTATCGCGGCATCTCGCTCCAGGTAGGCGATGAAATTCATATCAGCCTGACTTGCCGCGATTTGCGGGTAGTAAAGGAAACCTTTCAGGCGCGGGCGAAAGTCATTTGGATCAGTGATGGGGAAGATGCTCGCAGTCCTGCTCGTGGAGTCGGCGTTCAGTTCGTGAATTCTTGTCCTTTAAAATAATGCGGGCCCGGTATCAGGTATCGCCTGGTCCGGGCCCGTCTCTATTGAGTCTGTCACTCGAACGGTCCTTAAAGAGACCGTCATTGTATGTCCCCAGCTGAGATCGGGCGCACGGCCCTCGGATCGCGCCTCACGGCGTACCGCTCTTCTTGGGGTTTATAAGAAAACTATTTTGTTTTGGATTGAATTAGCTGTCGCGGTGAATCCTGGCCTAGAATCCATCCGGCAGTTCGTGAGCACCGCAGAGCTCGTGCTACTTGGGCTTTTCCCCCGAAACTCTGGATGAGAGAGTCGCGGTTTGTCAGCGCCTTTCGCTGGGAGCGGTTTAGCTCACGCTATCGCGTGCGCGGGGGGCCGGTTTCCGGGGTTTCGAGAATTTTGCCAATCTGATGATACGTTCTGCGCATCTGAATTGCCTCCGATGTATCCAGATTATCAAAGCTGTGACGCAATGCAATATGCATAATTTAGACAATCTAACAATCTGAATTAATAGACTAAATCAGGCACTGTTGATTTCGAGTACAGCAGCTTAGTTTTGCTCTGGGGGGAGGATGGAAACAACTGTGTAATTTTTAAGGCTTTTTGCCTCATCATCCGTCTCGGTTCGCTCTCTTAAACGACGGATAATGGCCTGAAGAAGACCGAGTTCCAGGCGCGCGGCAAACTCCACGTCTTCCTTCATCGCTTGGAAGAGCTGATCTCGATGAAAGGTCAGAACCGTTGCGGGGCTCTTTGCGATCAAAGTTGCTGAAGGAAGTGAGCCCTCAAACAAAGACATCTCACCCACGACTTCGCCCTTTTTCACGGTCGCATTGATCGGGCCTTTCCCAAGATCAATGGAGAGCTCTCCACTGAGAACGATGAACATCTCGTTAAGGATCTCACCGCGACGAATCAGGGTTTCACCCTCAGCAAGCTCTCGCGTGTCTGAAAGAGTGAGAAGCTTCATCAAAGAGCGCTCGCCAAAATGCTGGAAAAGCCTGATGCCGCTGACGGTACCGAGCTTGGCCAACACATCCTTTGTGGGCTTGGGTGCCTCTTGTTTTGTCGGAAGCCATTCGATGGCAATTGCCGTGAGATTATCGCGAGCATTCTTGCTGAGCGCATAATCCTTGAGTGCGGCGGCCAGGGGAGCGGTTTCGATTTTGGCCCATTCGGCCGCACGAAAGCTCGTGTGGCCAAAGAAGTCTGAAACACCGTCCGTGCAGAGAACGATTCGCTCACCGAGCGCAAGCTCGCGGGCTTGCGCAGCTGCGCGCGCATGAGGCTGATATCCCATCGCTGCCGAAAGATTTTCGGCATAGGTGACACGGCGGGCTTCTTCCAGGGTTTTGCCTTCAGCAATGAGCGCGTTCAGATAGGTGTGATCACGAGTCAGAAGCTGGAAAACTCCCTCTCGAACCGAGTAAGCGCGACTGTCCCCCAGATGCGCGATAAATGCATAGCCCTTTGAAAAGAGCGTAAGACATGCGGTTGCGATGACACCCTTGAGTTCTGGTCGGGACTGCGTTTCCAGGTAGAGGGAGGCAGAAACCGTTTCAACGGCTTGCCTCACCAGATCGAGCAGGGCCTGGCGGTCCGCGGAGGAGCCAGTTCTATGATGGGCCTCAACGATCCTTTTGTTCTCTTGGATGAATTTCTGAATTCCTTTACAGGCCAAATCACTGAAGGCGGAGCCTTTCGGGTGAGTGCTGCCATCACTCACGATACAGAGCTCAAGCTCAGGGTCGATGAGCCAACTATCTTCGTTGGATTGGCGAGTTGTTCCTGGGTGAGTCACTGCATGCGCTTGAATTGTCATCCTTTCTCCAGCTTGATGCTGCTCATTTGGTCAGTCAACTGACTAACTCCTAAACGGCGATTTAGAAGCGCGCCGGGGCTCAAACGGAATTCCTCTAATGGAATTAATCCGTGTCTTAACAGACACATGGCGACGCGGTGCGGCATATGGCTTGCTCTACTAGTGCTCATACATAACGAATGGAGAAGTCTTTTATGAGCCAGGTTGCTACTGCTAAGACCATCGCATCAAAAATTTCCCGCAACGATCGTCGCTCCCGCCCACGGTCTGCTCCTGGGTTCGGATCACGTCGTGGTCAAAAGTTTGCGATGGGCCTGACCAAGGCCGAGGTCATCGAAAAATATCGCTACAAGGTCAGAGCGATTGCGATGAAACTGGCTCGTGAGCTCCCTGCGTCTGTCGATACAGATGATCTCTTCAGCATGGGTTTCTTGGGTCTCATGGATGCTGCCGAGAAATTTGATCCTCGCAAAGGCGCCAAGTTCGATACTTATGCCGAATTCCGTATCCGTGGAGCCATTATTGATGAGCTCAGAAAGCAAGACTGGGTTCCGCGCAGCGCGCGCGACCGGATGGATGCGCTTCATGCCGCGGCCGAGGCCGTTGAAGCGCGCAAGGGCTCGCGTCCTGAGGCGCATGAAATCAGCAAAGAAATGAAAATCCCCCTTAAAAAGTTCCACGAGATGATGCGTGACCTTGGATCGCAGTCTTTGGTGAACATGGAAGATATGCCTGATGGCTGGGAGCAGGAGGATTCATCGCTTCCGGATCCATTCCGCCAGGTCGTGCGCAAAGAAGCCAAGGCGGTTGTCGATAAGATGCTTCAGGGGCTTCCCGAACAGGACCGCATGGTTCTTAATTTTTACTATTATCGTGGGCTTAATCTGCGGGAGATCGCATCGATCCTGGGCGTGACCGAATCACGCGTCTCTCAGATCCATAGCCATGCTGTCATGGCACTCAAGTCCCAGCTCAAGAGCCAGGTGCCAGCGGTTGAGAATCTGTTTCTCGCGCTGATTGATGAAGCTTAAGTTGAGAAAGAGGTCTAGTTCGTCGTAACTGAATCCGAAGCGATCGCTCCGAATCCATCCGCCTGATATACGCAAACCTGCGGGATCAGTTGACGCTCAATCAATTGATAATACTTGTCCGCAAAGAGCTCGTGATCGTATTCCATTTTGAACACCTTGAGCTGGCAGGCTTTTAGGGCTGCACAGTTCTGGGCCAGCGTGAAAAGCAGAAGAGCTCGAGTTGAGCAATCCATTGGATCCTGATCAGGAAGCAGCTTCTGGAAATGCTTTGTAATCAACGCGATGGTTGGCAAGCAGAAGCGAGACGTGATCTCATCCGCATATTGGCCACCTTTAGCAAAGGTCCATCCGTTGAAGCGGTGACCGGCTTCGCCTTGATCCAGCATTTTAGCCAAGCTTACAAAGATTGACCGAATTGCCTCGGAAGGCGGAAGACCTTCAGAAGAATGAAGCTGTGGAAAAAGGCTCTCGAGTTGCTCAATGCGCCGATCTAGCGCGGCCTTCTCAAGCTGCTGCTTTGTCTTGAAGTAGTAGCCCACCAATGCGGTGTGAACGCCTACAGCGTCTGCGACGTCTCGCAGGACGAACCCATCAAAGCCAAACTCAGCGATCAAAGAAACAGTCGCGTCGAGAATGTCATTCTTGATGTCCCGAGGCTTCCCCTCAACCGAAGGGGTTTTACGGGGACGCCCAGGCTTTCGAGTCTTAAGCTTAAGTTGTGTAGATCCGGATGTTGTCATTTTTGGCTCGTTGCAGGGTGGACGATATAGTTAATTTGTACCATGTCGAGCGGCAATGTGTGAAGGGATTGTGAAGCAAAACTACATAAAAAATATAAAAGGCCGATGTCGGGTGAGACATCGGCCTTTTGGATGGCGTCAATTTTTTAACGGTGCGTCTTAGCGACGCGTTTTCTTACGTGCTTTGGATGCGACTTTTGCTTTTCTTGCAGGCTTCTTTGCACTCTTTTGGGAAAAGCGAATCGCAGCCTGTGCAGCTGCCAAACGTGCGATCGGCACGCGGTAAGGAGAGCAGCTCACATAGTTAAGTCCTGCCAGATGACAGAACTCAACAGAGGCTGGATCGCCACCATGTTCGCCACAGATTCCAACCTTCAGATCAGGACGCGTTTTGCGGCCGTCCTCGATCGCGATCTTCATCAGACGTCCAACCCCCACGCGATCAAGGGATGCAAATGGATCGCGCTCATAAATCTTGGCGTCCATATAATCCTTGAGGAACATGCCCGAGTCGTCGCGAGACAAGCCATAAGTGGTTTGCGTGAGATCGTTGGTTCCGAAGCTGAAGAATTCCGCGTACTGAGCAATCTCATCAGCGGTGAGCGCTGCACGAGGAAGCTCAATCATCGTTCCGATCGTGTATTTGATCTTCTGGCCAAAACGAGCCATGACCTTTTCCGACTCATCGATGCAGTAATCGCGCACGAACTTGAGTTCGCGCCAATCGCCGACCAGCGGGATCATGATTTCAGGAACAACCTTGAATCCTTCGTCACGAGAGAGCTCGCAAGCAGCTTCGATGATCGCGCGTACTTGCGTACGGTAGATCTCAGGGAAGCTGATGCCCAGACGAACGCCACGATGACCCAGCATTGGGTTGAACTCGTGAAGGCTCTCCGCCTTGCGCTTCAAGCGATCAAAAGAAACATCGATCTTCTTCGCTAAGGCATGAAGTTCGTCATCCGAATGAGGGATGAATTCGTGCAGAGGCGGATCAAGAAGGCGAATCGTGACCGGCAGGCCCTTCATTTCACGGAAGATGCCCTTGAAGTCCACGCGTTGCATTGGAAGGATCTTCTCAAGTGCGCGCTCACGACCTGCTGGAGTATCAGCAAGGATCATTTCGCGGACAGCGTCGATTCGATCTGCTTCAAAGAACATGTGCTCGGTACGGCAAAGGCCAATGCCTTCGGCGCCAAAGTTTCTGGCGACGCGAGCATCGTTTGGAGTATCCGCATTGGTGCGAACACCGATTTGGCGCTTCTCGTCCACCCACTTCATGAGCTCTTGGAAGTCTTTGTTGAGCGTGGGAGTGATGGTTGGAACACGTCCATTGATCACTTCGCCAGCGGTTCCGTCGAGAGTGATGTAATCGCCTTCTTTGAAGATGCGATTGCCGATACTGAATTCCTTGCGCTCGTAGCTGACTTTGATTGCGCTACAGCCAGAGACACAGCATTTGCCCATGCCGCGAGCAACGACTGCAGCGTGGGAGGTCATGCCACCGCGAGCGGTGAGGATGCCTTGCGCGACGGACATGCCGCCGATGTCTTCTGGTGAGGTTTCCAGGCGAACCAGAATGACCTTGCGGTTCATTTCTTTCACCCAGCGTTCAGCAGTCTCTGGATCGAACACGATCTGACCTGTTGCTGCGCCCGGAGATGCCGGAAGACCCTTGGCGATGACTTCTTTTTTCGCGTTTGGATCAAGCGTTGGGTGCAGAAGCTGGTCAAGCTGGTCTGGATTGACGCGCAGAATGGCTTCATCCTTGGAGATCAGCTTTTCGCGAACCATATCACAGGCGATCTTGAGAGAGGCGGCTGCAGTACGCTTGCCGTTGCGGGTCTGAAGCATGTACAGCGTGCCACGCTCGATCGTGAACTCGATGTCCTGCATGTCGCGATAATGCTTCTCAAGCTTCTGATAAACCGCAACAAGCTGCTTGTATGCCTTAGGCATGACGTGCTCAAGCGTTGGAAGTTCTTCAGCGCCGGCATGGCGAGAAGATTCATTGATTGGCTGTGGCGTGCGAATGCCTGCCACAACGTCTTCGCCTTGAGCGTTCACAAGGAATTCACCGAAGAATTTCTTTTCGCCCGTGGATGGATCACGGGTAAACGCAACACCCGTTGCGCAATCATCGCCCATGTTTCCAAAGACCATGGATTGGACGTTGACGGCGGTGCCCCAGCTTTCAGGAATCTCATTGAGCTTGCGATAGGTGATCGCGCGCGGGCTCATCCAAGAGCCAAACACGGCGCCGATCGCACCCCAGAGTTGCTCCCATGGGCTTTCAGGGAATTGCTTGCCAGCCAGACGGACGATTTGCTTGAACTCGCGCACCAGCTGTTGAAGGTCTTCCGCGGTAAGCTCGGTATCGAGCTCTACACCGCGAGAATGCTTCATGTCTTCGAGAGCTGCTTCGAACTGATTGGCGTGAATGTTCAGAACGACGTCCGAGTACATCGTGATGAAACGGCGATAGCTATCGTAAGCAAAGCGCGCGTCACCGGACTCCTCTACAAGACCTTGAACCGTATCGTCGTTCAAGCCCAGGTTGAGAATCGTATCCATCATTCCAGGCATCGATGCGCGAGCACCTGAACGAACAGAGACCAGAAGCGGGCTCTTGCGGGAGCCGAACTTGCGACCCATCTGCTTCTCGACCTGAGCCAGGGATTTTTTCACCTGTGCTTCAAGCGCGCGTGGATAGGTTTTTCCGCTCTCGTAAAAGTGCGTGCAGACTTCCGTCGTGATCGTAAAGCCGGGAGGGACAGGTAGTCCCAGCTTGGTCATTCCGTGAAGATTGGCACCCTTGCCGCCCAGCAGATCGCGCATGGTTTCTGCGCCATCTGCTTTGCCGCCGCCGAAGTAATAAACAAAACGCTCGCGACCGCTTGGATTAGCCATTTTTCCAGTTTTGGAATTGGTCTTCGATGTAGCGGACGAGGTTTTCAGCACTGATCCTTTCTTGCGCCATGCTGTCGCGGTGTCTGACGGTGACGGTGTTGTTTGAGAGAGTGTCATAATCGATCGTGACTCCAAGGGGGGTACCGATTTCGTCTTGACGGCGGTAACGCTTGCCGATGGATCCCGCATCGTCGGTCGTCGCGCGGAATTTTTTACGGATGTCCGCATAAACCTTGTCTGTGTATTCCAGGAGCTCAGGCTTTTTCATGAGCGGGAAAACACCGACTTTGTACGGAGCAAGGCGCGGATGCAGGGCTAGCCAAGTGCGATCGCCATCAAAGCGATAAGCGTCGGCGAGTGCGACGAGCAAGGTACGGTCGCAGCCTGCAGAGGTTTCAACGATATAAGGGACGTAGCGCTCCTTGGAGGCCTCGTCGAAGTACTCGAGTTTCTTTCCGCTGAACTGCTGGTGGCGGCCCAAGTCGAAGTCCGAGCGGTTGTGGATGCCTTCAAGCTCCTGCCAGCCGAATGGGAATTCATACTCGATGTCAAACGCGGCTTTTGCGTAGTGAGCAAGCTCACCGTGGCCGTGCTCATGGAAACGAAGCTTCTCGCGACGAATTCCATTATCCAGGTGCCACTGAATGCGGGTTTGCTTCCACTTCTCAAACCAATCCATGTCGGTGCCTGGCTTGACGAAGAATTGCATTTCCATTTGCTCGAACTCACGCGTGCGGAAAATGAAATTGCCTGGCGTGATTTCGTTACGGAACGCTTTACCAATTTGAGCGATGCCGAATGGAACCTTTTGACGTGCGGATTGTTGCACGTTGAGGAAGTTGACGTAAATGCCTTGAGCGGTTTCTGGGCGCAGATAAACAATGGCTGCTGCGTCTTCAAGCGGACCCATGTGGGTCTTGAACATCAGATTGAACTGACGGGGTTCCGTGAGTTGGCACTCTGGGCCTTCGCCTGGTTTCTTGCTTGGCTTTTCCAAGCAGTGAGCCATGTCGAGCTTATCCGCGCGGAAGCGGCCTTTGCACTTTTTGCAGTCGACCAATGGATCGACGAATCCTGAAACGTGTCCCGAAGCTTCCCAGACTTTTGGGTGCATGAGAATCGCGGCATCGAGACCCTCGATGTCTTCACGATCCGTCATGGCGCGCCACCAGGCTTCTTTCACGTTGCGCTTGAGCTCAATGCCCAGCGGTCCGTAGTCCCAGCAAGCATTGATACCGCCGTAGATTTCACTCGACGGAAAAACGAATCCCCGGCGTTTGCACAGGGAAACCAGATCGGCCATGTCCTTAAGGTTTTGAACTGGGCCTTTTGGAGTTTCGACAGCGGGAGTCTTATTTTCAGATTCGCTCATGATGTTTTGGGGATAGCACTGACCCGCAAGCATATCAATTGGGATCAGGACTATGATGCGCTGCTTAAATTAGGATGCAGTCAGGATGCGATAAAGAGCGTCGTAAATCCCAGGAGTCGTGATGATGACATCCTGGCTAAAGAGATCCGAGGGAATGTCAGCAGGGACCGGTACAAGATGTCCCGTTTTTGCTCCGGCTTCGCGTGCAATCAGACCCGCTGCTGCGACGTCCCATGGATTGACGGTTTCATAGTAGCCATCCAGGCGCCCCATGGCGACCCAGCACGTATCAATGGCTGCAGAGCCGACTCGACGAATATCACGGCAATTGAGCAGAACGGTACGAACTCGCTTCATCAGAAGATCAATGCTGGCTTCCTTCTCATAGGGAAACCCGGTGGCGATCAGTGAGCGCCTGAGCTCGGTTTGTCCGCTGGTCTGAATTTTCTCGCCGTTGAGCCAGGCGCCCTGGCCACGAATCGCAGTAAACGTTTCACGCTCAAAAGGGACGTGGACAATTCCCACTTCAATCCGGCCATTCATGGCAAAAGCGATACAAACTGCCGTTTGCGTGTGGCCGTAAGCGTAGTTGACGGTCCCATCGATCGGATCGATGATCCAAAGTGGGCCCTGTGTCCAGTCCTTCAGATCAGGCGAGGATTCTTCAGAAAGGATCCGATGAGTTGGATAGGCTTTTTGGATTGACTCGCGGATCAGCTGATCTGACTTAAGATCCGCGGATGTCACAAGCTCCGAGCCCTGCTTGTACTTCTGCTCAACCTGCCGGCTCTCTCGCTCTCGCATGATGATTTCGCCTGCTTGCAAGGCAAGATCACGCGCAAAGAGGTGAAGCGACTGAAGGTCGAGCGTATCTGTCATAATATTTTTTTCAGGTCGTATAAATTCCGTGAAGCCGGGCGTACTCACCTTCAGAATCGAGCAGCCCTTGATGAGTCCCTCGTTCGACGATCTGACCTTCACGCATAACCAGAATCTGATCGGCGTTACGGATTGTGGAAAGTCGATGGGCAATCACAAGAGTCGTTCGGTTGACCATGAGTACTTCTAGAGCGCTTTGCACGGCGCGTTCCGAAGCCGAATCCAGGCTTGAAGTCGCTTCGTCCAAAATCAAAATTGGAGCCTCGCGAAGAAAGGCGCGGGCAATCGAGAGGCGCTGTCTCTCGCCGCCCGAAAGTTTCTGACCGCGATCGCCGATGATGGTGTTCATACCTTCGGGAAGCTTGTCGATAAAGTCGAGCGCATGCGCCTTGCGTGCGGCTGCCATGATCTCTTCATGAGTTGCATTGAGCTTTCCGCAGCGGATGTTTTCTTCGATCGTATCGTTGAACAAGAACACATCCTGGCTGACGACCGCGATCTGGCGACGCAGATCATCGAGCTTATAATCACGGATATCGTGGCCATCGATCTCGATTTTTCCTTCCGTCACATCAAAAATGCGGGGAAGCAGGCTAACCATCGAGCTCTTGCCGGCGCCGCTTGCGCCAACCAGTGCCGTAATCGATCCTTTAGGCGCGGTGAAGCTCACATTCTTCAATACCTGGCGCTCAGGAGAGTCGGGATAGGCAAAGGTGACGTGATCAATTTTGATCTCTTTGTCAAAGCCATTGAGTGGCAAAGGATTCGGGGTCTCGCGCAGGCGTGACTTCCAATCAAAGATCTCAAACACGCGTTCGCATGCGCCGGCTGCCTGATTGAGCTTGATGTTCACTTCGTTCATCTGCCGAATCGGGTTCTGCAAAAGTCCGAAAGTCACAAAGAACGCCATGAGGTCGCCGGGCGTCATTTTGCCGCTCAAAACCTGCACGCCCCCATAGAAGACTACCGCTGCGATCACAAATGCGCTCAAAAGCTCAACCATGGGATGGGAGGCTTCTTCAAGAATTGCGGTCTTTTTATGGGTGGCTGCGAAATTGCCGCTTCTTTCCTGGAACTTGCGACGAACATAGCCTTCCAGGCGGAACATCTTGACGATGCGGATCCCGGTGAAGGTCTCTTGAAGGGTCGAGAACTGACGACCGTTCTCTTCGTTCATCTTATGGATGTAGCGTTTGAGGTTTCTCCCAGTGACCGAAAACACCCAGGCCAAAGGAGGGAACACAAGAAGCGTAATCAAAGTCAGGCGCCAGTTGAGCTTTAACGCATAGACGAAAAGCACAATGAAGGTAATGGGTTCACGAATGATGATGTTGATCGCAGAAACGCCGCCATCAATGGTGGCCGTGTCCGATCCCACGCGCGCAATCAGTCCGCCCGTGCTTTGGGTGGTGTAATAATCAGCGGAGAGACCCAGAAGATGGTCAAAAAGATTGTTCTTCAGCTTCTCATTGACCCGGATGATGACAATTCGAAGCAGGTAATAATGAAAGAAGCGCACGATGAAGTTCGCAAAATAGATTGCGAGAATGAGAAATGGGAACAGGTACAGCTTTTGCCAATTCTTTTCGACCAAAAGATGGTCGACGAAATACTTGATCAGCGGCACTGGACTTGCTCGCAACGCCGAAAGGGGGATGGCCAGCAGCCCGCTGGTGATGATCATCCAAAGATACGGGCGCAGATAGGGTTTTAAACGCAGCAGCGATTTCATGAACTAACCTTGGACTAACCTTATAAATTCCTAACAAAAACTGACCAGTATGCGTGCGATCACGCTAACCGATCTTGCCGCAAAACACCATTGTTTGTATGCTTCAGGAAACTTATGCCAAAAATTCTTGTCATCGGGGGAGCAGGTTACGTAGGAAGCGCTGCATGCGCGTGGCTCCTGGATCAAGGACACGACGTCTGGATTCTCGATGACTTGTCGACCGGACATCAAGAACTTGTCTTGGGTTCTTCTTTTGTTCAGGCTCGGGCGGGCGACCGATCGGTTGTCCTGCCTCTTTTAAAGCGCGAACGCTTTGATGCTGTCATGCACTTTGCCGCTAAAAGCCTGGTCGGCGAGAGCGTTCAGTTTCCAGAGATGTATCACGAGAACAATGTCGAGCAGACCCGCTTGCTTCTTGAGATGATGCTCGAGGCCGGCACACGGCGCTTTATCTTTTCTTCCACCTGCGCGGTTTTTGGCGACCCGGGAACTCCAAGAATTTCTGAAAATCTTCCCAAGAAGCCCATCAACCCTTATGGCGAAACGAAGCTTGAAGTCGAAAAGATGCTCGAGCGAATGGCCTCCCAGGGGCTTCAATCCGTTGCGCTTCGATACTTCAATGCAGCAGGCGCTGAGCCTCAGTACCGAGTCGGCGAGTGGCATCCTTGCGAGACCCATCTGATCCCGCGCGTTTTGAAGTCCATTCTGCGCGGCGAGGCCGTTGAGATCTACGGAACGGATTATCCGACACCCGATGGCACCTGCATTCGGGATTATGTTCATGTGACAGATCTTGCTGCCGCTCACGAAGCAGCGCTCAAGCGACTCCTGGCTCTGCCTGAAAACCAGGGCCGCTTTGAAGCATTTAACTTGGGAAGCGAGAACGGATTCTCCGTCCGCCAGATGATTCAAGCCTGCGCCGAGGTGACGGGTCGGGAGGTGAAGCCAATTGAAAAACCTCGCCGCCCGGGCGATCCGCCGATGCTTGTAGGCGACTCGACTCTGGCCAAAAAAGAGCTGGGCTATCGCCCAACTCGAACTTCCTTGAAAGTCATCATTGGCTCCGCCTGGCAGTGGGAGCAAAAGCTTGCCAAGGGACTTCGTCCTGCGATCTTTTTAGATCGCGATGGAACAATTAACGAAGATCCAGGCTATTTGTCTGATCCTTCGATGGTGAAGCTTTTGCCAGGAGTAGGTGAAGCCTTGGCTCGCTTGAAGAAAGCGGGCTTTCTTTTGATCGTGGTGAGCAACCAATCAGGCGTTGGGCGCGGATTGATCCAGCTGGAGAAGCTTCCTTTGATTCATCAGCGCATGGACGAGCTTCTTTCCGCTCATGGCGTGAAGATCGATCATTACGAGTTCTGCATCCACCACCCGGATGATGAGTGCGAATGCCGCAAGCCCAAGCCAAAGCTTCTGCTCGACAGTGGTGCGCGTTGGGGTGTGGATCTTTCTCGCTCTTATATGGTGGGCGATCGTGATTCGGATGTGAATGCCGGGAAGGCAGCCGGGTGCGCTGGATCGGTTTTCCTGAGAACCAACACGGCGGATAAATCTTTCCATCTGAACGAAGCTGACTTTTCAGCTAACACGCTGAGTGAAGCCGCAGACTGGATCTTGTCCCAACGTAAGGTCACGCCTTAATAGGCACAATACCTGTCGCAGGCCGCGTAGGATGAGAAGCCTTCGTAGGTTTCCCCGTACTGATCGCGGACGTACCCGCAGCGATCACTTCCGTCATAATAACAGGCGTAATATCCGCCGACCGCAAGCAGGGGCCCTGAATACAGGGAAAACGCCAGCACACCGATCATCGATAAAACCGTCGATGCAATTACCCAGATGCTATACTTGTGCATTATTAAACTATATCAATGTATAAATGCACGGTCGACTGTTTAGTGGAGCTCAAGTTGTGAAGATATTTTTAATGAGGAAGTACTGATTCCAACTCAATAAACCGCATGCTTTTCAAAGGCTTTTGCTCAAAGCCCGGCAGATGGAAAATGGCCAGCGCTTCAAGAAATTTGAAGAGGTCCTGATGCTCGCGAACTGAAGCTTCCGCTGCTGTTGGAATTTGGCGAATCGGCAAGTGCATGCTCATCTGAAAATCGCGAATCGCGGCAGGGGTGACGCGCAGAGAAGCGTGGCGGAAGCCCAGTCCCTCGCGATCGCGCACATGCTGCGTATCGGAGCTTCTGCAATTGGCACAAATCCAGCCTGCATCATTGATGACGCAATTGAGGCTCTGATTTTTTTGCATATGGGAAATCGATGTCTCGCAACCCAAGCAGTGCTCCAGTTGCGGCTGATTTCCGCTCCACTGAAGAAGCTTCGTCATGTAGCCATTCAAAAGCGCCAGAGTTTCGATATTGAGTGCTCCAGGAGCTTTGAGAGGCTGCGACTTCTTTCCTTTAAGAGCGGTCTCTTCAAGATACGCCAGCGCATTGGCGTGCAAGCGAAAGAGATCAGGACAAGGCTCATGCTTCGGAGCCACTTTCAGCATGAGTTCATTCATCACGCTGGCCACTGAGAGCAGGTCAAAGTCGGCGCGAATGCCATCATAGGCTCGACGGATTACTGCTTCTTCAAGGCGCAGCAGTTCGGTGCCTGGCTTTTCGACAAAGGTCCATTCACTGGCGACAAAGGCCTCAAGGGTTCCGCCAAAGCGACGGGATTGAATCGCATTGCGCGCGAGCGCCGACACCACGCCATGAGTTTCCGTCAGGGCGGTAACAATTCGGTTTCGCTCTTCATAAGGGATCGACTTGAGAATGATGGCCAGGTCGCGCTTGGATTGCATTCGTCCCTCGTTCTTATCACAATACGAGGGAGATCGCATGCCAAAGGTAAGGCTGTCGCCGTATAGCCGCTTGTTATCAAAAGCTGATCGTTACCATATCAACCGTTCCGCCAAAGTCGGTGGACCAGTTCCAATTGTAAATGGCTGAGGGATCCCGCGCTCGGCCGATCCCCGCGATCTGGTAGTTGCCTTTAGGTAGAGTACTTGCGTTCAACGGACTGGGCTTTGAGTCCTGTGATTTCTTCCTACCTTTAAATCGGGCGACACTTCTCCCTCCTTTGAAAGGATGGGATGAGCGTGAAGGTTTTGATCGAGCAGGTGTTGGAGACTTCTTCGCGGTTTCTACTGTTCTTGGTGCATTCATCCCGTTACTTGCCATCTCTGGAGCCGCCGGAGTCAAATGACACGAACTGATGAGAACAGACGCGCAAAGCGCAGCTAGGCATGCCTGACTCTTTTTAAGCGCAGGAATCAAAAGCTCACCGTCGTGTCGACCGTGCCACCAAAGTCAGTGGTCCAGTACCAGTTGTAGGTGGATGAAGAGTTTTGGGCACGGCCAATCCCGATGACCTTGTAGTTGGCATTGAGCATATTGGCGTTGTGCCCCGGAGAATTCTTCCATTGAGTAAAGGTAGCCTGGGCAGTGGCGTTACCTGCGGCGATGTTCTCACCGGCCCAGGAGTAGTTGTAGTTAAACGCGGCCATTCGGACAAAGGGATCACGACCCTGCAAATCGGTATGGCTGAAGTAATTTTTGGAAGCCATATCCGTGCTCATCCAGTCTGACGCCTGCGTGAGTGCGACCGAGACTTGAAGAGGCGCGAGCCCGTTTTGTGCGCGGTAATCATTAATCAGCCCAAGGAACGCGACTTCTTCGCTATCGAGTGTAGCTGAACCCGTTAGGCCACTGCCTGAGCCTGTTCCAGTCGTAGGTGTTGCTGTGGGAACTTTTGTTGGCGTTGTCGTCGGAGTTGCTGTCGGAGTGGGCGATGCTGTCCGCGTCGGCGTAGGAGTTGCCGTGATCGTAGGTGATGGCGACGGCGTGGCTGTCCTTGTACGAGTAGGGGTTGGGCTCGGATTGATGGTGGATGCCATGGCAGGATCAGAGCTCACAGGATCCCCTGTCACAGCGCGGGAAGGATCCGAAGCGTTCTGTGAGCCACAGGAGCTCAATAAAGTTGCCGCAAAAAGCGCGAAAATCCAGACAGGTTCTTTAAAAAAGCGGTTCAATTCTGCCGTACTCCTATGAAATTGCCTTAGGATTACGGTTTACGGAACAACCCACTAAAAAGTTGCGCGAGTGGAGAGGATTAAGCAGCTTTTTTGAGAGGGCTGATGAGAGAAGGCGTAACCACTGTGGATCCAAATGCTTCAGCATGGATTGCCTGTGGAGAAACGCCAAAGCCCTGCGTGAGAATCGCAGTAACATCGGAAATCATCTCGTTGTTGCCGCAAAGATAAAAATCCGTTGTCCGGAAATCCGTGTGCTTTGGCAATGACTCCAGATAAGCGGTGATGCGGCCCTTGAAAATCTGAGAAGTGGCTTGAGGCGCTCCGATTGGCAAAACTTTTGCGCTGGCTTGAGAAAGAGCATAGATCACCTCGCATCCGGCCTTCTCAAAAACTGCGGGATACAAGATATCGGACTGATCCCTTGCGCCAAAAAGAAGAGTCGCGCTCAAAGGTGGGTCTTTCTGAAACTGTTCTGAAAGCACGATCGAGCGCATCGGCGCGATCCCGGTTCCGGTTGCAATAAAGCAAGCCGAACGCGACGGATCGGTTTCGTAAATAAAGTCTCCGTACGGACCCCAAACTTCCATGGAGTCGCCAGGCTTGAGACCCGCGAGATACTCAGAGCCTGCACCGCCGAGTAGATATTTTACGCAAAGTTCAAATTCATTTGGATGGAGAAGTTCACTGGGAGGCGACGCAAAAGAGTAAAGCCTCTTTGGGCCATTGGGTACTTTCACCGCGACAAACTGGCCACCTTCAAAACGAACTGCCTTCTTGGCTCGAAGGCGAATGCCCATCACTGTAGACGTGAGCCAACGAAGTTCAAGCACCTGACATTGCAGTTCTCGGGCATTAGGCACGGAAAATCCCTCAAATATTCATCGGTAATAAACGACAAAAACTTGAGGGATTCTGTATTTTTTTCTGCTTTGTCAGCTACTTAGCTTGCGAAGGCGAAGTCGCCGCGATTGACGGCTGAGCGACCGAAATGACGCTCTTCTTCAGCTTGGCAATCGACGCAAAGACGCGCTTCCGGACTGATTTCGAGACGCTTGGCCGGAATCGAGCATT
>JBJMMA010000138.1:0-6937 GCA_045805065.1 Bdellovibrionia bacterium | reverse complement strand
GGGTCTTCCAACGCGAGATCGAATCCGATCGGTTTGTGTAAGCGCCGATTTCCTGGTGCGTTCCAAGGGATGCTGAAAAATTCTGCCCAGAGTAGTTGAGACGAAGGCCCGGGCCCAAGGTCTGAAAGTTATCTTCAGCCTCTCCGGTCGATGCGCGACGAAACTCGATGTCCAGAAACGCGTCCGCAGAAAATCCATGCGTAAACGCCCAGCGCATCCCGGACTTTGACCAGCTCTCCAGCATCGGATTGAAATCGAGCTTGGAGCGGGAGATCAGATCTCCATAGGCTTCCGTGAACAAGGAGCTCTTCTCTGAAGTCTGCGCAAGCGACCAGTATTGGTAGCCATAGCCTCCCAAAAGAAGATCCGGCTGACTTCCCGTGCGTGAGTCAGGCCTGTTGATGACCCGGAAGGTCTGTCGATACTCCGTAAAGAGCGCAAGCTGCGGGATGAAAACCGGCACCCACGCTCCCACCATCGGCGACACGCCGTTGTCATTATAGATCGTGCCGTTGCTGGAGCGCGAGTCCTGCTCAAGCACTGCGCCTCCGTAGGCATGTACCGGGCCTGCATGCATCAGATCGAGCTTCAGTTTGCTTGTTACGACAAGATCGTCGTACTGCGAGAGCCACGACGTCTCCGTGTAGTGCGTCGCTTGAAACGACTCAAACGAAACATCAGCACTCGCTTCTTTGCAGCATATGCCGCCGTACGTACCCGCAAGCGCGGCAACAAAGAGCGCACTTGTTAAACTAATATTGGAAAACTTTTTGCAGATCGACCTCGCCATTCTGGACGCCCCCAAATCTGGGGGCAGCAACTAGCAGCTGATCATCCGCATTATCAATGAAGAATTTTGCCTGAATATTTTTAGGTGAAGAATTTTAAGGGTGAAGTGTCATGAGAATTTCGATTGTGTTTGGAACCAGGCCTGAAGTGATCAAGCTTGCCCCAGTTGCCTTGCAGGCGCGAAGAGCAGGACATGATGTGAATCTCGTTTTCACAGGGCAGCATCGCGACATGGTGCTTCCGCTGCTTCGTTTGTTTGGACTCGCTCCTGATCTTGATCTTGAGGCAATGACTCACGATCAGACTTTAAGCGGACTCAGCTCGCGAATATTGACCGCCATGGACACGCATCGGGACAAGATCGCCTCCGATGTCGTGATCGTCCAAGGCGACACCACAAGCGCGTTTATCGCGGCTTATTGGGCTTTTCTCAATCAGATCCCGGTGGCTCATGTCGAAGCAGGACTGAGAACTTATGATCTTCAGGCGCCGTTTCCTGAAGAGGCCAATCGTCAGCTCATCGGGCGATTAGCAAGACTGCATTTTGCGCCGACCTTGCAGGCTGCAAAGTGCCTGAAGAACGAGTGCCTCCGCGAAGGCGTCCACATCGTCGGAAACACTTCGATCGACGCCTTGCTCTATAGTCTTGGTAGAATCCGTCTGGGAGACATTCCCCCACACGGAACTCTGAGCTCCGAGCTTCGTGAATTTTCCTCTCGTGGAAAAACCATCCTGGTCACCGCGCATCGTCGCGAAAACCACGGCGAGGGAATGCGGAGGATATGCGAAGCTCTCCTTCAAATCGTGGAGGAGGATCCCGATGTCCGCATCGTCTATCCTGTTCATCCCAACCCCAACGTGAGAAAGCCCGCAACCGAGCTATTAGGAAATCACCGAAGAATCCTTCTTTGCGATCCCCTGCCCTATCTTGCGTTTGTTGAGATGATGGATCGCTCCACTGTCCTTCTGACCGATTCAGGCGGCGTGCAGGAAGAAGGCCCCACCCTGAGGAAGCCGATTCTTGTCATGCGCGATACGACCGAGCGTCCTGAGGGCGTGAGCGCGGGCTTTGCGAAGCTCATCGGCACGCAAGCAGATCGCATTGTTGAGGCCTCGATGACGGCCTTGAAGGAAGGCTGCACGACGGACGCATCCAATCCTTACGGCGATGGAATGAGTGCCGAGAGAATCGTTTCGATTCTCGAGCATGAGATCGTGCGGCGGGCCTAGAAGACCCAATTGCCATCAAGACTACTGCCAGTCTTTTTTATTTCCTGCCTTAAGCACGGGCTTCACGGTTTCGGCCGGGTTGATGCCTGCCTCTTGAAGTGCCTTAGCAGCGCGTTCACTTCCGGTTCTTACCCAGAGCTCATAAAGACGCAAAAGGTCCTTCTCGGTACGAACCGAGGTCTTGTCGCTGATTTCGGCCAGCACGTCGACAAAGCGACCGAACTTTTCAGAAAGCTCACCGTACAAAGCGCGAAGCGTATCTTCAGAAGTGCGGGTGACTACTTGTTGATAAGCCGTTCCGCCCATATCGATATAGTAATCCACATCGACCAGCTTTCGAGACAGGCTGTCTTGAAAAAAGCCTGCCATATAAAGCGAGACATCGCCGACTTGGCGGAATAGCAGGCTCTGAGCCTGAACCGCAGGCTCTTCGAGCGCTTCCTTGATCATCAGTGCAAGAGGTTCCTCACGGACGGAGCCTTCACCATCTCGCGGATAAAGACGATCCGTGGTCATGAATTGATTGAGAAGATTGACGAGATAAAACTCCGTCTCCGGCTGAATTGAAACATGCTGACGATCGAGCGTCTCAGTCACAAGCTCGCGGAAATAATCCTGAGGCTGGGCGACGAGTGTAATGCTTTTTTTGCCATTCATCCCAATTCGGACCTCCTCTACTAATCGTAGACCCATTCCAGAATCTGTCAAATGGGCCTAATTCTATTCATAATTACAAAGGCGTCACAAAACCGACACGTGTCGAGGCGGCCACGCCGCTACGCATGCGATTTTTGGACGCATCTCTCGTGCCGACTTTGAAGCGTCCTGGCGAGCAGCCTTTTAAGGCTTGATCTGGGCCAGCTGAATGGCTTCAAAAACACCGCTGCGAATCATGGCAATAGCGATAGCGGCCAAAAGAAGTGCGGAAATCTTCGAAAATACGACAGTTCCATCGTTTCCGATAATCCGCGTGATCACATCGGATTTTCTGAGGACTGCCCAGGCCATGACATAATTACTGAACAACGCCAGTAGAGTAATTCCATACCCTACCTGCTTGATTTGCAAAACGAGCGTTGTCAGCACTGCAGGACCCGTGATCAATGGCACTGCCAAAGGCACGATCCCGGTTGAGCCCGATGCCTCGTTATGAGCCTTGCCAGGCCCGCCGACCACGTCCGCAAGCGAGATCAATAGAAGAACGATTCCGCCTGCAATTCTAAAGTCAGCCAGCGTGATCCCCAACGCCTTGAAGAGCGCAAGTCCTGCGATCGCAAACGCGACGGCCACCACGAACGCTACAAGCATCGAAACGTCCAGAATCCGATTTCGCTCAGTGCGATCCAGGCGCGAAGTCATGCCGACATACATGGGAAGAGTTCCCACGATGTCGAGCGCGACAAACATAGCGACGCAGGTCAGAATAAACGCATTCAGCATCGAGACACCCGAGGCGACTAGCCCACCACGCTCGTGACCATGAACGGATCAACCAGGTACTGCTTGCAGACCTTGCGGATCTCATTGGCAGTGATCGACTCGATCTTCTTCACCAGTTGCTTTTCGCTCATGTGTTGAACACCGTAGAGCGTTTCCAGCCCGTAGTGCGACGCGATCGCAGAATCGCTCTGCATGTCCATCGCACGACGACCGAGGTAGAACTCTTTTGCGCGATTCATCTCGGCAGGGGTTGGTCCCTTGGCAGCCAGCGTCTCAAGAACCTTCTTGATGCCATCGATGGCTTCCTGGCGCTTTCCAGGAGAACAAGCGATGTAGGTGCCGATGTAGCCGCGCTCGAGTCCTTCAAAGCTCACCGGAGCAACGGTGTAGGCCAAGCTCTTCTTTTCGCGAAGCTCAATGAAGAGTCTTCCGCTCTGACCGCCCAGAAGCGTTTGCAGAAGTCTGACAGCATGGCGATCATCCGCAAAAATGCGGGTTCCAAGACCACCCACCAGGATGTGTGTCTGTTCACGGCCAAGGCTTCTCTCCACCCAGCGTGGACCTTTCAGGACGTCTTCGTCAGCAAGGCTTTCAGGAAGCTCCTGTCCGCGTGCTCTTTGCGAAACATCGCGCACGCGATCTTCAAGCTCCCGGAGCCAGGTCTCAAGAGATGCGCGTTTGATCGGTCCGCTCACGGCAACCGTGAGGCGTTCGGGCCTGATCCATTGACGATGGAAAGCCTGAAGCTTCTCAGAATCAATTGCGGCAACGCTCTCCAGAGTTCCGTACGTGAGTTTTCCGTAAGGATGGTTCTCGTACAAAGTCTCCAAAAAGAGCTTCGAGCAAAGCTGAGACGTGTGATCTTCAATACTGCGGATCGAGTCTTCCACGATACGGCGAGCGTGCTCGACTTCGTCTTTCGGGAAAGTCGGAGATGCCAAGGCCTGACTGAACAAACCGGAGAGCTTGCCCCAGTCTCTCTTCAGACCCGTCATCTGAAGGCCAACGCTGTTGCGGCCTGAGAAGCCATCCATTCCAGCGGCACTGCCTTCGACAATTCCTGCGATCTCACGAGCGTTGAGCCCACGAGCCTCACCCATCGCTGCAACGCCTTTGGTCCAGGTCAAAGCCATGAGATGGCTTGAGCCCCAATCGCGCTGAGCACTCTCCACCGGAGCGGTAAGCTCCATGCGAAGGCCTCCGAGCGCCGATGCATGCACGCTGAAAACATGGGACTGCGGACGCTCAAAGTACGCGACGCGCATTCCGGAGTCGAGCTCGATGAACTCAACTGGCAGAGCCGATGGATCGACTGACTTGCTCTTCACGCGAGCTTTGGCTGGAATTTTCTCAGCTTCCTTTGCGCCAATGTCTTCAGCGCCCAGGAGCTTTCTCGCCATATGGCTCAGTTCGGATGCATCGTAAGCTTTCTGATCCTTTGGAACCAGAACGACAATGCTCATGCGGCGAGGATCCAGATAAGTGGATGCCACTTCGCGGATTCGAGCTGTATCGATGGAGCGAAGCTCTTCGATGAACTTCTGATCGTAATCCATATCGCCCAGGATAAATTTCAAGAAACCCAGGCGTCCTGCCATTCCGTCCGCTGTTTGCGTGGCGTAGAGTTTTTCGCTCTCTGCGTTCACAACGACGCGAGACAGCTCCTCTTGAGTCGGGCCTTCGGTCTTGATGCGAGCGAGCTCTTTGAAAAGCTCTTCCGCAGCAGGCTGGATCTTATCCATCGTTGGCGTTTCGAACTGGAAGTAAAGCATTCCAGGATCACGTGGCGTGTAGAGCCCGCCCGAGGCATCGGTGGCGAGTGAAGTTTGGTAGAAGAGTTTTTGATAAAGGCGTGAGAGCTCACCCATTCCCAAGATGCCTGACATGAGATCCAGGGCTGGAGTGTCTTCGTGGGTCAGATCCGGCGCGCGGAACGATACGCTCACGGTTGGCGTCTTCACGTCAAAGGGCATGACTTTGAATGGCGGAAGGTCACCCTTTGCGAGTGGCGCATCGAGCGTTCTCTTGGCTGGGGTTGCTGCGCGTTTTTTGAGAACTTTTGAGCCGTAGTGTTTTTCCAGAAACTTGATGATCTGCTTTTTGCGTGCGCCCTTCTCGTCATGAATCGGGCCGACAAGCACGAGACCCATTTTCTCAGTGACGTAGTTGCGGCGATAGAACGCCTCAAGCTGCGCGACTTTTGCGGCCTTCAGGGTTTTCACGTAGCCAATGACGGGCTTTCCGTAAGGATGCTTTTTGAAAGTCAGCGAGAAGAGGTTCTGGAACAGCTGACGTCCTGGAGCATCCTCGTTTTTTCTGAGCTCTTCCAAGATGACTTCTCGTTCGCGATCAAAGTCATCTTTCAGAAAGCGCTGAGGCTTTGCCATGGTTCCAAACGCATCGATCACGCGCTCCCAGTGATGAGCGGCGCAGGTGACGTGATAAACGGTCTGGTCAAAAGAGGTATAGGCATTGATATCGCCGCCCAGGGACTCAATCGCGCGCGCCATCTCGCCAGTCGAGGCACGGCCGGTCTCTTTGGCGGCCGTGTCTTTAAACAACATATGTTCAAGAAAATGAGCAAAGCCTGCCTCATGGGGAGCCTCATCCGCGCTCCCCGTCTTGATCCACCAGTAGGTCGCCGCGACCGGGCTATCGTAATGCTGGAGGATGACTGGGATTCCGTTGCTGAGCTGGATTTGTTCTGGCTGGAAGAGTTTAGGCATATGCCCATAAAGTTAGTCCCTTCATAGACTTAAAGCTACCGCTTTTGGACTTAAACCCACTTCTTTCCCATGGCTCCCCGCGCATTGCCGCTTGCAGCTACGCGTAATACTTGACCATTTTAATCCTATGGACACACCCCCCTCTCCGGTCTTAAAATAAAGGGGTGAATGATTCTTTTGTGCGCTCGACCTGGTCCGTTCCTGCTACGTTCGTATCCCGCCGTGCTCCTGTTTCCCCGGCCAAGCTCCCAAATGAAAACCTGTCCTCGTCAATCAATAGCGACTTGAAAGGGTCGTCTGTGTACCTATGCCAATGAATAAAAAGCTGTATGTCCGTAATATCTCGTTCAACGCCGATGAAGCTCAACTTGAAGCTCTATTCAAAGCTGAGGGAATGAATGTTGTCTCTGTCCGCATCCCACGCGAACGCGAAACAGGTCGCTCTCGCGGATTTGGATTCGTGGAGCTCGCAACTTCGGAGGAAGCCGAAAGAGCAATCAACACGATGAATGGAAAAGATCTGGGTGGACGCCCGATCAACATCAGCGAAGCCCGTGAGCAAGAGCCTCGCTCCGGCGGCGGCGGTGGCCGCGGCTTTGGTGGTGGTGGTGGCGGAGGCCGTGGATTTGGCGGCGGTGGCGGCGGTGGTCGCGGAGGATTTGGTGGCGGTGGCGGAGGCCGTAGCTTCGGTGGAGGCGGTGGCGGCGCTGGTGGCGGCTTTGGCGGCGGAGGCCCTGGCTTCGGCGGCGGCG
>JBJMMA010000137.1:0-13136 GCA_045805065.1 Bdellovibrionia bacterium | reverse complement strand
AGCATTTGAGCGATTTCCGTTACGCCAAAGTCTTGGTTGTGGTCTTCATGTGCAACCACTGCCCTTATGTCAAAGCCGTCCGGGGCCGCATTAACCAGCTGGCTAAAGACTACAAGAACCATAAAGTCCAGGTCATCGGCATCAACTCCAACGACTCCGTCCGCTATCCAGACGATAGCTTTGAGGCGATGAAGAAAGAAGTCGCCGAGCAGCACTACGAGTTCCCTTATCTTTGGGATGAGACTCAGGAAGTGGCTCGTGCTTACGGCGCGGTTTGCACGCCGGATTTCTTTGTCTTTGAAAACTCTCTGGCTGAAGAGTTTCGCGAAGCCGATCAGGAGACGGAGCGAGAGAGAGACCGTGATCGGTTCGTGCTTCGCTATCGCGGACGCTTGGATGACAACTGGAAAGATGAGTCGCAAGTGAAGCGTCGTGATCTTTCTGAAGCGATCGAAGATATCCTGGCTGGACGCCAGTACTCGCAGGAGCAGGTTCCTTCGATGGGTTGCTCCATTAAATGGAAAGAGTCTGGCGATCAGCGCAGAACGGGCTGAGTTTAGGCGCGTGGGCCTTCAAGTTGATAAACGCGCCCTTTGAGGCTTGTATCCTCGACGTGCGTTTGAGCAACTTGCTCACGGATTACTTTGAGGTCTTTGCGGACATCAGCAAACCCTGTGTCCATTTTTGTTTCAATGCGCCTAAGTTCAGACTTCATCTCATTCCGCAGGCCGGTGATGGCTAGTATGAGTGTTTCAAACTGCTTCGATTCCATAGATTTGTCTCTTTTAACTGAAAGGGAATGGGTTGTCACTTTGAGAGAGCAGGAAATGGGCGCGGCAAGCGCGAGTCGAAGGCGAGTTAATTCAAAGACTTAGAGATAGCGATTGTTTTGCCTTCAAGTCAAAAATAAACAAATTGTAGGTAAATCGGATTTTTGCCTTCAACCGTCTTCGTAACGAAGAGGCTCCTCGCGCCCTTTATTGCGGCAGAGAGGGTAGTTCTCCGGTGACACGTAAAGGCGAGTGATCTTGCGGCTCTCGCTGTATTTTTCGAAAAGATCCGTACACTGCTCAAGTGGAATAAATCCAGGGGCGCTGTAAAGATTGTCGTAGCGGACAAAGATCGGATCGCCAGGCTTTCTGAAATACTTGGAGAGATCTCCCATGGATTCACTGATGAGAAAGTGAATGTCCTGCTGCTGAAGGTCTTTTTGAGTGCGGGCAAGCAGGCGCTGCTGCTCAAGTGTTGCAGTTTTCGTCGCAGGAATCCCGCTATGAAGCTCCATCAGCATCCGATATGGGCGCTTTTCGGTGATTCTTCGTGCCCACTCGTTGGAGCTCTTTGCCAAGTGCGCATAGAGCTGAGCATCGTTGGATTCGCAATAGCTCTCGATATCAGCAGGCAGGAAGTAATCACAATCCTCGCTCTTGAAATACTGCCCCAGCATCGAATCATACACGATGCTCTTGTGATGGAAGTAAACCATCAGGAACATGTGAAAGCGCGAGATCAGAAAGTCTTCAAACGTGTAGAGCGCGCGATGCTGAAGCGCGAGATAGCATTTGCCGTTCTTGACGTGAGAGGTGAGGTTGCTCACGAGCCAGTCAAAATCAAACTGGCCGTAACTGACGCCAGCATGGAGGCTATCGCGGCGGAGATAATCCATCCGGTCCGCATCGAGCTCACTGGAGATCAATTGTTTGAGGATGGGTGAAAAATCGACATCCTCTCCGTTGATCTTTTCGATGAAGAAATCATCCTCGATCTTGAGCTCTGGCTCAATGAGCGAAGCAATGTGGATGGGCTTGAAGCCAAAAGGCGCACCGGATTTCTCCAAAATCGGAGTCAGGCCGGAGTCTAAAAGAATCTTGAGAGTGTAGTCTTCATGCGTGGCTTTGCGGCCTTTGGCTTTTGAGCCTGGAACGGCAAGGTCGCGAACTTCCGGCATCGCAATCTCGCTTGTGTGCGACAAAGGTCCGTGGCCCACGTCATGAAGAAGAGCGGCGAGGCGAGTGACGGCGCGAAAGCGCGCGTAACAATCAGGACGGACTCTTCCGTTTTTTCCGCCCAGGATCACATCCAGTGCAAGGCTTGCCGTATTCATGGCTCCCAGGCTGTGGATGTAGCGGTTATGTGTTGCACTTGGAAAAGAGAACTCTCCAAAGCCCAGTTGCTTGATGGCGCGCAGGCGCTGAAAGTAGCGCGAGTCGATGACTGCGTGTTCGCCTGGCTCAATGGCAATGGATCCGTGAATGACGTCTCTGATTTCCATGGGGATCTTTTCTGAAAGGTCTAAAAGTAGAAAAGGCTCCGCACAGATCAAATGCAAGATCGCGCCAGGAGCCTTCTCTTTGAGTTTTTAGCTAGCGAAGATTATTCTTCGGATTCGTCGCTGCCGTAGTTGCGGCTTCCGCCGTAACCGAAAGCAGAGCCCATGGCGCCGCCGGCGAGACCGCCTGCGAATCCAGAAGCTGCCGTACCGAAGTTGTTCGCAGCAGGTTGTTGTTGCTGAGCAACTGAAGCTTGAGCCTTAGGAGCTGCTGGCTTTCTTGGAGCGGCCTTCTTAGTGGCAGCCTTTTTTGGAGCAGCTTTCTTCGTAGCTTTCTTTGCTTTTGGAGCAGCCTTCTTGCTGGCTTTCTTTGGAGCAGCTTTCTTGGTTGCTTTCTTTGCCTTTGGAGCTGCCTTCTTTGAAGACTTTTGGGTCGCTTTTTTAGCGGACTTCTTTGCAGCTTTTGGAGCAGCTTTCTTTGCCTTTTTTGCAGGTGCTTTTTTTGCGGCTTTACGAGCCATGGTTGAGATTCTCCGTTTTGATCAAAATAAGTAAAAAGTTGATGACGCCTTAATCGAAATAGCCATAGTAACACTGGCTTTGCAATGCAAAATCATCGCGATTTCAGTGTTGAATCGAGCTCATATCGATATTGGCTTCATCATCGCCAGCGCCTGGAGGGTTGGCAAGCTGGGTGCCGGTTTTTGAGTCCGGTTGCACTTTTTTGTTTTTAAGCGAATCAAAAGAGATGTATTTCACGCTATATCCAAGACGGCCTGCGTCACTTTTCGGAGGTGGATCGTTTGGAGAATTCCAGGACGTTAAAACGTCCTTTGCCTCCTGCGGCATAAACCAAGCGGGGAGCTTGAGAAGATCCGAGCTACTGCCGCCCGATGCCTGACGAGGCCGCAGGGGATTAGTGATGCGCACCATGTTAAAGCTTTCACAATCACTGTCGTCCAAGCCACGAGCTAGTTTTTCTGCGCCGCATGCAACCGGGTCAGCCCCCTTAAGCCCGCCGACATAGTTGCTGAGCTGGGCTTTCAGAGCATCCTTCATCTGAGTCGTCTTGGGATTGACCTCATGGAAGAGGTCATTAATTGCGCTCTTGAGCTGGGCGTCCAGATCGCCTGGGCTGTCAGGTGGCGCAAGCGGCGCCCATAAAAGGGCTGCTCGTGTCCCATCAAACATCCCAGGTGAAAAGCGGGAATTCGGGTCGTAGTCAGCCAGGTCATTGGGAATGTTGTAGAGCTTCTGTTCGTAAGGATTAGGAGCCATCGCCAATTGATAGGCTTTGGCGAGGTCCGTTTCGTCGATCGTATTGACCCCTCCTCCCTTAGGTGGAAATCCGGTGGATTCGAGCAAGCCTAAGACTTCCCGAGTGTTCCAGCCGTTCTCCAGGGAGTCGTCCTCTGCGATCGGAAGATTTGGAACCTGTCCCACCATCACATTGTTCGTGATGTTGATCAGCGAGGAGATCAGGGTATCCGGAGGAAGTGCCTTTCTCACCCAGCCATCTGAGTTGATGTTTGGGCCGATCCGGCTTCCAAAGGGTTGAGCCGCGGCATAGGCTTTCAATTCAAGCCCATCGGCTCCCCAAGGGTTGAACAGGAGTTTGGCTTTCGCTTTGAGTCTTACGGCGTAGTAGGTGAGAACCGACGGGTCTTTTGCTACTCCCACGATCGCATCCGACATCATGGTTTGAGGAACCAGGTGCGGAACGCAGTCGCTCCCGACTTTCGAAGGGTCGGTGCCCGGGGGAGGAGGAGGGGCGTCGTCAAAATAGATCGCCCAGGTATCAAATCTCACGCTGTTATTGTGAAGCTCGATTTGCTTATCCGCCTGAAGCTCATCCATGACGATCCCATCTTTTGAGAAGGTGTGATCGCCCAGAGTGTAAAATGCGCTATTGAAAGCCTGGATCGTTCTTTCGTACCGATGCGGATCCCCGGATTTCAAATAGTTCTCAACGGTGTCTTTGGTCACGCCGGATTTGTTGGAGGCGGGCTCGTTCAAATAGCCTTTAAGCGTTTCAATTCGTTGGCGAAGGAGAAGCTCGCGAGGGACCAATCCCAGCCCTTTGACCAGCATATCCACCAGTACTTGGGTTTTCGCCAAGTCAGGGTCGCTTCCCAATCCAAAGTCCGGATTGATGTTCGGGTCCCCATTGTAAAGCCAAAGGACCAGCGCATAGAGATTCGTTGCCGCGATTTTTCCGCAGTTCTTTTGGCGCAAGTTTTCCAATTGGACCAATTGGTTTCTCAACGCATCGTTGATCATGTCAAAGCTGCTGGGAGGAGGGATTTCAATCTTAGGATTGACGTTTACCTGGCAGTAGTTGTCATTGCTTTGAAAGATCAAGCAAACGGCGGGGACGTTAAAATTGGGTGCACCTGGCGCACCTGGGTTTGGAGCCCAAAAGTTAGGTGTTTGGGGCTTGGTCCCGGTGGCTGTCTTGGGGAAATTCTTCTGAGCTCGATTTCCCATCACATAATAGCGGAACAGAAACTTCTTATAGTTCCGGCGCATCTCATAGTTCAGAAACGAGATGCGATTGAGAATGCGCGCCTGAGTGGCTGCGCCCGCATAGGCCGCGAGATCCGCGGCATTTTGAAGCTGGATCTTGGCGTTGACGAGCATCCCGACGTTCACGACAAAGCAAAAGAAAAACAGGAACGTCATCATCATGATGGCGACCATGAGCGAGACTTGGCCTTTGTCGTTTTTACGCATCATATCGGATTCTTAAAGTGTAACGCATAGCAGGCGGAGAAAGGTAGGGATTAGGGCGTGACGCATGGCGTAAACTGGTCGAGTGCCTGTCCAATCTTTAGACAGGGAGGAAAGGGGGAGTGCGAATTGGCGCTAAGTCATTCACTGACTTAATGGGCTCATCTTCGTTTCTGACGCGGCACATGCCTTGCTCAAAGGGGCGCGACTCAGTCAGGCCACTCAGGCCGACCCCGCAGTCAGAATAAAACAGGAGCAGTCATGAAAACCAAAGCAGCGCAGATTTCTCTAGTGACTCTCGCTCTGGCTATTGTGGCGGTTCCACAGCATCACCTGGCAAAGACTCATCGCCAGGCCACGCGCGGGCTTGCGGCAGCCTTTGGTCAGTACGCCAATCTGCCAGGCTCCGTGAACGTTGCCAGCATCCTCAATACCTTTCAAAGCCCGAATAATATTTTGCCTATGAACGCTCTTTTCAACCAGATTCAGTCTCAGATGCTGGCGGGGATTCCGGCAGGGACCCCGGTCTGGGATGGTCATGGCCAACTTCCGGGAGCGGTCGGGACGGCAGGCTTTAATCCCAGTTTTCATTTCGATTCTTCAGGCTGCAACGTCCTTCCGATGACTTTCTACGATGTCTATCAGCCTTCGGTGAATCTACCGACGGTTTGGTGTGGCGCTGTTTCGCAGGGTCAAACCAAGGTGGCTGGTATTTCAGATAGTTTAAATGGCTCAGGCCTGGGGAGCGGAGGATTGGTGGATGCCGGTCAGTCTCAAGCCCCTCAGGTTTCGGTGGGTCGTTCAGTATTTTAAAGCGTTCTTCTGCCCAACTCTCTCTCCTCTCCTCGATGTAGATGCCGTTTCGGATTATGGCGGATCCGAAACGGTGGCTCCGAAGCAGTGATCGATCAAAATGCGATCTCAATGCGTTTCATTTGCATTTGGTGGGGGGCTGGGAAGGAAAGGGGGCGGCGCTCTGCTCGCTCTAAGGCCCTCTTAAAAGGCGTCAGGAAAGGCGTAAGGCTTAAATTTAGGGCCTCGAAACCATTTGGCATTCTAACTGCAGATGCGAGGGAGTGTCCGCAGGAAGCGGCTCATACTACTCCTCTCTCTCAAGCCCGGTGGGGATTTATCTCCATCGGGCTTTTTTATGAGTTCTTGAAATTTAGGGTCCGCGTCACTATAACTGTCGGACCGATTATGGCCATTTTTCGAGAGCTTCCCATTTTGGAGACTCCTCCACTCACTAGCGCAGCCGAAAAGGCTCTAGGGCAGGCGACTGCTCGTCCTTTGGCTCGCCCGATGTCGCCCTCCAAGGCGGCCCAGGTTATGGCAAGTAAGAAGCCTGAGTGGCTCAGGATTCGTCCGCCAGCAGGTGAGTCTTATACCCAGATCAAGGGCTTGCTCCGTGAGCGTGGGCTTCATACCGTTTGTGAAGAGGCTCATTGCCCGAATGTGGCTGAGTGCTGGTCTAGTGGCACCGCGACATTCATGTTGGGAAGTGACACCTGCACCCGTGCGTGCCGCTTCTGCGCAATCAAAACGTCTCGCACGCCGCCACCGCTGGATCCTGAGGAGCCGTATCATATTGCGGAAAGCGTTGCGGCGCTTGGCCTGCACTATGTCGTTCTCACTTCCGTGGATCGCGATGATTTAAAGGATGGGGGCGCGGGTCATTTCGCGGCAACCATTCGCGAGATCAAAAGGCTTGATCCAAGTATTATTGTCGAGGCTCTCGTTCCAGATTTCCGGGGCGATCTTGAAGCCATTCAGATGATTGTCGATTCCAAGCTCGATGTTTACGCACATAATATCGAGACCGTGGAAAGACTTCAGTACCGCGTGAGAGATCCTCGCGCGGCTTATGTCCAGTCGCTGACAACCCTGCGATTGGCCAAAAACTACGCAAAATCCATCGGGCACGAGCTCTTCACCAAGAGTGCGGTCATGTTGGGCTTGGGAGAAGAAGAAACCGAGCTCGACGAAGCCTTCACGGATTTGCGTACTTACGACGTGGACGTGCTGACGCTCGGGCAGTATTTGCGCCCATCGCTTCAGCATCTGCCGGTGGAAAAATACTATTCTCCGGAAGAGTTCACGCGTCTCGGCAAGCAAGCCGAGAGTCATGGGTTCTTGTACGTAGCTTCGGGCCCGATGGTCCGTTCCAGCTACAGAGCAGGTGAATTTTTCATCCAAGGCGTTATCGAAAAACGAAAGGCAGCTAAACAAAATGCAATTCAAACTTCCTGAGTTGGGCGAAGGCGTTCATGAAGGCGAACTGATCAAGTGGCGCGTGAAGCCAGGCGATCAAGTGAACTATGACCAGCCTCTTTGCGAAATCATGACCGACAAAGCAACGGTTGAAATCCCATCTGCCTTCAAGGGCAAGGTTCAGGAAATTCACGCAAAAGAAGGCTCGGTTGTGACCGTTGGCCAGCTGATGATTTCGTTTGAAGGCGTTGGCGGCGCGGCCCAAGCTTCTGCTCCTGCGGCATCTCACGCAGCTCCAGCTCCTGCAGCTCCGGCCGCTGTTCAAGCAAAAGCTCCAGAGCCAACTCGCGCAGTCGTTCCATCCGCAGCGGCATCTTCTGCTCCAGTGGCAGCTCCTGCCATGGAAACGCACGTTGGAAACCGCGTTCCAGCGGCTCCATCGACCCGCCGTTTTGCTCGTGAACAAGGCGTGGACCTCGCGCAGATTTCTCCATCCGGCCCGAACGGCCGCGTGATGAAAGAAGACATCGAGAAATGGCTCAGCGGCGCAGGTGCAGTGTCTGCAGGACCTGCTTCTGTTGCCAAGGGCGCAGCTCGCACCTTTCCACAGGGCGGGGAAGAGCGCATTCCAATGCGTGGACTTCGCAAGAAGATCTCCGAGAAGATGCATCTCTCCAAGAGCACGGCAGCGCACTTCACTTATGTTGAAGAAGCGGACGCAACCGAGCTCGTCAAGCTTCGCGCAATGGCAAAAGACATTGGCGCAAAGCAAGGCATCAAGGTCACTTACTTGCCATTCATCATGAAGGCGATGGTTGCGTGTTTGCGTAACTTCCCGATCATGAACTCTTCTTACGATGAAGAACGCGGCGAAATCGTGATCAAGCACTACTACAATATCGGTCTTTCGATTCAGACCAATGACGGCTTGACCGCTCCAGTCGTCAAGAATGTTGAGCACAAGTCGATCCTTGAACTGGCTCGCGACATTCAAGACATCGTTGATCGTGCTCGTGCAAACAAGCTCACCAACGAAGACTTCAAGGGCGGCTCTATTACACTGACGAACGCAGGTTCGATCGGTGGCGT
Source organism: Bdellovibrionia bacterium (assembly GCA_045805065.1). Classification (GTDB taxonomy): domain Bacteria; phylum Bdellovibrionota; class UBA1018; order UBA1018; family UBA1018; genus CAZCBS01. Next base: position 4,837 of record JBJMMA010000137.1, on the reverse strand, counting down.
GTTGGCAACGCCGATCATTAATTATCCTGAAGTCGCAATCCTGGGCTTCAATAAGATCGCTCGTAAGCCAGTCGTCATCAATCGCGATGGAAAAGAAGAAATCGCGATCCGTGATTGGACGTACTTCTCGATCTCGCTCGATCACCGCATCGTGGATGGCGCGATCGCAGCTGAGTTCATGAACCAGTTCATCAAGTACATCGAAAATCCAAGCCTGCTTTTGCTCTCGAGCATCTGATCGGGTTTTAGAGTCGAGGCGGTGTACCCGCCTCGCAGATAAGGAATACTAAATGGCTACTCAACAGCAAACCGCTGATGTTGTCGTCCTGGGCGCAGGCCCTGCAGGCTACGTCTGCGCGATCCGCCTGGCTCAGCTTGGAAAGAAAGTCACCGTCGTTGAACGCGGCGAAATGGGCGGCGTGTGTCTGAACATCGGATGCATTCCATCCAAGGCGCTGATCACCGCAGGTACTCTCTTTGAGCGCTTGAATCACTCCGCTGATATGGGCATCGAAGTCACCGGCGCTAAGGTCAACATGCCTAAGCTCATCAGCTGGAAAGAATCCGTCGTGAAGAAACTCACGGGCGGCGTCTCCCAGCTTTTGAAGGCAAACGGCTGCACCGTGATCAAAGGCGAAGCAAAGTTTACTTCCGCGAAAGCAATGGAAGTGAAAACGGCTGAAGGCACCGTGGCTCTCACGTTCAATCAATGCGTGGTTGCAACGGGCTCCCGCCCGGCAGCGCTTCCTGGCTTCACGGTCGATAACAAGACGATCCTCGACAGCACGGGCGCTCTGGCTCAAAACGAAGTTCCAAAGACCATGCTCTGCATCGGTGGCGGATATATCGGTCTTGAGCTTGGCATGTTCTACGCCAAGGTCGGAACCAAGGTTACCGTTGTGGAAGCCTTCCCAAGCTTGCTTGGAATGGTCGATCCAGACCTCACCAAGGTCGTTCAACGCCGCATGGATAAGATGGGCATGAAGACGATGCTCAAGACCAAGGTCGCGTTCTCGAAGGCAACCTCCAAGGGCGTCGAAGTGACTTTGACTCCAGAAGGTGGCAAGGCTGAAACCCAAGTTTTCGACAAAGTCCTGGTGACGATCGGTCGTACGCCAAACTCCGAAAACCTTGGCCTTGAAAAGACCGGCATCAAGCTCGACGCCAAGGGCTTTATCCCAGTCGATGCTCAACGCCGCACTTCTGTTCCAAGCATTTACGCCATCGGCGACATCGCAGGTCAGCCGCTTCTTGCGCACAAGGGTTCCAAAGAAGGAATCGTTGCAGCTGAAGCGATTGCCGGCATGAAGACTGTTTACGACGTCGTTGCAATGCCTGCTGTGATCTTCACCGATCCAGAAGTCGCAACCGTGGGTCTCTCTGAAGCCGAAGCTCGTCAAAAGGGCCTCGACATCATGGTTGGAAACTTCCCACTCGCAGCCAACGGTCGTGCTCTTTCTATGAACGAGCCAGACGGTCTTGTGAAGATGATCGGCGACAAGAAGACGGGACGCCTCCTGGGCGTTCACATTGTCGGCGCTGAAGCATCGAACTTGATCGCTGAAGCCGCTCTCGCTCTTGAGATGGGCTCAACGGTTGAAGATCTTGCTCTGACCGTTCACGCGCATCCAACTCTTCCTGAAACGCTGATGGAAGCTGCCGAAGCCACTCTTGGGCATGCGATTCATATTTTCCAGAAGAAGGCTTCGCCTTCGGCTGGAGCGGCTCAGGCTCGGGTTTAGTAGTTTGTCCTACTGCTTCCGCAGAAGGACAAACTCAAAAAGAATGGAAAGGGCACCGTCTTTGGACGGTGCCCTTTTTGTTTTATGTCGCACCGCTTCGCCGCTGCGGCGAAGCGGTGCGTCGAAGTTTGAAATCCGGAACAAAGTCTTAAAATCGAATGGCTCCGTCCAAATAAATTAAGCTAGTCTTCAAACAAAATGGTCATCACGAAGTACACAAATACAAAGTTCACCGCTAAAATCTCGCAACTCGATCGCCAGGCCATGATTTGGGTGGGTGAAAGACGCACTCAAACACTGACGCTCATTCTCAAGGCTTTCAGTTACTCGGGTACGACCAAATTCTGGTTTGGACTGGCTCTTGTGCTCAGTGTGCTCTACCGCCTGGGAATTCATCTCATCCCCGATGAGCGCATTTTTCTACAAGCTTTGTTTGCACCTCTTGTTGCCTGGCTGGTTGGAAAAGTCATCAAGCGAGTGATCAATCGAAAGCGTCCTTACGAGGGCATCGAGGGATTTCAATCGCTGGTCAAACATCCATCCTGCGAATCGTTTCCGTCCGTGCATGCGGCTTCAACGGCATCGTTTGCGACATGCCTGATTCTTCTTGGTCATCCTATGGCAGCACCTATTGTGCTTTGGACGCTGTTTGTCTCGCTCTCGCGCTACTACTTAGGCGTGCACTATCCCAGTGATCTGCTGGGGGGAGTAATTCTCGGCGCCGTCAGTGGTGCGGTGATGAGTCACTTCATCGTATAGCGATCGACGCTTGCGCCTTGAGCGGTAGGTCTCTGGGTTGAACTCAGATTACTCGTGAAAATCCTGAACCAGCCAATGAGCAAATTTCTGCTCGCAAGCCGGAGCATGCGAGCTTTGGAGCTCAAGCTCGATGGTCTGAGCTTCAGCGCGGCTAGCTGGCATTTTTAAGACAGCTGACCCGGGACGAATCCAAACGGATGGCGCTCTTGCTGGAGCGCGAAGTGCAGGAATTGCGGCATGAAGCATTTTGGCGATGATTTGCGCGTTCTTTTCCACATCCTTTTGCGAGGCCGAGCATTTGGAGTGAGGGACGTGAATGAAAGTGAAAGGAATGCCGCGAGCACTCAGATCCTGGCTCAGGTGATAGGCGGTATTGTTGCAGACAAATGTCCCTGGATCGGTTGAAACAGTGACAGGAGGATGATCTGCATCGACCGCGCAGAACATGGCCTGCACAGGAAATTGAAAAGGAGTGTGCTGAGGGCCGCCTGGAATAATCGGGCGTCCGGAGCGAACCTGGCCTGCGTTATCGGGAAGCGTGGCTGCGTCCCAGTTTGTCGCGGCGGTTTCGATGCGAAGATCGCAGAAGCCTTCTCCCAGTGACACAACAGCGCTCGGATGATGACGATCCACGCACTCGCGTGCTGCTACGGCAGCGTTGTCATAAGTGACTGGCAAGTTGCAGACTTCGACTTGAACATCTTCGCCCAAAGAAGCTGCAAGCTGAGCCACACGCTTGGCAACAGGTTGCGAATTGTTCTTTGCGCTCAGGCCAAAGGGATCAAAAGACGTCAAAAGGATTCGGTAGGGCTCCGCGGCCTGTGCTGAAAGAGAAAGAGCCAAGCTGGAAAGGATCGAAACCATCGAAACAGAAATGACGTTTTTCACGAAGCGTGGACTATTATAAATGCCGCTCGCTGTCAATTTCAGACCTTTTCAATCGCAACTGCGTCGAATATGGTGGAAGCATATGCAGTTCTGGTCCCTTTCTGGCCTCACTCCCTACGAAAACGCACGCCTGATTCAGCTTAAACTATTAGAGCTAAGGGCTGCCGATCAGATTCCCGATACCGTGCTGTTTTTAGAGCACGAGCCTGTGATCACTCAGGGGCGTGGGCTTCAGTTTACGGGCACGCCAAGACCCCGCCATATGCCGGTGCCCATCCAGCTTCCTCAGGGCGTAAGCTTTGCCGAAAGTGAGCGTGGGGGAGATCTTACGTTCCACGGCCCTGGCCAGCTGGTGATCTATCCGATCGTCAAGCTCGATGGGAATGGCTTTGGGCCCAATCACGATATTGGAGGCTTTCTCAGAAAGTTTGAGCAGGTATTCATCGACGAGCTCGCCGCGCGCGGGCTGCAGGCGGAATCGCGCGAAAACGCCGCAGGCGTCTGGGTCGGAAACCGCAAGATCGCTTCCATGGGAATCGCGATCCGCAAATGGGTGACCTATCACGGGATGGCCGTCAATTGCGTGAACGATCTGAAATACTTTCAGCTTATTTCACCTTGTGGGTTTTCGCCCGAAGTGATGACCCGCATGTCAGATCTTTTAAACGATTACGATTCAAAAAACTGGCGCACGAATCTTGAGCAGGCCTTTGCTCGAAGAATGAACGCTCAAAGCGGCGCGGGTAACGCCGGTCACTCTCCGGAAATTCGGGTGCTCACTTCCGAGCAGGCTTTTGCGGAAGCCATGGCATCAGATCCAGGGATTCAGCTTGCCTGACGTTTCGTCTGTTTCCAGCTTTAACCAGGTGGGCTGTCCCTGGTCGCAATTTGAACTCGGCAGGCTTCTGACGTGTGAAGAAAGACTTTGTGCCTGGGTTCGCCAGCCGATGAACACGTACTCGAATCTTGCGCTCTTTCTCGCGGCGATTGCGCTTTACTCGCAAGGGACACGCACTCAGAACGGAACGCTTCGTGACTTCGGAGTGCTTGCAACACTGCTTGGAATTTCGTCATCGCTTGGGCATGCCTCGCAGATCCGCGCACTCGTCTTTCTGGATTACGCCTCACAGTTCATTCTCTTTGCTTATCTGATCAGCTTCAACTGGGAGAGGCTGAGAGGGACTACGGGATCCCGCTGGAAGCGAACGCTTGGGCTTGCGACTCTTTTTGCGATTCCCAATCTGATTGATAAACGAGCGGGCGTTGTGGTTTTTGTGCTTTTGACGGGGCTCTATCTTTTGAGTGAATACAAAGGTTCGCTCAAACGCCCCGCAAGAAGTTATGCAAAGTTGAGATCAGGCCTTGCGATCTTCGCGGTCGCCGCGATCTGCTTTGGTCTGGATACGAGCGGAGTCCTCTGCCTGCCAACCCGGCATCTCTTCCAGCTT
>JBJMMA010000136.1:0-2853 GCA_045805065.1 Bdellovibrionia bacterium | reverse complement strand
TGCTTGACGATGAAGAGCCCCAGGCCCAATCCGCTGCCTTCGTTGATCGTTCCCACGCGCTCAAAGCGTTGAAAGACTCGCTCTTGATCGGCTTTGTGAATGCCAATGCCCGTGTCAGCAACAATGATCGAGGCTGTATCGGGTGCAGTGCGGCTCAGGCTGACAGAGACCAGGGAACCACGAGCGTATCGGGCTGCATTTGACAAAAGATTGGAGACGACTTGTTCGATTCGATAGGAATCGATGATGCCCATGATGCCAGGCTCAATTTTTGTGGAGACCCTGCATTCAGCTGCCTGAAGCTGTCCCATGCCACGTTCGACGATGTCAGTGATGAGCTCGCTCAGGTTGTTTTGAGAGCGCTCAACCGTGAGTTTTCCATGGTTGATTCGAGAGAGATCAAGCATTTCATTCACAAGCCGATGCAGGCGATCGAGCTGTCTTTCAGTTTGATCCACCATTTTGCGAAGCATGTCCGGCGTGATCTCTTTGCCCTGATCCAGTCTTCTTCGCATCATCTGCATTTGAAGCTTCGATCCAGTTACCGGCGTCAGGAGCTCGTGAGCGCTTACCGACACAAGCGTGTCGCGTGAGCGGATCGCATTCTGAGCGTCATGGTAGAGTCGCGCATTTTCGAGTGCCTGACCTGCGCGTCGCCCGAGCTCTTCGGCCATTTTAAGATCTGCATCCCCAAAGTGCCCATTCGTACCGCTGGAGACCAAGGTCAGGACGCCGCGTGTGTGTTCACGCTCCTTGATTGGAACAAGAATCAAAGACCCAAGGAGCATGGCTCGCAATAAGCGAAGATGCTCAGGATCTTTTGATCCCGCAACAAGCATTTCGTCTGTAATGACGGGAACGATAGCTGGTTTTCCAGTGCGCAGCACCTGGGCGGAAATGGTCTCAGAGCTCCAATCGGTTGGATACTTGCGACGAAACACTTCTGCAATCTCAAGCATCTTAGGATCCTGATGCGCGATCGCGATCTGATTCGGACCGCTTGCCTCCATGATCGTGACCGAACACCAATCCGCAAGCTTTGGAACCGCAAGCTGCGCGATCGCTTGAAACATCGTGTTGTAATCGAGAGAGGAGTGCAGGATCTGGGTCGCCTCATCCAAAAATCGAGTCGCAAGTTCTTGCTTTCTGATTTCGGTGATGTCTTGAAGAGTCGATACGGCTGCGACAACCTCGCCTTCCGAATCACGGATCAGATCGGTACTGCTCTTAATAAAGCCCCGGGTACCGTCACCGCGCAGGATTTCAACCTCTTCCGACGCAATGGCGATCTTCTGTTCAATAGCGCGATAAGAGGTCCAATCACTGGGTTGTAGCGGTGTACCGTCCAGGTGGAAACCCTTCAGCAACGTGTACCGCTCGTTGCCTGATGCCGGTATGTAAGGCCATCTCCAGATTTCACGGACCTTATCGTTCGTGAAGATGGCATCTTTTGTTTTTGCATCAATGATGATGACGCCTGTCTCTACTTGTCGAAGCACGGCCTCAAGTCGCGAGCGTTCAATGCGCGCTTCCTTGGCATAGGCCTCGCGTTCAAGCTCGGCCTTTTTGCGATCTGTAAAATCCGTGAAAATCGTGACAACCATTTGAAGCTGGCCATTCTCATCAAAGACAGGCTTTGATTTAAGAATGGACCACTTCATTTCCGGAGAGCCGGCCAGTTGGTATTGAACAGTCATTTCTGGCGGGTTTTTCACGCCTTGAAATGCAAGGTAGCTAGGAAGTCTTGATCGATCGATGGGCTCTCCGCGCTCATCGAAAAGCTTGAACTCCAGCCCTTTTCCGGCCCGCCGGGCTTCCAAGTAGGCTTCTGCATCGGGATAGCCCGCCATGCTCGCACCGATGCTGTTAATAAAGATTGGGGCACCGGCAGGGTTAAATGCAATCACTCCAGAGCTTACGCCCTCGAGAATGGCATCAAACTGAATGCGGGAGCGCATTGCGTCTTCTTCCGCCTTCTTTCGAGCATCAATGTCTGTATTGAAATAGGCAATCCCGTCACCGACAGGATAAGCACGCAATTCCAGCCAGCGGCCGCCGGCTGCGATAGAGAAGAACTCAAAGCGGACCTGAACACGGTCGCGCATCACACGCTGGAAGTTTTCTTCAACGACCGTTTCTCGCAGATGAGGAAAGACTTCCCAAATGGTTTTTCCGATTGGGTCGCAGGGTAGATTTTCGACAAGCTCCAACCAGCGCTTGTTCACGAAAATGTAGCGCCAGTCTTTGTCCAAAAGACAGAAGGATTCGGTCAGGTCTTGTAGGGCAGATTGCCAGAGCTCAAGATTCATCTTGCTCTTGTCTGCCAGAGTAGAACTGATTTGGAGGTTGACCGAGTCCAGATGTGTCATCAAAGCGCCGGCAAAGTCGCCTTTTATCGCGGATTTGTCAACTCTAACGCTATGCGCGATTTGGTTTCACCAGGCTTAACATGGCATGTCCAGCGCGGCGTTTGCAAAAGAGCGGGCAGGAGAATGGCCATGGAACCTCCACAGCGCGTACAGATCGACCTCTCTTTCCGATTCATTCTAAAAGTATTTGCCGCCCTATGCTTTGGGTTCTGCCTGATCCAACTCGCCTCGCTTCTGGTCTTGACCGTCTTTTCCATTTTGATTGCCGTCACTCTTCAACCCCTTCGATCTTGGCTTGCGCGTCGAATTCCTCTCTGGATGGCAACCACTTTGGTCTCATTGGGACTGATCGGAGCTGTGGCGCTGGTTTTCGGATTTTTGGTTCCAGCCGTGATTGCTCAAGTGGCGGTTGTAACTCAGGATTGGCCAAGGATTCAGGGCGATATTCTTCGCTCAGTTCCTGAGCACTCGACGATCAGGCCGT
>JBJMMA010000135.1:0-12300 GCA_045805065.1 Bdellovibrionia bacterium | reverse complement strand
GCAAGGCTACTCCGTCGTACTCGTATCCCACGATGTGAACTTAGCCGCCGAGTGGGCCGACAAAGCGTTACTCTTAGGCCCAAGAGGGCAGGGCAAGATCGCCTACGGTCCAATGCGCGAAACTCTCACAGAGCCAAATCTCAAAAAGCTTTATCCCGGCGCCGATCTAGTGATCGGATCCAATCCCGTCAGTGGCGCACCAAAAGTCTTCTTCGGAAAGTAACGCCAAAAGGTGGTCGCCTCCTTTTGGTAGCGCGCCCGCAGCAAGGTCCGAAACTCGAACAAAACAAAACGAGCTGAGAATTAAGATAAAACCCGAGTCGTTCCCAGGCAGGATGCCGAATGGGAATGTGACAGGATGTCACAACGAGGGCTTTATCTTAATTCTCAGCTCGTTTTGTTTTGCTCAAGTTCTCGGCAGTAATGACGCGCGTACGCTACAAAAAGGAGGCGACCACCTTTTAGAAGTAGACGGTCATGCTCACGTTGTGGGTGTTGTTCTGAACGGGCTCGAGCGTGCGCTTCAGTCCGTAGTCGAGCGAAAGCTTAGGCGCAACCCAGCCAACACCGAATCCGTATCCACGTCCGCGAGCGTTCTGAAGCTCTGGGATATTGGATGCGCGGAACATCCCGAAACGGATGAAAAGATCGGTGAACGGAGTGAGTTCGATTCCGTTCTCGTAACCAAAGTCTGAGCCAGGGGCGTTCTTGGCGTAGTGCGGATCGACGTAGATCAGCATGATGTTCTTGATGTTGAACTTCGTGCCCAGGGTGAGCTCGCGATAGAGGTTTTGATTCTTTACGCCCTGACTGTCGATCAGATTGTCGGCCATGAATGAAACCACCGCCCAATCCGTTGCGAGGAAGGTTCCAGAGACGTTGAAGTCCTGGGCTTGGCTGCCGTTTCCTGAGTTAGGCAGGATGAACTTGCCACCGAGGCCCAAACCCAGCTTTTCTATGACCATTTTAGAGGCGCCGACATTGATGTACTTGGCGTCTTCGCGTTTGGTGAAACCCACGCCAGCCTGAAAGAACTCGTTGCGCCCGTCTTGAATGGAGACGTTCCAAATCTTGCCGTGAATGGATCGGGATCCATCCGGTTGCTCATCGCCGCCTTTGTAGAAACCGTAGTTAAAGCTTCCTACTTGGGCATGAAGAAATGGGGTGAAAGATGGATTCAGGTAAATGGAGTCCGTCAACATCGGTGCCGCGTGGCCCGCGCCGCCGAGACCTGCGGTCCTAGCGGACTGAAAATCTGATGCAAGTGCTGGAATTGACAAGAAAAAGATCAGGGTGAGAATGTGACGCATAGCGTAGTCTTTTTTGTTTACATCATATTTAAAAAACGTTAAGGCATGGCGCCATATATGACATTACGCAGGGAAAAGCTGGAAAGCGTCAAGGGATTATTATTGAGCCGTCGTGAGGCACTTGCCCAAGACTTGCGCCAAGCCACGCAGGATTTCATTGATGATGAACCTACTTTCGCGGATTCGGTGGATCAAGCATCTGCCGATTCGGATCGTACGGTGATCACTAGCCTCAAAAACCGCGAGCGCGATGTGCTTCGCCAGATTGATGAGGCCCTTCGCCGGATTGAATCCGGAGTGTTTGGCACCTGCGAGCAATGTGATGAGGAAATCTCCGAAGCTCGCATAAAAGCCTTTCCTTTCACTACCCTTTGCATTGACTGCAAGGCCGAGTTAGAGTCTGAGCAACGTCGCATTTCGAACGTTCGAGACTACGAATAACTTGAGCTAGGGGAAAAGATTTGAAGATCCGCAAAGCAGTCATTCCGGCCGCAGGACTGGGTACGCGTTTTCTACCCGCCACCAAAGCAGTTCCTAAGGAAATGATTCCGATTGTGGACGTCCCCATGATTCAGCACATCGTCGAAGAGGCGGTCGCGGCTGGAATCACCGAAGTCATTCTCATCACGGCTCGCCAAAAAGAGGCGATTGAGAACCACTTTGATTACAACTACGAGCTCGAAGACACGCTCGATAAGAAACACAAAACAGAACTGGCCGAGATCTCCCGCAAGGTCGGAAAGATGTGCAACATCATCTCGGTCCGTCAAAAAAATCCCATGGGACTGGGTCATGCCGTCCTTTGCGCCGAACCGATCGTAGGCAATGAGCCTTTTGCGGTGCTTTTGGGCGATGACCTGATTGATTCCAAGATCCCTTGCACGCGCCAGCTCACCGAAATCTATGAGCGTGAGCGCGCATCCGTTGTGGCAGTGATGGAAGTGCCTCGAGAAGACGTTTCCAAATACGGCATCGTTGCCGGTAAGACCGTAGGTCAGGGTCTGACCCACGTTGAAAGACTGGTTGAGAAGCCAGCAGTGGCCGATGCGCCGTCTCGTTTGGCTATTCCGGGCCGCTATGTCCTGTCGCCGGCCATTTTCAACTGCCTGAAGGAAACTAAACCTGGCAAAGGTGGGGAAATCCAGTTGACCGATGGACTCCAGCTTCTGGCGCAACGCGAGAAGCTTTTGGCCTATCAGTTTGAGGGAACCCGCTATGATACTGGCGATCGCATCGGTTTTATTGACGCGACCCTGGCTTTTGCCCTCAAACGACCAGAACTTGCCCCAGCAGTTCGCGAACTGATGAAAAAGCATTTGTCCTCGACCTGACAAACTGGGAAAATGGTGCGCATGCCCCTATTTATGCGCACTTATCGGTTTGCAGTTACGGCCGGCCTTCTTTTGGCAGGTCTCAGTTGGGTTTCGATGTCTGCCTGGGCGTATATTCCGCCCGCAAGCTTCATTCTTCATGAAGTTGCCAAGAAGCATCTCTCGTATTCAACGATCCGTGTCCGCACCAACGTGATTGGACTGGATGGAAACGGAAATCCAAACGGCGTGCGCCTTCGTGAAATCACTTTCGCGAACGCAAAGGATGGAACTCTTCGCAGCTGGATCATCGATGAGGGCGGGAGGGTTCTTTACTCGGTCGAGCGCGTAACAAACGTGGGACCAAAAAGCGCCAAGATCCCAGTCGCAGCTGAAGTCCTCTTCGATACCAATTCCGTTCGCATGGCATCGGTTCTCAAGTCTGTCGGCATTCAAATCCCGGTTGGAAGAGATGCCAACGCCACCGAAGAAAACACCGGTGGCGACAAGATGAGCCTGCACCGCTGGAATCACTCGGTAGCCTGGGTACTTGGAAAAACGGCGCAGCTCTGGATTGAGAAAGATACGTTCATTCCCGTGAGAGTGATTGCTCCGGCGCGCGGCGAATCGCAGCTTTATGACTTTCAGATGGAGAACTTCAAATACTATGACGAGTACGCTTATCCTCGTCTGGGAACGCTTTACGAAGTCGGAAAGAAAGCGCCGATTCTGAAAGCTGAGCTGATGGATGTGATCCTGGATCCAAACACTTCTGGCGCGGAATTTCCAAAAGAGCGCGGCGAAGGATTCACGGAAGCCGGACGCTCAGTCCCATCCCAAGTTCGTGATCTGATCGAGACGTACTATCGGTTGGTTCGGTGACGACGCAGTCTCAGTACATCCTATCTGTAGCCATTCCAAGACCAGTCGAAGGATTGTTCACCTATCGATTGCCTGAGGAAATGCTCTCAAGCGTCCAGGTGGGCGGATGGGTGAAAGTCCCATTCGGTCGCAAGGCGACTCACGCCTTTATCGTTGAGCCACCTAAGAAGATTCATCAGCTTCCTGCAGGACTGAGCGCCGAGAGCTTGAAAGACGTTTTGGAGGTCAGTGACCAAGGCGTGATCTTTCCAAAGGACGTACTTGAGCTCTGTAAATGGGCGCATGATTACTATTGTGCGCCTTTGGGTGAGGTTCTGCATTGCGCGGCTCCTCCCGCGGCGCTCGGACTGAAGTCCAAAAAACAGGCGCGCTCTTTGGGAGAGTTCGAGGGAATCATTCGCGCGCATCCTCTGACCGATCCTCAAAAAGCAGCACTTGAGCTTTTGGAGAAAACTCGTCTTTCAGACCAGCCTCTGCGCGTATCGCTTCTTCATGGAATTACAGGAAGCGGAAAAACAGAGCTCTATCTTGAAGTCGCTCGTCGCGTGCTGGCTGAAGGAAAAGGGGTTCTTCTTCTTGTTCCAGAAATCGCGCTCACTTCGCAGCTTCATCGACGCTTTGAAGAAGGCCTGGGCGTGTCCGTTGCTCTTTGGCACTCAGCCGTGGCCGATGGTCGCCGTCGCGACCTGAGTGCTGCCTTGAGATCCGGCGAAGTGCGGGTCGTTGTAGGCGCAAGATCCGCGATTTTCGCGCCGGTTCAGAACCTGGGACTCATCGTTGTTGATGAAGAGCATGATCCCACCTACAAGCAAGAGGATCGCGTTCGTTATAATGCGCGCGATCTTGCCGTGGTCCGTTCACGGATCAGCCGCTCGTTTGCCATTTTGGGATCCGCAACCCCGAGCCTTGAAACGCGCCAGCGTGTCGTTGAAGGCCGTTACTCGGTAGCGCATCTTCACACCCGAATCGGCGCAAGCCAGCTTCCAGAGATTGATATCGTCAATCTGGCTGAAGAAGAAAAGATCGAGGATCTTCAGGCTCCCTTTGCACGCCGAACCATTGAGACCATCCAAAAGACGCTTGAGGCGGGTGAGCAGGCGATGGTTTTTCTCAATCGCCGCGGCTTTGCTGCCTTTCTCATTTGCCAGGATTGTGGCGAGGTTCGAGGTTGCCCGAATTGCTCGATCTCGCTCACCGTGCATCGACGCATGGCCAAGCTTCGTTGCCATGTTTGCGGTCACCAGGAAACTCCACCAGATACCTGCTCCAAGTGCCAAGGCACAACTCTTCAAGCGATGGGTGCAGGAACGGAAAGCCTGGAAGATGAGCTTCCAAAGCTCATCCCCAATATGATCCCTCTGAGACTGGATCGCGATCAGGTCACAAGCGCCACGCGTCTTGAGAAGATCCTCGAGGATTTTCGCGCCGGAAAAGCCAATGCGCTTTTAGGCACGCAGATGCTGGTCAAAGGCCATGACTTTCCAAACGTCACCTTAGTTGTTGTCGTGCTTGCAGATGGGCTCTTCCGTTGGCCGGATTTCAAAGCCCCTGAGCGCGCATACCAGATCTTGAGACAGGTGGCAGGCCGCGCTGGGCGCGGTCAAAAGCCAGGTCGCGTTCTTATCCAGACCTTTTCTCCTGATCATCCCGTACTTCAGGCAGTGAAAGGAACACTTCCTGAGGATGACTTTCTGGAAACAGAAAGGCAGCTCAGACAGGCGCTGAATTATCCACCGTTTGGACGTATGGCGCGCCTTCGCTTTGAGAGCAAGGACCGAGGCGAGGCTCAACAGCGCTCTCAAGCCGTGGCCAATATGATCATGCCCCGCACGGCTGAACCTGCCCCAATTGGCGCAGACTTTGAGATTTTAGGTCCAAGCGAAGCTTTTTTGGAGCGGGCCAAGGGAATCTACCGGTGGGATCTGCTCATTAAATCAACTGAGATTAAAAATCTTCAGAAAGCGATCTGGCGGGCGCGTGAAATGTGTTTTCAGCAAAAATGGCCACTCGTCGTGGATGTGGATCCGAGCGGAGTAGGGTAAGCTTCTATTATGGCCAAGCCCAAGGACTCGATCATGGATCGGGCAAGAAAACAGGTTGAGCAGCAGATGAAGCTCGCTGAAGATGAGCGCCGAAAGCAGCTCATCAAAAAGCGCCTCGAGTTCATTACGAATGGCCTTGCCGCTGCTCAGCAAAAGAAATACGCCGAAGCCGTCGTTTATTATCAGTCCTACGTCAAGCTTCTGGAAGACTGGAAAGGCGTGAACGATGGAGCTCTGACTCCGTCCAACTTTGATTACACGCGCGAAATGGGCGATCTGCTCATGCTCTCGGGCCTGTATTGGGATCTGGCCAAAGTCTTTGATCAAACGGAGTCGGCCGAAAAGGTGAAGCTCTTTCATCATTACATGGAGAAGTTCATTCTCTTCTCCAAAAGCACGACCTGGGAGCCGATGTGCGCTGAACAGATCAGGCGCTACCTGCTCACCAATCGCCCAAAGCACAGGCAGGAGTTCAAGAATGCCTATAAGCTTTTAGGCGGCAAGGATAGCTGCTTCATTGCGACCGCTTTGTCTGATGAAATCGAGTTTGAGACGATTCCCACTCTCAGGCTTTATCGAGACCAGGTTTTAAGAAAGCACTTCGCAGGACGCGCCTTTATTTGGACTTACTACAAGGCAGGACCGACTCTGGCTGATGGCACCTACTTTCTTCCCCAAGCGGTGAGAAAGACGATGGCGTTGTGCCTGGATCGGATCGCGCACAAAATCCGCGCGCGTTCTTAATTCAGAATCGTTCCGATTCGGTTTGGCCTGAAGTTGTATTGCTTTTCCTGGAAATCGAGCCAGAGCGAGAGCCAGATGATCATCGCCTTGCCCTTGACGTTCTTCATCGGGACGAAGCCCCAGAAGCGGCTATCGTTTGAAAAGTCACGATTATCGCCCATGACAAAAAGGCTATCGGGCGGAACGGAGATCGGGCCAAAGCTTTCAGCCATGAAATTGTTCTTATCAATCATCATGAGGTGATCCACCTGATCGAGCTTCTCATGATACACTTCGATGTTTCTTGGGCTGTACTTGGGATCATCCAGGGACTTGAGAATGGATTCCTGCTGATCCGTTGGAAGCGGCTGCCGCTCGGCGATCTTATCATTGATGTACAGAACCTTGTTCTTGAGCTCGATCTTATCGCCTGGAACCCCGATGACACGCTTGATGTAGTGATAGCTCTCGTCCTTAGGGAAGAGAAACACCACGATGTCGCCGCGTTTAGGCAGGTCGCGCTTTACGATATAAATCGGATGGTCCGTGACCCAGTCAGAGAACGGGATTTTAAGACCGTACGCGAATTTATTGACGAAGATATGATCGCCGATCAAAAGAGTGGGGATCATCGAGCCCGAAGGAATTTTGAAGGCTTCCACAACGCTTGAGCGGATCATGAAAACGATGAGCAAAGCGAGCGCCAGGGACGTCAGATTTTCGACAATCCAGCGGAACCTTGAAGGTTGGGAAGGCTGGGAAGGTTGGGGGGCTTGAGAAGCAGAGGTGTCTTCTGAGTCTTGCTGACTGGTTGCCATAGAGCCCTACGATAACTCTTCTGTCGCTCAAGTTGTAGAGCAAAACTCAAGGTGCTAAGCTCAGGGTACGCGTTATGAAAATCCTAGACCGCTACCTGGCAGGAGTGTTCCTCAAGAACTTCCTCCTCGCCGTGCTCTCCATGACCTGCCTTTTCCTGTTTCAGGAAATGCTCTCGAAGCTATTTGAGCACGAATTTCCGGGCAGTCAGATTGTGATTCACCAGCTTCTGAACGTTCCCGCGATTATGGTTCAAATGATGCCTCCCGCCGTGCTTTTGGCGACGGTCTTTACGCTTTCAGGTTTGACGCGCACCAATGAGCTCATTGCCTGTCATGCGATTGGGATCGGGATTACCCGAATCATGGCCCTGATTCTCTCGCTGGTATTCATCGTATGTTGCTTTGTGTTGATCATGCAGGACCGGATCGTCCCGATCACCCACAAGAAGCAGCAGGTGTACTATTGGAAGGTCATGAGGAACCGGCCTGACTTCTTCCTCGACATCAAGAAGGACAAGATCTGGTACCGCTCAAAAAATCTCATCTACAATCTGCAGCTCTTTGATCCCAAGGAGAACGCGATCAAGGGGATGGCGGTTTACACGTTTGATGAGAATTTCAATCTAATCGAAGTCGTCGATGCAAAGCGCGCAGACTATACGACCAACGGTTGGAAGCTTGCGGACGGTACGGTGACCGTCTTCAATAAGGACGACTCCTTCCCGATGACCCAGAAGTTTGACAAAAAAGACCTGGTCATCAATGAAACCCCACGGGATTTCCAAGAGATCGAAAAAGAAGTCGATGGCCTTCGCTTAAAGGAACTCTATCGCTACATCCAGAAAGTGAAGGACGCTGGCGCCAATACCAAGTCCTATGAGGTCAGCTTTCATTCCAAGATCAGCCAAAGCTTCATTCCCATCGTGATGTGCTTTTTGGCTGTTCCATTCTCCTTGCGGGGCCGTCGTGAGGGGGGCGCTGCCAAGGACTTGGGCGTCTGTCTGGGAGTTACTTTCATCTATTGGCTGTTTTATTCGATTTCGCTCTCGTTAGGACGAAACGGGTCCCTCGCGCCCTGGTTTGCCGCCTGGCTCCCAAGTGTCGTCTTCTTTGCTTTTGCTGGGTTTTTGCTCTACCGCCAAAGGCGTTAAGGGAGCCGATAAGAAATTATCCGACATTTTGAATCAGGACCATTCTGTGCTAAGTTACGGCCTTAAATGGCCAAGCTTAAGATTTATACCTTCCCAGACATGGTTCTCACCAAAAAGGCATCGCCGATCGCTCGTGTTGAAAAGGGCGTTCACTTCAAACTGGCAGATGACATGCTGGAAACCATGTACGACGCCCCTGGCATCGGACTAGCGGCCAACCAGGTTGGAATTCTTGAGCGCATTCTGGTGCTCGATACCGAGTACGACTACGAAAAGCTGCCTGACGGAGTAAAGCCTCCTGAGGGTGTCGAAGTCGTCGGTGGTGGCATCATCAAGAACCGCAAGCCTCAGATCATCATCAATCCAAAGATCATTCACAAAGAAGGCTCCATTCTTTTCGAAGAAGGCTGCCTTTCCGTTCCTGAGTACAACGCCGAAGTGAAGCGCGCTGAAAAGCTCAAGCTTGAGTACACGGATATTGATGGCCTGACCAAGACGCTTTCTGCCGAAGGACTTCTTGCGGTTGCGATCCAGCACGAGATGGATCATCTGGATGGAACGCTTTTCATTGACCGCTTGAGCCCGCTCAAAAAAGAGAAGGTTAAAAAGGCTCTTCGCGAAGAGCGGATGATGCGCGAAGAAGAGCTTTTGATGCAAGCCGCGCCCGGCAAGGCCAAGAAGAAACACTTCTAATTCACGATTTTAATCAAAGGAGATCGCGCAGGTGACAAAGCTTCGAGTGGTGTTCATGGGAACGCCTGAGTTTGCTGTGCCTCCATTGGATGCGATTCATGAGGCTTCGGCTCATCACGAGATCGTCGCAGTCTACACTCAGCCGGACAAAGCAGTGGGTCGTGGACTTGAACTCAAGCCAACGCCTGTGAAAAAGCGTGCGTTGGAATTGGGTCTTCCTGTTTTTCAGCCCGAAAAGTTATCACCTCCCGAAGAGCTTGAGCGCTTGAAAAGCTTCAGGCCTGATGTCGTGGTCGTTGTGGCTTACGGAAAAATTCTCAAGCAGAGCTGGCTTGACGTTCCACGTCTGGGCTTTGTGAACATTCACTCATCGCTTCTGCCTCGCTGGCGGGGTGCTGCTCCGATTCAATGGGCTATCTTAGGGGGCGACTCCGAATCGGGCGTAACCACGATGCGTTTGGTTGAAAAGCTCGATGCGGGAGATATTCTTCTTCAATCCAAGACCCCGGTTTCCGGGGACGATACTGCTGGCTCGCTTCATGATCGACTCTCAAAAATGGGAGCTGAGCTCATTGTTCCGACTTTGAACGGGCTTGCCAGTGGTGAAATCCGCGGCATCGCTCAAGATGAGTCGCAAGTCACTTACGCCTCCAAGCTCACGAAAGAGATGGAATGGCTCGATCCTTCCAAGAGCGCGCGTCAGCTTGGACTGAATGTTCGTGGATTGAGTCCATGGCCTGGAACGAGTCTTTGGATCGATGATGGCCAGGGAAAGACTTCGCGTTTGAAAGTAAAGCGCGCCCGCCCTCACGCTGATATCAGCGGTCCTCAAGGAAAGATTTTTGAGAAAGCTGGAATGGTTCTTCTTGGAACTTCAGAGGGAGCCCTTGAGCTTTTGACCGTTCAATGGGACGGTAAGAAAGAAGTCGACGCAGGCGGTTTTTTGAACGGTTTGAAGGGCCGGGGCCAGGCGCTTCCGCTGCAAACCGTTGCGCCACCTGTGCAAAGCACTTAAGTCCGTGAGACACCGGAGAATCAAAATTGTCCGACACAGCCGAATACGCCGGTTCTGAAGTCCCAACGAGTTCTCCCTATTCACCCGCTCCGCTTCGAGGCGATGCGCTTGCTGCAGCTATCGCGCTTTTTTGCTTTGCTCTGATTATCTTTTTCGCAAAATCGAGCGAGTCGACTCTCCCCGCAACCGATGCTGCCGCTCATGCTGCCTATGCCATGAGCACAACGGCTCATGGATTTGTCTCCCAGTTTCCATCCAATTTGCCCGTGACCTATTTTGCTTTGACGGGTTGGGTGATGAGACTTTTGGGCTCAACCACCTGGGTCGCAAAGCTGGTTCCTGGACTCTTCTCCGTCGGAACAGTCATGCTGACCTTTACGTTAGGTCGCACTTTGCGGTCCAATGTTCTGGGGATTGTTGCAGCCATCATCCTGGTCTTAAGTCGTGATTTTATTCGCGACGGCCTGAATGCGCATCTCGATGGCGTGATGCTTTTCTTTATCCTGGCGTCGTTTATTTTCTGGGAGCGCGGAAAGTACGCGCTTGCCGGTGTCGCTGCAGGTCTTGGAATCTGGTTCAAGTCCCCCGTGGCACTTGTTCTTTATCCGTCCATGCTTATTGTTCATCTTTTGAGACTCGATGTTTTCAAAAAGATGAAGCCATGGTGTGTCTCGCTTGCGATCGCACTGGGTGTGGGCGCGCTCATTTGGATCTTTACAGGGGTTTTCGGCAGCTGGGATATCGTTCGCGATTATTGGGTGAGCTTTTTCTCAGCAACACCGGTTCCCGCTGAAGTACAACACCAGTTTGACCCGTTGATGTTTGTGGACGTGCTTCGCGGAAGCTATCTGCCCTGGTCAGTTTTTCTGGCAGTGGGAATTGTCTGGAGCATTGTTTTCTTTCGCTTTCGTCGCGCGGAGTTTGTTGTTCCGCTGAGCGCTGCCGCCATCATGATCGTTGGGATTTCATGCCTCAGAGTGAAGTATCCGCATTACTTTGTTCCTGCGTATCCTTTCCTGGCCCTGATTGCTGCGCAGCCTTTGACCTACTGGCTGGAGAAGAAAGAGAGCGATTTTTATCGCGGCTTTACGGTGCTGACGATGCTTGCAGCGACCGTGATCCTGGTTTCTCCCATCCAGCTTGCGCCGGAGTCTTTCCCATCTCTCCGCCGCTTTATTCCTTATATTCAGGCAGCAGGCGGAGATGAGCGCGATGAAGTCGTGATGGTCGAGGGGGGCCAGCCTTATGGTCATTTCAACGACTATGCAAACCTGATCCGCTTCTACACAGGCAAAACCACGAAGCTCGCTGACTGCCAGACCGTGAACCTCGCTGCTCAAAAGCGCGAGGTGAAATGGATTCTGATTTCCGGCAAAAACTATTCGTCATGCCTTGATGATTCTGTCCGCAAGCTTTTTCCAAAAGAGATCATCGATGGAGATCAGCATCTTCTGGGCCGCCCTGGGGTAATCTCAAGCGGTGATGGCGGAAAGACAGATCTCACTCCGCTCAATCAAGATCTCAAACACTAAGTATTAAAAAGTCCCAGGAAAACACAGTCTCCTGGGACTTTTTAATAAAAGCTTAGCGGTAAGACGGCATAGCTACGACGCAAATGACTGGAGCCTGAACTCTGCGGCCCATGATGTCACCCGTGTACATCCCGTGAATCTGTCCATTAATCGGCTGATACACAACCATCAGTTCAAAGTCTTCCTTGGCGTTGAAATACTCAACGGCTTCTGGGCCGCGAGATTGAACGGAGACAAAGAACGTGTGAGGAGCGGTAATGAATTGGGCCAGACCTCCTCGGGTTTGCATGGTGACGTAAGTCTGTCTTTGTGGGTTTGTATCAATTGTGAAAGTAGTCGAAGGCTGGCGAACATCATGACTGATGTTAGTCGTGCACGTGACAGGAGCAGCATAAGCGGCAGAGCTAAGAGTCAAAAGGGTTCCGATAGTCATCAAAGTTTTCATTTTAAATCTCCAAAGTTAAAAAGTTTCTTTTCAGCAATTCATTCGTTGCGCCGGCGAAAGGCCTTATACGCGCCTGAATGCAGAAGTAATAATTATTCATAGGTATATGATCTCATCAGAACTACTGATGCCTAGCCTGCATATGCTATAATCTCTGTTATGGATCTTTTGCCTCTTCAAACTTCGCGTCTCTTCTTAAGAAACTATCGAACCGAAGATTGGCCGCGCGTGCATCTTTACAGCGCAATTCCGGAGTTTTCTCGGTATGAGCTTTGGGGACCCAATACAGTTGAAGACACAAAGAACTTCGTGAACTCGATGGTCGAGCAGGCAAACGCTAAGGATAGGTCGAAATTTGATTTTGCTGTTTGTCTTAAAG
>JBJMMA010000134.1:0-25317 GCA_045805065.1 Bdellovibrionia bacterium | reverse complement strand
GTATCCAGGTCGAGCACCCTGTGACTGAAATGGTCACAGGAGTTGATTTGATTAAAGAGCAGATCAAGTCAGCGGCCGGCCATAAATTGACGATCAAGCAATCTGATATAAAAATTCGGTCCCACGCGATCGAATGCCGTATCAATGCCGAAGATCCTGATACTTTTGCTCCGTCTCCGGGCAAAATCACCGGACTTCATGTCCCGGGAGGCCTGGGCGTTCGTATCGATTCGTTCGTGTATGACCAGTACAAAGTCGTGCCATTCTACGATTCGATGGTCGGAAAGCTGATTGTTCACGCGCCAACTCGTCTTGAAGCCATTGCCAAGATGCGCCAAGCCCTGGAAGAGTTCGTCGTGGAAGGAATTAAGACCAATATTCCGTTCCACAAGAAGATCATGGCTTCGAAGAAGTTCCGTGATTCCGACTACGATACCCACTTCCTTGAAGAGTTCATGCCCAAGTACGAATAATCTTCGGACTAGGCAAGATTTTCCACCCGGCGGCTGATTACAGAATCGTTGTTTAATAGGATTCGACCAAATCAGATAGAACGTTTTAGTCCGCCGGGTTTTATTTAACTTTCCCAAGGAAACTCATTACAATCAAAGAGTTGTGGGAAATGATCACTCCAAGAAAAATAAGAAGCAGAGTGGCGATTCGACCCGCGTCGACTTAGGCGACGACTTGATCGGAGCAAGCATTATTGCGCCCCGTGAGACTGAGTCGAATGACAAGCTTTCCGGTCATACGACCGATGACCAATTTCAGAACGCTAAGATTCTGGCCAATGAAGGATTCATCGAAGATGCAAAAAAGCTTTTTCGAAAAATCCTGATCAGTGATCCCAAGCACGGTCCTGCGCGACAACATCTTCAGCAGATCCTGGATCGTGAGATGAATGATTTGCTCGCCGATCGCGACACTGCCGTCAAGCGTCCGCAACTTTTTGAGCGCAAAGGGAAGGGTGCGCGCTCGCCTCAGATCACCGGGGAAGAAGTTCTTCGCGAGCTCGAGGAAGATCTGGGATTAAGCGAGACTAATCGCGAGAATCCAGCCGTCACGGTACAAGCGGATGTGAAAGGCACGAGCGAGAGCGATCGAATCGATCTTGGAATTGCTTTCATCGAGATGGGCCTTTACGAGCAGGCGGTCTCGCATCTGCATGCGGCACTTGAGCAAATCGAGCGAAGCGATACGCCGGATCTTCTGCAGAAGATCTCTGCAACCGCGCTTCTTGCGCGCGCTTTTTTGCTGGCTCAGCGCCCTTATGATGCGATCCACCTGCTGCACGCCATTGCTCGTGACGCCGAGATCGCGCCTCAGGATAAGGTCGAGTTTTTTTACCTCATGGGCATCGCCTTTGAACAGTCGGGAGATCGCAAGGCTGCGCTTCCCTGGTTTGCAAAGGTTCGTGATCTGGATCCGCGATACCGAGACATCCAAGAACGATTGAGAAAACCGATCGCGTGAAAAAGCCGAGCCCGTTTCTCATCTTCGTTTGCATCGTCTTCGTGCTGGTTACAAGCGCAATGCTCTTTATTCAGAGCAAGACCTTTGCTCACGTGTTCAAGGGCGTGGTCGCCAAGTATCTGCCCAAGGACATGGGGATTGATGCCGACTTTTCCGAGTTCGCGATCAAGATGTATCCTCCGGGTCTTTCGCTCAAAAACCCTCACATCACTCTCAGAGAGCGAAACATCCTGAAGCTTCCGGTCGGATCCTCAGTGAAGGCGGAGCGAATCGATTTTGATTTCCGTCCTTTGCAGATGTTCACAGGCGACGTACGCGTTCATGAGCTTGTGATCGTGGGCGGTGACGTGAACTTGCTCGTTCAGGAAGAGTCTGAGCCTAAGGTCAAAAAGCCAGGCGTCCTCAAGCAGATGCTGGTACCGAAGTTTCATTGGGACGAATTGTTCCAGGTGCATGCTGAAGCAGTGGTCATTCAGGACAGCAAGGCACGTGTGGAGTGGATTGGCACAGGAAACTCCGTGGAGCTTCAGGTCAAGAACCTGAGGCTGGGTCAATGGATGGGAAGAGGGGGGCTTGGCTACGAGTTCAAAGCAGATCTGACCGGACTGGGTGGATCGATCCTGAATTCCGCACCGGCTCTCAAGTCTCTGGATAGCCTTCAGGCTACTGCGCATATCAATGCGCTCGGCGTACAGCTCGATAGCGTTCACTTGCGTGCCAAGGGCCTTGAAGTCCAGGGCGACGGCATGGTCCGTGGCAATCTTCAAAATCCAAAAGATGGTCTGAGCCTTGAAGCAGATCTCTCCTCCCAAGCGGACATCGGGCTGATTGCTTCTGCCATCTCTCCCGGGACAGGCAGTTCTCTCAAGAGTGCACCACAGATTTCCGGCAGCGCTTTGTTCACGGGTCGCGTTCGCGGCAATCTGATGAAAGCCTTGGAAACGCTCAAGCTCCAGGGAGAGTTCGCGGCCAAAGATTTTCAGTTCAGAAAATTTCATGCCGATGAAATCAAGGCCTCGGGAACCTGGACATCTTCAACCACGGGCGGCGAGATTGATCTTGAGAAGGCCGTGATCCTGGCCAGCGAAAGCTTGCGCGCGCCAGGTCATGCGGCCAGTGGCGGTCGAGTCGAAGTCGGTGCGCTGAAAATGAAGATCGGCTCTTCGGATCCGGTCAAAGTGAAGCTGAATCTTGAGAAAGCCAATATTCAATGGCTGGCAGCGCTGGGCTTACCAGACCTGAATCCCGTGTTCCCGCTTTTGTTCAAGGCAAGTGGACCGATCGAAGCATGGATTGCGCCGCCAGCTCCAAAGAAGCCATTTTCGCTCAAGGCGCAGCTCAAGCTCAAGATCGAAGATTTCCTCTTGGACAACCAAAAGCTCACGCAGAATCGCCCCCAGCATCGGATCTTCAAAATTCCATCGTTCTTGCTTGAGGGCCCTCTGGCTATCGATGGCGCGGGCATTCACCCTGAAGGAATCACCTTGGAGATGGCCCGCACCAAGCTCAAGCTTGCCGGTGGGATCCATTTTGAAAAGGGATTTGATCTCTACGGCTCCGGCGCGGCAAACCTGGAGGATCTGGGAGAAGTCGCTGAGAACACGATTCGTGGCGAGGGGCAGGTTGCGGTTCATGTTCATGGACCCGCGCAGAACCTTTTTGTTGATGTTGATGTGGATGCGAAGAACGCTTATTACATTCATCTGAACCTGGGCGACATCAAAGGCCGTATCACCTGGGATGACGACCACAACTATCTTCTTCTGCACAAGATGAGTGCCGTGAAGGGCGTCACTGAATACGGCGTTGATGGAAAATTGGATCTTGGCAAAGCAGATTCGATCGCTCTCAAGGCCAATATCACCAAGGGCAATATCCAGGATTTCACCCAGATCTTCGCTGAGCTTACCAAAGATCTCTGGTGGTTCCCGCAGTCGCTCTCCGGACCCTTCACGGGCGAGCTTGATATTGATGGGGGAATCGATCTGAAAGAGCTTCAGATCCTGGGGCGCCTGAACGGAAACTCCTGGGACCTGCTGGGCGAGCGCTTCGCGAAAGTTTCGATGCTGGGTGGTTATAATCGCGGCAAATATTATGTCAGCGATTTTAAGGCCACGAAGCATAACGGCAGAATCACGGCTCGGATCGAGTACGACAACGATAACTTCGACTGGGATCTTCATACTTCCCAGTTCACAGTGAGCGATCTGGATCACATCGCGCAATTGGATGTTCCGATCCGCGGAAAGATCCAGATCGACAGCACGGGCCAAGGAAAGTTGGGAAACATTCAGTCCAACTCCCGTGCACTGATGAATGACCTCCTCGTTCGCGGCGTGCCGATGCCGCCAAGTCAGCTGACTCTTGTGACCTCCGGAGGCGTGCATCGCGCCCGCGGAACGCTCCTTGGAAATCAGGGCGAGCTCGACGCGGTCTATGATTTCAATCCGACGCATACGAGCCGGATCAATGCCGAGCTCAGGCACCTGGACTTCTCTCCGATGCTGCTTTTATTGAATCCAAAAAGCATCACCGATCCTCAGCTTCAGGGATTTGCCTCAGGCGCGGTTCGTCTCTCCTTCAGCTCAGGTCAGATCGAGCGCGCGGATGGCGACGTTTCCATCAACGAGTACGTCCTGGCTAAAGCCGGAACGAAGTTCCAGCTCGGTGAGCCGGTGAGTTTCAAAGTGAACGATGGTACGTTTGAGCTGCCGAAGCTGAGAATTCTGAGCTCGGCATCCAATCCTTCCCGAAACAGCGAAGCTCTGGTTCATCTGAGTGGAACGAAATCAGAATTGAACGGACGGATAAGCGGTAATGTCGACGTCTCTCTGGCTGAGTTTGTGACCTCTGCCGTGCAACGAGCCGCAGGCTCCGCGGATCTGGATTTCAAAATTGGCGGAAACCTCAAGGCACCTACGCTGACAGGCGAAGCCCGCCCGCAGAGCGCAACCGTCTGGGTTCAAGGTCTTGAAAGCCCGTTTGAGAACGTCACAGGCGCATTTCAGATCCGTCAGAACGCGGTTTATGTCCAAGGTCTTGAGGGAGATCTTGCCGGCGGACGCGCAAGCGCTTCCGGAACGATTCTGCTATTTGCGGATCGCTATCCTCTGATCTCGCTGAAAGGCGATCTCAGTGGCAACAAGCTGCGGTTCTTTCCTTTCCAGTACGCAAAGGTCAAAGGCAGCATGTCCGTGACCGGTGATCATCTGCCTTACCTAGTGGAAGGAAAGTTTGACGTTGAGTCAGCGCTCTCACGCGAAAAAGTCCTTCAGCAAAAGCAGGCCACGGGACTCAAGGCCGTGCAATACACGCCTCCGCCGACCTCGCAGCGTCAAAGTGACTATCCGAAATTCAAGCTCAAGATCGATGCCGTGGCGGAGAAGGGGATTCTGGTTCAGAACGACCTCTTTGATGCTGAGCTTAAAGCAAAAGTCACGCTGGTGAATACGCTTGAGGCCCCAAGACTTTTAGGAAGTGCTGAGCTGGTACAAGGAAAGATGATCTTCAAGGATCGCGTTTTCCAGATCCAATCGGCGAGCGGCCTTTTTGATAACCCGACAGTCATCAACCCCAAGTTCAATCTGGCTGCAAAGACGGATCTCAACGGCGTGAAGATTCAGCTCTACGCCTCCGGAACAATGGATGATTACAAGATTGAGCTGTCCTCGACACCTGTCATGTCGGAGACGGATATTCTTTCGCTTTTGGCTTTGGGAATCACACCTAACGAAACCAAGCGCATGAGCAGCGCGGATCGCTCCACGGTGGAGTCGGGCGAAGCTGCTTCTTTGCTTCTGCACTCACTGGATTTCAATCGCGAAGTTCAGGACAAGACGGGGATTCAGATCCACCTGGATGAGTCGACCAATACTCAAGTCGGTTCCAGCGTTTTCCAAAGACAGAACTCAAATGATGCGACCACCGCGCCTCGTATCGTGATCAAGAAACAGCTTACTAAAAATCTCGATATCTCCTATGGAAGCACTGTCGGCGTCGGAACCGCAAGCGAGCGGCAGATCAATGCTGAGATGAAAGTGTCGCCAGGGTTCTCGGTCATCGGCGTCTGGGACAACTACGAGTCGATCGACAGCACCCAGGAAAAAAACACTTCTTATTCGTACGGCCTCGACCTTAAGCTTCAAAAGAGGTTTAAGTGAGACGGACGATTGGCATCCTCATCCTTGGCAGCTTGAGTTGGGGCAGCTTGAGTTGGACAGCGCCAATGCTCTGTGCGTTCAGTACGGGGCTTTTGATGAAGTCTCGTCCGGCAGCTGCAGCTGAGTCCGTGACCCGGCTCACGCAGGTGGAGGTGACCGGGGTCACCGTATTCCAGGCCGACGCCATTGAGAACACGATGGAAATCGGCCCTGGCGATGTACTCGATCGCGCCAAGGTGGTTCGTACCGCAGAGAACATTCAAAGTCTTTACCGCACCCATGGATATGAAAAGGTTTTGATCGACACTCGTCTTCTTCCAAAGGGAGTGTTGGAGATCCAGATCAAAGAGGGGAGTCCGACTCGAATCGCGGAAGTCGCCATCAGCCCCGAGACTGAGCCTGCGACGCCTGGCGCCCGGGAGGCTTGGAAAAAAGTCCAACGCGCACTGATGGCTGTTTCACGCATCCAAACCGGCGATGTTCTTGCCGAGGAAAAGATCACCTCGATGAAGCGCTCGCTTCAGGACATCTTGCTCAATCAGGAATACATCGGCGCACGTGTTGAAGATGTGCGTGTTGAAACTGTCGATGCGCCAGCTTCCTATGCGGGATCAAAAGACAAGGCAGCAAAGTGGGTCAAGCTTCAGGCAGTCGTGAAACTCGGCGACAGGGTGAGTTTCGGTTTCCGTGGAAACCAGGTTCTCTCATCCTCACAGCTGACGACGATCGTGGACCAGCAGCGAACGCTCGGACTTGGGCGCGACTTTGTCAGCGTGATCAAAGCCCGAATCGAAGAAGAGTATCGCTCTCTGGGTTATGCCCAGGTATCCGTCGAGTCGTATTCTTTTGAAAGTCCTCACACGGACGAAAAACACGTGACCTATCGGATCAACGAGGGAAAGCGCGTCAGCATCGACTCAGTCGAGTTTGATGGAAACACTGTTTTCTCATCCGGCGAGCTCAAGGAGCGTTTCAACGAGGTTGCTCCTAATATGGTTCAACGGGGCTGGTATGTCGAAAAAGACGTTCAGCACGGCGCGGAGCTTTTGGTTGAATGGATGAAGTCCAAGGGTTACCTGGGCGCAAAGCTTGTGACGATCAACAAGTCCTATGTTTCCCGTGCGCGCGAGGATGAGCGCAATACTCGGGTGAAGCTCGTCATCTATCTTTATGAGTCCGATCAAACTCTTGTCCAGTCGATCCAGCTGACAGGCGCGACGGTCTTTTCTCAAAATGACGTTGAGAAGATGCTTGGCCTGAAAGAAGGGGCTCCGCTCAATATCTTTGCGTTCAGCGAAGGCCTGGAAAAGCTTAAAGTCGCCTACAGGAAAAAAGGCTATCTATCGATCGGAATTGATAACGAAGGCACGGACAAGCTGATTCGATATTCGGATGAAAACCGCGTAGCCACCGTTCACCTCGACCTGCATGAAGGTACTCAGTTCAAAGTCAGCAGGATCCTGATCGAAGGCAGAAAAAAGACCGAGGAGAAGATTCTTCATCGAGAGCTGACTCTCCACGAGGGAGATGTTCTGGAAGAGCCTCGCCTGGCGGAGTCTGAGACGGCCTTGAGAAAGCTTGGCATCTTCTCGATCGTCAAAGTCACCACACAAGATGATCCCGACTCCGCTGATCACAAAATCGTCAAAGTGCAGGTGGAGGAAGCCGACCCTGGAATCATTGCAGGCGGACCCGGGTTTCGAAATGACCTGGGCATCCGGGGATTCACGGAATTTGGTTACACGAACCTCTGGGGAATCAACCACAGCGTTTTCCTGAACGCATCTGCCAATCGCCGCATCGACCATACCTTCCGTTTTACGGAATATCAGGCGCAGGCTTCCTACGCCTGGCCATGGTTCATGGGTTGGGACGTGAACTTCCGGCCTGCATTGAGCTTTTCGGGTACCGAGTATCGCAACTTCGATGCCGTCACGGCGGAGCTGGGTCTCAATTGGGAGAAGAAGCTGCTCAGAGCTCCCAATGTCACCGCGCTTTTCAGCTATAACCTGGAGCGTGTGCATCAATTCAACGCGCCTAAAGAGCGCGACATCGACAACGGATTTTTCACGATCGGTTCTCTGACTCCGGCATTGCGTCTGGACATGCGAGATAACCCTCTGGCGCCAACAAGCGGACTTTTCTCGCAGATGTCGTTTGAGTATGCCGATCCGACACTGCTTTCGCAGCGGGCTCCTTCTCCGATCGGATACTTCAGATTCCAGACCCGCACGGATTATACTTTTCCATTGGCGCCCATGATGAGCTTGTTCATGAGTATCCGGACTGGCTTTGAAAAAAGTACGGTTTCTCGCGATGGACTGGATGCGTATGGTTCCATTCCGCTGATCAAGCAATTCGCCCTGGGCGGGGTAGGGAGCTTGCGTGGATTCAGTGAACAAGAGCTCAATACCCAGAACACCGTCATCAAAGGAAGTCTCTCGTACGTCAACTACCGCACCCAGCTCGACGTGCCGATCTCAGGCGGTCTGCGCGTGGGCCCATTCCTGGATGCCGCAAATCTTCGCGTCGACTCTTTCTCGTTCGGAGGCCTGAGATATGGCTCCGGTTTTGGTTTCCACTATCTGACGCCAGTGGGTCCTGTGAATCTCGATTGGGGCTTCAAGCTCAATCCGCTTCCGGGTGAGGACACCAATCAGTTTTATTTCTCCATTGGTGTTTTGTAACGAAACTATTGCAAGCGCCCGCCCGTATTCTTATTTACTTACTCTCTAAAAATTAGAATGACGGAGGTTTTTTCTACCGATGCGTTGTCGCGACTTCAAAAGTTGGGCGGTATGGACAAGTGTGTCTTTTGCGGCAGTTTTGATGGTTTCTTGTGATTCCTCAACGACAGGAGGACCAGGTGCTCAAGTGAGCGCACCGTCTTCAGTTCAATCGGGAGTGCCGATTGGAACTTTACCTTCTGATAATTCAGGAGCGCTCACGGGTACCGCCGCGCTGGATGCTGAAGAAATCGCGTTCTTCGGTCTGATCAATGCCTATCGCGCTCAAAATGGCCTGAACCCACTTCAAATCTCCATTGCTCTTACGAAAGCCTCCGACTGGATGAGCACGGATATGGCAACCACCGGTAATTTCAGCCACACCGATACTCAGGGTCGGGATCCATCAGCAAGAATGGAGCTTTTCGGATACGACACCTCTTACTGGTGGGGCGAGAACATTGCGGGCGGAAACGCTACGGCACAGGCCACCTTTACACAGTGGAAAAACTCCCCGGGTCATAACGCAAATATGCTGGGGTCCAATTATAAGGTGATCGGGATCGCCCGGGTTCAAAACACGTCTTCCGCCTATGGATGGTATTGGACGACGGACTTTGGTGGGATCGTGGACGAAACGGCCACACCCTAAAGCAAATATTTCTTAAATATTAAGCAATTACAGGACTTCATCGGCCCTATTTAGGGGAGGTGAGGTCCTAAAACATTTTAGGGCATTGAGGCTTTTATCTGTCGAGGCGGCCCTGCCACTACGTTTTCTGATGATCGGCAAAGGATTCGATGTTACTAAACACGACACGTTGGACAAGCAAAACGGGGCGGTTTTAGGACCTAACGGCCTTACGAGTGTTTTCCGACGAACGCACACCTGCTTTGCGTCAGGTGTTTTGAGAAAAACTGAGTGAAGATTCAACGTATCGCGAAAATGAGCGTTGACTTCACCTTACCGGTCCAGTAAACCCGAATCCCTATGTTGCAGCAAAAGTCTTATCAGGCGAAGCAGTCCGGTCCCCATTTTTTTGAGACAACGGGACCAAACGCCCCGAAGTGGTACGTCGTTGATGCCAAGGACCAAGTGGTCGGCCGTCTTGCGACAGTTCTCGCCCGCGTGGTGACCGGCAAACACAAACCAACCTTTACCCGTCATGCGGATGCAGGCGACTTCATCGTCGTTCTCAATGCAGACAAGGTCGTTTTCACTCGCAATAAGTGGAACACCAAGTTGTATCGCAAGCACACCGGTTACGTCGGCGGATTGAAGACATACACCGCTAAGGATATGCTTCAGCGCGATCCGGAGGAAATCCTCCGTCAAGCAGTCTGGGGAATGACGAACAAGTCCAGCTTGGCTCGCCACCAGATGAAGAAGCTTAAGATCTACACGGCGGACCAGCATCCACATACGGCTCAGAACCCGCAGCCACTTCCTGCAGGCACTGTCCGTCGCACCGTTGTTGCGAAGACTAAGTAATTTTTTAGGAGATTGAATTAAAATGGAAAAACAACTTCACGAAGTCGGCAAACGGAAAAACGCGATTGCCCGTGTTTACCTCCGTCCCCGCGCTGGCGAAGTCGGCACGATCCGTGTGAACGGCCGTTCTTTCGAAGACTACTTCCCACGTCCGGCTTCTCGCCTGATTATCATGCAAGTTCTTGAGCTCACTCAAACCGTGGGTCGCTTCGACATTCTTGTCAATGTTCGTGGCGGCGGTCTTTCCGGCCAAGCAGGCGCTGTGAAGCACGGAATCACCAAAGCTCTTCTGGATGTTGATGCAGCATATCGTCCAGTTCTGAAAAAGGGCGGACATATCACTCGCGACTCCCGCGAAGTTGAGCGTAAGAAGTACGGCCTGGCTGGCGCACGTCGCCGCTTCCAGTACTCGAAGCGTTAATCCGACTTTATTCTTACAAAATCAAAACGGCTTGGACCTTCGCGGTTCAAGCCGTTTTTTTTTATTTTCGGCAGGCTCTTATCAAGCTGCTTGAGACTTTCCGTGGGCTTCAGCTTCAAAGGCTAAAGCCATGCACTCAATCACTCGTCCGTATTCGTGAGCTGCCTTGATATGCTCAGCTTTCAAAAGCTCATGCTTGAGGCCGGAGCTTTTGATTTCATCCAGATGTCGACGCCCCTTGGAGAGGGCTTTGGTCATCTGCTCAGGCATCTGATCCAGGCCTGGAGGGACGTGCTCGCCAACGGAGTCTAGAAGGTCGGCGGTTGTGTCGATGCGCTCGTGAAGGTTGTATTCCTCGGGCGTTGCACCTTCCAGATAGGGGTAAAGATTGAGTCGGGGCTTGAGGAAAGCGATCTTTGCCTCGCACCAAAGTGCACGAGAAAGATGCTTTGCCGTTCTGGCCCAGCGTTCGGCGGAAAGTCTGTCGCCCTTTCTGTAACAATTATACGCGTGCTTATAGATATCGATCAGTTCCTGGTGGTTCACGTCTTGTGGGGTCTGACGATCCCAGGAAAAGGTGAGATCAGCTTCGATCAGCGTATTGTAAGCCTTTCGCAGCTCATGTTCCGCGTTTTTGGGTCCGTGAACATGCATTTCTGGCGCTTCCGATTTTGGAGATTGGGAGCCGCCGCTTGATTGAGGGGGGTCTTGGGGGTTCATATAAGGGGAGTCCTCCGATCCTTGAAAAAGTGCAATCGAAGTACCAAGTCGTCAGTCTATTGACGGCAGCTGATGGGTCACGTGTCATCAGCCGGCAAGATGAGTTGCCAGATATGACCGATGCATACACAATTAATAAATATCATCATGGTCTGGACCACTTACAAAGAGAAGATCAAGCGTCTATCAGTGCGGATTGTGGAGGCACAAAAGCCGATTCGCATTCTGGATGCCATTAAGTGGGATCCATCCATTGAGCAGGAGCTCCGGAAAAGCAAATTCCGCGAGATGCCCAAGATCGGGCCTGAATACTACGAGAAATTTCCGCTCTCTTTTGATGCAGAGAGAAAAAAGGAAGAGCTGCGGGACATCATCACCGATATCCAGCTGACGCTAGGGGCGGAT
This sequence comes from Bdellovibrionia bacterium, assembly GCA_045805065.1. Lineage (GTDB taxonomy): Bacteria > Bdellovibrionota > UBA1018 > UBA1018 > UBA1018 > CAZCBS01. Next base: position 13,920 of record JBJMMA010000134.1, on the reverse strand, counting down.
GATTCGATGGGAAGGCTGCTCGTCTCGATTTCGCAGCAATACATCGACGTTGTCGACATGCTTTTAGCACGCGGCACCTCCCGGTTTTGGGAGCTGAGCAAGAAACTTTACGGCTCACCCAAGGATCATCTCTTTGACGAGAAAAATACGATTCTGGAGCTGGGTCAGCACCTCTATGAAATTCTCAGTGGCCTTGAGGAGAACATGCCAGGGCCCAAATTTGTTGAAGATATTCCCGCTGAAGACGTCGTGGAAGAACTCAATAAGCGCTTTAAGAACTACTTTCCGGATGGAACAGTTCAAGCCAAGCTCTCTGACGGAATCGTGGCCGATGCCGCAGCAGGGGGAGATACTGTTAAAATCAAAGCGGGTGCGATGTTCTCGGCTCGCGATATTGACGTTCTTGAGGTGCATGAAGGTTGGGTCCACGTTGGAACCACTCAGAACGGGAACAATCAACATGTTGCCAAATGGCTTTCCAAAGGGCCTCCTCGTTGCTCAGCGACGCAGGAAGGTCTGGCGGTCATCATGGAGATCTTTACCTTTCGCTCCTATCCCCGAAGAGCCCGGCAGATTAACGATCGGATTCTGGGAATCGCCAAGGCTGAAGACGGAGCCAATCTTCTTGAGCTTCTCGAGTTTTACCGGACTGAGGGTTATTCGGAAACCGAGTGCCTCTATAACGTAAAGCGAGTTTATCGGGGCGGAACGGTGGAGGGCGGGGCTCCTTTTACCAAGGACATCTCTTACTGCCGCGGTTTCATCGAGAACTACAATTTCATGCGGACGGCTATTCGAGCCGGGCGGCCCGATCTCATCCCATTTTTGTTTGCCGGTAAAATACATGTGGACGATGTACCCTTGCTCTATCAAAAATATAAGGAAGGCATCGTGGATGAGCCTCATTACCTGCCGCCACATTTCAAGGAAATGAGTGGCCTAACGGTGTGGATGAGCTTTTCGAATTTCCTGAATCGTGTCGATTTGCAGAAGATTCAGGAACATTATGATAAGCTTTTTAAAGAATATTTATAGATCATGACCAGGCCGGGCGGAGCCCGGGCCGAGATTGAATGGAGATCAGAATATGAAGAACAGAGCTCTTTATGCTTTCACCCTGATTGTGGCAACGGCTGGCGCAAGCTCCGGCTTCGCTGCCGAAGTCGCTAAGGTCAATGGCCAATCGATCACGGATCGCGACGTGCGGATGGCACTGAGCTCCATGAACGAAGGCATGCGCGAGAACGTCTTGAAAGACGTCAATACCCGCCGCCAGATTGTCAACGAACTGGTCGAGCAGGAAGTTTTGGTTGATGAAGCTGTGAAACAGAAGCTGGATCAGGACCAGGACTATAAAGACGCGCTGACTGCTTTCAGAAAGCAGTATCTTTCAAGCCGCGCCCTTCAAAAAAACCTGGGCGCAAAGATGACGGATTCTGCGGCCAAGAAATTCTATGAAGCCAACAAGAGTCGCTACAGCACGGAGCAGGTCCATGCGATGCACATTCTTCTTGCTGACGAAGAGAAGGCAAACGAAGTCCTGAAGCTTGCTAAAGCAAAGGATGCTGACTTCCAGGCTCTGGCGACAAAGTACTCTCGTGATCCATCGGCTAAGAACAATCGCGGCGATATTGGATCCTTCGGCCGAAACGCTCCGTTTGATCCAGTTTTCATGGACGCGGCGTTTGGCGGTTCCACTGGCGAGATTGTCGGCCCGATCAAGACGAGCTTTGGCTATCACATCATCAAGATCGTCGAAAAGAAGGGCGGCAAGCCTCTGGCATTTGATGAAGTCGAAATGCGCGTGAAGCAGGACATGGGCCATGGCTTGAAGGACTCCTACGTGGGTAAGCTCAAGAAGGAAGCCAAGATCCAGATCAACGAGCAAGCCATCGAAAAGATGTAAGTTCGCTTAAAAGCTGAAAACATAAAAGGGCATCACCTTGGCGGGTGATGCCCTTTTTGTTTTTTTGGTCTAGCCGTCGCGATTACTTACACGTAATCGCGTGCGTTGATCCCGTATTTTTGGAGCTTACGGAGCAATGTCTTCTTAGGAATGTTGGCGTGCAACGCGGTTTGATTGATCCGTCCTTTGAAGGCTTTCAAAGCGCTGATCAGGAAACGACGCTCAAACTCTTCCTTGTTGGCCTGGAAGTCCAGACGATTGATGTCCAGGGTGAAGCCCTTGCTATCCATGTTGAAGGTCGGGATGCCAGCGGTGCCGGTTGCGAGAATTTCCCCGGTCACAAGCTCTTCGCCGGACTCATCGTCGGCGTCGAGATCGGATAGATCTTCCGCATCATCGTTCATCGCCGTAGTCAGGCCTGGGCGAACGCCAGAGGAGCGGGTGAGTGATCTGCCCGTCAGGCTCTCAGGCAAGCTTGCGATTGTCAGCTGTGTCTGGTTTTCGATAACAAACGCGTGCTCAATGACGTTCTCAAGCTCACGGATGTTGCCAGGCCAGGCGTGGCTCATCAGCAATTCCATGGCATCCGCGGCAAAGCCTGAGATGTTCTTGGAGTATTGCGCATTGAACTTCTCAATGAAGTACTCAGCCAGGTGCTTGATGTCGTTCTTGCGCTCGCGCAAAGGGGGCAATTGGATCGGAAGGACGTTCAAGCGATAAAAGAGATCTTCGCGGAACTCGCCTTTCTTGATCATTTCCTCAAGATTGCGGTTCGTTGCGGCCACGATGCGGACGTTCACTTCCACTTCGCGGTTTGAGCCGATTGGCGTGAAGCGCTTTTCCTGAAGGGCGCGGAGGAGCTTCACCTGCATTGCGGGAGCAATGTCGCCGATTTCGTCCAGAAAGAGGGTGCCGCCATCGGCGTACTGGAATTTCCCGATCTTACGGGAGTCAGCTCCCGTGAAGGCGCCTTTCTCGTGACCAAAGAACTCGCTTTCGATCAAAGTGTCGGGAATAGCCGAGCAATTGATCGTGACAAAGCGGTTATCCTTGCGAGGGCTGTTGTAGTGAAGCGCGGAGGCAACGAGTTCCTTGCCGGTGCCGCTTTCACCGCGGATCAAAACGGCCGTATCGACACGGGAGAGCTTGTCGATGACGCTGAACACACGTTTCATTTCCGTGCTCTGGCCGATGAACTCCGTGCCGTTCGGCAGCTTGATCATAGGAGAGGAGAGGGCGATGTTCTTGACCATGCGATGGGCGCGGAGCGCCTTGTCCACGAGGTAGACCAGGTTCTCTGCCTTGATCGGCTTTTCGAGATAGTTGTATGCGCCTTCCTTGGTGGACTCGACCGCATCACGGACGTTCGAGAACGCGGTCAGCATGATGACGATGATGGATGGATCGTGCGCCTTGATTTCCTTCAGCGCTTCCATCCCGCTCATGCGAGGCATATTCACATCCAGGAGAACGAGGTCGAACTTGCCGGCGCGAACGCGATTCACGGCTTCCTCGCCGTCACGAGCTTGTTCGACGGAGTAGTGGTTTTCTGACAAAGCAGAAGAAACCGTCAATCTCAGATCCGCGTCATCATCAACTACGAGAACTTTGAACATACTCTACTCTCCTTATTAGGTCTCTCTCAGGTACTTGAGCTCTTGCTCGACAAACTTTTAACCAATGTGCCGATCCGAAGGGTCAGGCCAACAGATCGGGTTTGCGTCTGGACGATCGAGTCGCTTTGCGCGCCTTCGATTGGCAGACGAATCTTGAATGTGCTTCCTTTGCCCTTTTCGCTCTCGACTTCGACCGATCCACCGTGCGCTTCGATGAAGTAGCGGGTGAGGTAGAGTCCGAGGCCGGTTCCGGAAATTTCGGCAGTCGTATTGTTTTTCGCGCGATAAAATCGGGTGAAAAGGCTTTCCTGCTCTTCTGGAGTCATCCCGATGCCGCGGTCCTGGATCATGATCTCGATCCAGTTCTCGGTTTCGCGCGAGAGGATCAGGACTTCTGACTCGGCTGGCGAATACTTGATCGCATTGTCCACGAGGTTGTTCATGACCTTGGAGATCAGGCCCGCGTCGATGCGCACTGGAAACAGAGGATCCAGCTGAAGCTGAATTTTGATGTTACGAGCGCGTGCGGCAGCTTTGAAGCCCTCCACGCAGCGCTCGATGAGTTGATTGATGTCCTTGGATTCGATCTGAAGCTTGAGGCTCTGGGACTCGACTTTGCTAAGCTCCAGAATGCTCGAGATGAAGCGGTTGAGCTCATCCGTCGAGCCGATGATGTGTTGAAGCGTATCACGGTCACGATCAACCAAGCGCTCGTTTGCTTTTCGCAGAAGAACTTCGGCAAGTCCTTGGATTCGCGCGACCGGGGTCTTGAGGTCATGGGTCACAAGGTTCAGGAAGTTGGTCTTGAGCTCTTCCACTTGAAGGAGAAGCTCGTTTTTGCGCTGATAGTCCCAGCGCTTCTTGTATTCACGGATCAGACGGTATGGAACCGCCAGATAATAACCAATCAGGATCGCAACCAGGGGCTGGCTTTCACGGATCCAGAGCCCGTTAGCCTGGAAGATGAGTTGGCTGATAACCAGGAAAGCGATCGAGAGCGAGATCGTGGAGAACACTCCGTAAAGCGGGGTCAGGTTCAACACCCACCAGAACACGAGCGAGCTCATGACAAACGTGATGACCCAGTTGATCCAGGCTGGCAGAAGGGTGATTCCATCATCATGAATGACAGAGTCCAGGATGTGCGCATGGACCAGAAGCTTGGGATTGACGAAATCGGTCCTCGAATAGGGAGTATAAGTGAAGTCGCTTGGGCTCTCGCGGAGAAACGAGCCTACGAGGAGAATCTTGTTTCGGAACGCATCGTTCTTGAAATTTCCATCCAGGATCTCATGAAACGAGATGCGTTCGTAAGGAGGCGTTGCGCGCTGACGGGTAGGGATGACGGTGTCGCCTCTGTAGCGGAAGAAAAAGAACTGCGTTCCAATCTCCGGAATTGAAAACGTTCCCTGAGGGACTTGTCCGCTCGGGATCATGCCCAGGCGTTCAGCAAAATCGATATGAAAGGTTGGTTTGTCATTTAAAGTCACGAGCGCGCGACGGGTCACTTTGTCTTCTGCGAAGACGGTTCCATCCTTGTGGATGAAAGCCAGCGCGTGGGGAAGAGTGCTCAATGGATAAGGCGCGACTACTTCACCCGTTACATCATAAGGAGTTCCGAAAAGAACCGTTGTACCGCTCTGCTCAAGCTGGCGGGTGGCATCGAGAAAGCGCTGGGGCCATTCGCCTTGAAAAAGATCCGTATTGGTCTGGCGGACCTGATTCATGTCGATCAGGTAACCCACGCCACGAGGATGGAGACGCGCAAGCGCTTCCATGAATTTCGCGTGAGTATCAAGCGATAGGGGGGCAGGCTGGTCCAGCGTTTTGATGGTCTGATCATCCATGGTGACCAGGACGATGTCCTTGCTGGAGCGTGAAGGAAAAGAGGCTTTCACTCTGAGGTCGTAAAGGCCTGCTTCCAGAAGATTAAACTCGATATGTTGAAGAACAGCGGTGAGTCCAGCGGATGCCAGGAGAACCATGACTAGTTTCTCATAGCGAAGAAGAACGGACATCACTCCCGTTCTCCAGCTGGAATTTGATTTTAGAAACCGCTTACTGCTCATAATAATCTCGCGCCAGCTTCGCCTGCGCTGGTCATTTCTAAGCCCTATTTGAGCAAGGCTTATACCAAGTGGTGGCGTTTTGTCACTTTCCTAATAGGCTGAAACTACGGCTGATTTAATCCTGACCATCAACCAAGACTGTCTAATGTTTAGACAGATGTTGAGCAGTTTCGGTTGAGGGTTGGGGCTCTATTCGCACTCGTCTGAGCCGTGAATGTTTGAAGGAAGGTTTAAGAAACTATGAAATTCTTCCGAGAATTTTAACGTATGAAAAAACTAGGACTGAGATCGAAGTTCATTCTGGGATTTTCACTGTTTCTCTTAGGAGGCATGGCTCTGACTGGCGCCATCACCTATGGACTGGCCTCGCAGATCGTCGAGAAGCTGGCCATGGAAAGCCTCACGATGCAGCTTCGATCGGTTGAGGCATCGGTCCACGCTCTTTACCAGGACAGCCTGGAGCGCCAGAAGCTGGTACTGAACCAATATCTCAAGAAATACTCCTCAAAGCTCGCAATCGATGAGTCGAACGGAGCCGAGCGCGAGATCGAGAACCAAATCACTCACGAGAAGTTGAAGGCCAAGGTTCCTCATTTTCTCTTTGATGGAAAGCCGGTCACGGATCATGACATCGTCGACCGAATCTCGGCAGAGTCAGGAAGCGAAGTCACTCTCTTTGTTGAGACCCCGCAAGGCTTTGTTCGCGCGTCCACCAGCATCAAGAAAACCGACGGCACGCGTGCCGAAGGAACTTTCATTCCACCTACATCTCCTGTCTATAAAACCCTTCAAGAGGGAAAAGAGTATCTGGGTCGTGCTTTCGTCGTGAACGACTGGTTCGTGACCGCCTATCATCCGATTATTCAAGGCGGGCGCACTGTAGGTGCTTTCTTTATCGGGACCCGCGAGAACAATTCCTACACCTTGATCCAGCAAAATCTCAAAACCACCAAGATCCTGGATACGGGTTATTTTTACATCATGGACAATAAGGGCACGATGATCCTTCATCCAACCAAGGAAGGTCAGAACGTGCTGAGCGAGACGGATCTCGATGGAAAGCTTATTTTCAAAGAGATCATGGATCACCCTGATGGCTCCATGAATTATCGTTGGCTGAATGCTGAGACAAAGAAGCCCCAGGACAAATTGGCAATCTATCGCTATTTCCCGGAAGTGGAATGGCATGTGGCTGCAAGCCTGAATCAGGATGAGCTTCGTGCCGAAGTGTATCACCTTCGTCGCATCATCGTGATGGTCACGCTCTTTGTGACTTTGGTGACGTCATTGATCATTGGATGGTTCACGGGCAGCGTGGTTCGTGTTCTCGAGCAGCTCGCACGTGCGCTCAAGGCTCGCGTTCAGGCCATCTCCCAGCAGGCTGAAAAGGCTCAGGAGTCATCTCAACGCCTGACTGCGTCGGCAACCCAGCAAGCTGCGGCTCTGCAGGAAACTGCAGCCACGATGGAAGAGGTGAATGCGACGATCCAAAAAAATCTTGAGTCGACCCAAACCACGGAAGCTCTATCCTCGAAATCACGCGTGGCTGCCGAAAACGGCGCCGTAGTGATGGATCGCCTGATGGGTGTCATCCAGCAGATGGGAGAAGAGAGCGAGAAGACAAGCAAAGACATGACCCGCAATCATGAGGAGCTTGCCGGAATCAGCAAAGTTATCGCTACGATCGAGGAGCGCACCCGCGCGATTCACGACATTGTATTCCAGACCAAGCTTCTTTCATTCAATGCCTCTGTTGAGGCCGCACGCGCAGGCGAGCACGGCAAGGGCTTTGCCATTGTGGCTGAGGAAGTGGGACGTCTCGCTCAATTGACGGGAAAGACCGCTCAGGAAATTCAGCAAACCGTCGCGCAATCGATGGAAGAAGTGGCTAGCCTGGTTGAGAAGTCGCGCCAAACCATTTCACAGTCCATCGAGCGATCCAAGGCCCAAACGACTAACTGTGTGAAGTCTGCTGAGGAAGCCCGCGACGCGCTGACGACGATTCTCGCTGGGGTTCAGGAAGCCCATCAGTCGGTCACGCAAATCGCTGTGGCTTCGCGCGAGCAGGCGAAAGCGATGGGAGAAATCGCAAAGGCATTGAGCCAGATCGATGAAGTCACTCAAGAGAATGCAACGCTTGCATCAGGATCCAGCGAGATCTCCAATGAGCTCGGTAACAATGCGATACAGCTCTCCGACGTAACCCAGAAGCTTGAAACTCTGGTTCGGGGAAATCAGGAACCTCAGCAAAACAAGACGCAAACTTCTGCTGAGCTAGTCGATGGACCTGCTGTTGCTGAAGAGCGAGAAGTGAACAAAGCGGCCTGAGTGAATCGTTCAAAAACGTGGGCAAATAAAAGAGCGTTTCAATTAAAGACAAAATCCCTCGTTGTGACATCCTGTCACATTCCCTTTCGGCATCCTGCCTGGGAATGACTCGGGCTTTTGTCTTTAATTGAAACGCTCTTTTATCTGCCTACGTTTTTACGATAAATCACGCGTGCTTCTCTGAGACCGTTAGAGGCTCAATCGAGGTATCTCGGTTTGGTAGCTCGCTTCCAAAAACGTCAGAAAGCAGAACAAATCAAAGCGAGTTGAAATTAGATACTATAGCCCGAGTCGTTCCGGCCCAGGATGGGCCAAAAGGAATGTGACATGATGTCACAACGAGGGCTATAGTATCTAATTTCAACTCGCTTTGATTTGCTCAAGCTCTATTGTGCGACTGTTTTTGGTGTCGAGTCTGGCCAAAGTGGAGAACATCCGGATGCTTTTGGCTCGTTCTCTTTTTCGTACTTCTCAGTGATCACTTGGGTTGGAAAACAAGATCCATCCGAGAGCAATCCGCTTCGAGTATCGATTGAGACGTTGCTCAGATACTGGCTGAGAGGGAATGGAGTTGGTGGCTCACCCTCAAGCGCTTTCTTCATGTAATCGGCCCAGATCGGGAGAGCGGAGTTCGCGCCCGTGAGCTTCACTTTAGAGTCGGCACGAGGCTGGTCCATTCCCACCCACACGACGGTGGTGAGCTGCGGAGTGTAGCCCGCAAACCAGGCATCACGGTGATGACTCGTGGTCCCGGTCTTCCCGGCCGCTGGACGATCAAAGCCCATTTGAACGGCGCCTTTGGCGGTGCCTTCGGTGAAAACCGATTGCAGCATGTCCGTCAGAAGATCGGTTGGGCCCGGATTGAAGATCTGCTTCGGATGATAGACAAAGCGAGCGTAATCGCTTCCGTCTTCATGAGTGATCGAGCGAATCACGGTCAGCTCGTCTTGAACGCCGTGGTTTGCAAAGATCGCGTAAGCTTGAAGAAGCTCAATAGGCGTAAGCTCTGCGACACCGAGCGAGAGGGAAGGAACAGACGGAAGATCTGCCTCAATTCCCAAGGCGCGTGCCGTTTTGATCACGTTATCGATTCCCACTTCAAAGCCCAGGCGAGCGGTCGCCGTGTTGATGGAGTGAGCAAGAGCCGTTCTGAATGAGATCCAGCCCATGAATTCTTTTTCGTAGTTCTTAGGAGCCCATTCCTGGCGACCATGATCGTAAACCAGAGTCCAAGGAGAGTCTTCGACAGGATGTCCGGGGCCGTATGGAACGCCTTTTGGGTCGCGTCCTTTTTGAAGAGCGGCAAGATAGACAATCGGTTTGAAAGTCGAACCCACCTGGCGCCGCATATTGAGAATGCGATTGAAGGTGGACTCCGCGTAACTGCGACCGCCGATGAGCGCACGGATGTAACCTGTGTTGTGATCCACGGAGGCAAGTGCGCCTTCCAGGCGATCCGTTGCGCCAAGCTTCATGTTCTTCTCAAGGCCTGAGATGCCGCGAGCAACAGCGGTCTGAGCTGCGGAGTTGAGCGACAGATCCAGCGTTGTGTAAACGCGGAAGCCGGATTCTGCGATTTCTTCTTCAGTCTTTTTGCCTTGAAGCTGACGAATGAGCTCTGCCTTCACGAAGTCCGTAAAGTACGGAGCCTTGTTGGCTACAGTGGATGGAGGAGCGAGACGAATCGGCTGCTTCAGCGCTGCATCGGCTTCCGATTGCGCAATCTGGCCCGTTTCAACCATTCGCTTGAGAACAAAGCGCTGACGCTCGAGCGCGCGCTCGCGATAGCGATAAGGAGAGTAGTAGCCTGGACCGCGAATCAGTCCTGCCATCATGGCCATTTCAGCCAGATTGAGGTCCTTGACGTCTTTGGCGAAGAAATGCTCAGCGCCTTCCGCCACGCCATGGATCTCAAAGCTTCCGACCTGTCCGAGGTAAACTTCGTTCAGATAACGCTCGAGAATGGTTTCTTTGTCGAACGTTCCTTCCAAGAGAAGTGCTAAGAAGAGCTCGTTGAATTTGCGAACGATGTTTCGCGTGTGGCGAGCCATGAGATTCTTGACGAGCTGCTGAGTGATGGTGCTTCCGCCCTGGCTCAGCGAGCGGGTTCTCAAGTTGACCAGGATAGCGCGTCCCAATCCGCGAGGATCAAGTCCGCTGTGCTCGAGGAAGTGGTTGTCTTCTGTCGCGATGATGGCTTTCCACATCAACGCTGGCACTTCCTGGAACTTCAGAAGGGTGCGAATTTCTTTTTTACCGTCTTGAAGCTTTCCGCTGCGAGTCAGAGTCGTGACGAGTTCAGGCTCAAGGTAGACGTCCTGGACTTCTTTTCCAGCGAGATGAACGGACTGAAGGAGATCATCCGCGCCGTTTCCGCTGAAAGACAAAACGACTTCGCTTTGGGAGGCGTCTTGAGCTGCATTAGCGGATCCCATCACCGTCAGCTGTGGATGCCCGTCGGGAATCAGATAAGTAGGGTAATCGCTCGAATGAAGGCGGAAATGGACCTCATTTCCACTGACTGACGTGACGTAGGCGAGGTTTTTCAGCTTTTCTTCCACGTAAGCGCGGGTTTCAGGTGATGCGATTCGAGTGACGTCAGAATAGATCCGAGTCGGAACAAACTGTACCTGACGATTGAAGGCCGTTTTGAGCTGGCCATACAAAACTCCCAGATAAATACAGAAAGCGATGGAAAGAAGGGCGACGCCTCCGATTACGACGCGGTGCAGGCGCATTTTATCTCCTTGACTGTGCTGGGATGGGTCAATACAACCGGCTTAATTCTGGGCATAGTTTGCTTCGAAGTAGCCTACCTTAGAGGCTACTGACATTACAACTATCGGTAGCCATTTCTGGCCAACATTCCCAGTCAACATAGTAGCTGTCAATTGTAGCTGTAGTGGCTAGGTAAATAATAAATGAACCTGAAACGTGCGTTTGTAAAACCAGAACTCAGATTTAATAAACTCAGTATCGGAATTTCGATCGCGCTTCTGGCTGCGACGACATTAGCCGCTTCCTCTGCTCATGCTTTGGAGCTGGATTGGTCCGGGAAATTTCGCACAGAATTCCACTTCATCAAAAACTACACGATGGATGGATCGGCGACGGGTTCTACTGTCGACAATGCTCGCATTGTCACAAACACCGTGAATGGTGTGCAAAATAAGTATCCAAGCGGCTACTACATTCCGGGTGGCGGCAACAACAACGCTACTTTTGAAACGCTCTTCTTGAAGCTTCAGCCAAAAGCGATTGTGAACGATAACATCGTGATCAAATCAGAGTTCTGGGCAGGCAATCCTGCATACGGGCTCTTTGGCGATGCATATCCTTATACTTTTGACCAACGTCAGTTCTATTCCACGCAGTCCCGTGGCGCGTTCTTTTCGGCTCAGCGCCTTTGGGGTGAGTTCACCACTGATTTCGGTGTGATCACCTTGGGTCGCGCTCCATTGAACTGGGGCTTGGGTGTTTTCTGGAACGCGGGCGACAATCTATGGGACCGTTATGAGTCGACGGGCGATCAGATTCGCCTGACCTCAAAATTCGGATCATTTAGTTTCAGCCCGGGTGTTGCCATCTATTCCACAGGCAATGCATTGGGCGGCACTTGTACCTTCACGGGCGGCGCTGGAACCAATCTCTGCACGCCAGGCTTGGGCAGTGGCTCGGTTGCTGATTACTTCATTCAGTTGAAATACGAAAACCTCGAAGAGGATTTCGAAGGCGGCGTGAACTTTGTTCGCCGTATCGCAGGTGGTTCACAAGACAACGGCGCAAATCCTCCGAATCTTGCAAACCCTGGAACCGGTCCTCAAGACCCAACCAGCAATACGACGGCAAGTCCTTTCTTGAGCACGGCAGGCATGTCGTACAATACCTGGGACCTCTACGCGCAAAAGAAGCTCGGCAAGCTCCGTCTTGCTGCTGAAGTGCCAATCACGAGCGGTAAGGTCGCAGGCGTTGATTACTCAACCGTGGCCGTTGCTGCAGAAGCCGATTGGCGCATCAATGATCCATGGGAGATGCAGATCCGCGGTGGACGCGCTCCTGGCCAAGCAGGCACTTCCAGCACGACTGTGAATGGCTTCAAGGCATACTTCTTTAACCCGAACTATAAGATCGGCACGATTCTCTTCAACTATCAGCTCCTGAACCTGAGCGGATATCTGGGACCAAACACCCTGAACAATCCATCGGCCAATCAATCGAACTTGCGTTCTCCGTTCGACAATCCGATCACGAACGCAACGTACTTGAGCTGGACCGGGATGTTGCACGCCGACAAGTGGACGTTCAACACGGGCCTTCTCTGGGCAAAGGCGAATCAAACTGCCAAGGCTTCGGACGCGTTCTTCTTCAATACGTATAAGCGTGAGTTTGAAGCTCGCAACGCTCCAAAAGACCAAGGTTCTTCACTCGGCGTCGAGTGGGACACGGGCGCAGCTTTCCAGTGGGACGAGTACTTCATGTTCCGCTTGGACCTGGGCTTGCTCTTCCCTGGCGATTACTTCAAGTACTCCAATGCCGCGAGCGGTGCTGAGAACGTAACAGATACTGTTTTCGCAACCGTCTTCCGCGTTGGCGTGAACTTCTAAAAGGTATCCGGCTCTCTTTGGTTGAGATGCGCGTCATGATTGCATGACGTGAACAAACCGAGACGAAATGAAAAACCAGTTAAAGGCCTCGCTGTGACATCCTGTCACATTCCCAATCGGCATCCTGCCTGGGAACGGCTCGGCTTTTAACTGGTTTTTCATTTCGTCTCGGTTTGTTCAGTCATCAGCTTTGACGATCATCTTAGCCATAGAGAGCCGAAGACACTTTACTCAGTCCTCTGTCGCCAGGGACTTGGGGTGAGCTCAGGCGCTAGACGTATTTAAACTGCAGAATCCCGAGCCGTTTCAGGCAGGATGCCGTCTGGAAACTGCGACAGGATGTCGCAGCGAGGGATTCTGCAGTTTAAAGACGTCTAGCGCCGGTGTTCTCTCTCAGTGACAAAGTTTTGACGCTTAGCTGTTCTTTTTCACCGGGTGAGCGCCGCCTTAACCCCATTTGATTTAACTCGCTTCCTTCAAATGCCGAAACGAATGGTTGAGGGGAATGGCATGAGACTCGGCCGGTTTCAGCTAAGTAGAGGTTTTCGCGTTGTGAGCAGGCTTGGTTTGCTCACCGTGCTCGCCTTAGTTCACGTTCAGTGGGCGCTTGCCATACCTGTCGATCCTTCGCAGCTCGAGCAAGCGATTGCCGAGCGTCGCAAGCTGATTCCTGAGTTCAGTCGAATTGCTCGTGAGGCCGAGGCGAGAGGACTCCGTGTTTTTCTTGCTGGGGGACTTGCCGCATCTTACGGCGATTTCGTGAAGCATCAGGTCCTTGCTGAGCAAGGCAAGGAAATCATTCAGCCTGCTCGTTTGGCAAATATCACTTCGAATGTCGTTCTGCCTGAGCAGGATTACGATCTTGTTCTGACTCGTGCCGATGGAAAAGCCGAGAGCCCGGAAGAATTGAAAAGTTTCAAATCCTGGCTGGAGACTTCGATGCCCAAAACTCTTGAGGGCGTCAGCAAGTGGGATGTGATCGGGCTTAAGACGACGGTCGGAAAGCATATCGCGGTCGAAGGGGATCCGGATTTTGCACGCCAGAACAATGATTCGCTTTCGATCGGACTGATTGAGCTCACGGATCCGCCGGATGGTAAATCCGTGATCCAGGAAGCGCACCATTTGGCCAAGCCTTCCGGCCGCTCCGTCTTCCTGAGCGATCTCGCCGGCGATCAGATCACGTTCCTGGAATCTCCCGCACATCATCAGACACAGAAGGCTGCTGCCGGAAATAATCCCGAGATTCTCGGCGCCATTCGCTATCTGATCAAGTCGTTGCAATTCAACAAGGAGATTCCGCAAAGCCAGTACCGGGCAATTGAGAGAATTGTCAGCTCGTTTGATCCAAGCAGCATTACTCCGGGAAGCTATCCGCATAACTGGATTCAGAAACG
>JBJMMA010000133.1:0-16148 GCA_045805065.1 Bdellovibrionia bacterium | reverse complement strand
TTTCTTGGAAAGATCTCCTTTTGCGACTGCTGTCGTGACAGCGGCAATATTTCTGACCTGTGCGGTGAGGTTACCCGCTAGAAAGTTCACGCTATCCGTGAGGTCTTTCCAGGTGCCGGAAACACCTCCCACTTCGGCCTGAGCTCCAAGCTTTCCTTCGCTTCCGACTTCACGGGCAACGCGCGTCACTTCAGAGGCGAAGGCACGCAATTGATCGACCATGGTATTGATCGTGTTTTTCAGCTCGAGAACTTCGCCCTTCGCGCGTACCGTGATTTTCTGAGACAGGTCTCCATTAGCAACCGCCGTCGTGACCAATGCGATATTTCTCACCTGATTTGTGAGGTTGCCTGCTAGGATATTCACGTTATCAGTCAAGTCCTTCCAGGTTCCAGCGACACCTTTGACTTCAGCTTGAACTCCTAGGTTTCCTTCGGTTCCAACCTCACGAGCGACGCGAGTCACCTCGGATGCAAACGCACGGAGCTGGTCGACCATGGTGTTAATGGTGTCCTTGAGCTCTAGAATCTCTCCCTTGGCTTCGACGGTGATCTGCTTTGACAGATCGCCGTTGGCAACCGATGTAGTGACCAAAGCGATATTTCTAACCTGATTCGTCAGATTCGCTGCGAGCTGATTGACGCTATCCGTGAGATCTTTCCAGGTTCCGGCAACTCCTGCTACCTGAGCTTGACCACCGAGTTTACCTTCGACGCCAACTTCTTTTGCAACACGGGTGACTTCAGAAGCAAAGTCGCGAAGCTGCTCAACCATGATGTTGATCGTGTCTTTGAGCTCAAATATCTCGCCCTTGGCTTCGACTGTGATTTTCTTGGAAAGGTCGCCACTAGCAACTGCTTTAGTCACTTGCGCGATGTTGCGAACCTGATTTGTAAGGTTACCAGCAAGCTGGTTGACGTTCTCAGTTAAGTCCTTCCAGGTACCTGAAACGCCAAGAACTTGAGCCTGACCTCCAAGTCTTCCTTCAGTCCCCACCTCACGAGCCACACGCGTGACTTCTGATGCAAAAGAATTGAGCTGATCCACCATGATATTGATGGTTTCTTTCAGCGCCAGTATCTCTCCTTTTGCCTCAACTGTGATTTTTTGCGAAAGATCGCCCTTTGCCACTGCCGTCGTGACCTTCGCGATGTTTCTAACCTGCGCTGTCAGGTTCCCAGCGAGCATGTTCACATTATCCGTCAAATCTTTCCAGGTACCTGCTACGCCTTTTACGTCGGCCTGACCTCCAAGTTTTCCTTCAGTTCCGACCTCTCGAGCAACGCGAGTGACTTCTGAAGAGAAGGAACCCAGAATCTCCACCATTCTGTTGATCACTTCCTTGATTTGAAGGATTTCACCTTTAACTTCGACGGTAATTTTCTGAGTGAGATCACCCGTTGCAATCGCAGTCGCCACCTTCGAGACATCTCGTAGCTGGACCGTTAGATTCGCCGCCATGGTGTTGACATTATCAGTGAGGTCCTTCCATGTGCCAGATACACCCTTAACATCCGCCTGTACGCCCAAGCGTCCTTCAGTGCCGACTTCCTTGGCAACACGCGTGACCTCGGCAGCAAATGAGTTCAAGCGATCCAACATGGTATTGATCGTATTTTTAAGTTCTAAAATCTCGCCGCGCGCTTCAACAGTAATTTTTTGAGAGAGATCCCCCATGGCGACTGCCGTTGTCACTTTTGCAATGTTTCGAACCTGGTCTGTTAAATTGCTCGCAAGACCGTTGACGTTGTCTGTAAGTTCCTTCCAGGTTCCCGAAACGCCTTTTACATCGGCTTGGCCCCCCAGCTTTCCTTCAGTACCGACTTCCTTTGCGACGCGTGTCACTTCCGATGAAAACGAGCGAAGCGTATCCACCATGGTATTGATGGTTTCTTTAAGGATTTTGATATCTCCTTGTGCTTCGACATTAATTTTTTGGGAAAGGTCGCCCATTGCGACAGACTGAATAACGCGGGCGATCTCTGTCGTAGGCCGTGCTAGTTCTCCAATGAGAGAATTTACAGCCTCGAGGTTTGTCGCCCACTGTCCATCGACATTCGTTACTTTTGCTCGCTCACCTAAGCGCCCTTCGCGACCAACCAGGCCACTCACTCGTGTCAGCTCTTTGGTAAGAGATTGGTTTTTCTCGATGACTGTATTGAGAAGCGCCGAAATGTCACGAAGCGGCTCATCCCAGTCAACCGGCATTCTGACTGAAAAGTCGCCATTGTTAAATGCAGTCAATGTTGTCTTTAAGCGCTGGCGAAAGTCCTCGGATTGAATTTCAGGAAACTCACTCCGCGTCAGCCCGATCGAACCAGCCGTTAGAGGACGAGCCGAATCAGCTCTTGGCTTATCGGCAATCTTCGATCGCGAACGAGACGTTTTCGCACGGCGTGCTGAGCCCGAAGCGGCCATCCTAAACTCCTTTGACCAATGCAGCCGGTCGCATGTGAAACATACTCAGGAGCTGATGCATAATTGCAATCCCTAAGCCCGAGTAGAGGTGATGAGTAAGCATTACAGGCCATTTCGGCAGTTTGCCCCACTTCTGCCCCACGTATCGTTGACCTGTCGAGTGAGTGTGGGTTTTTCACATGGCTTGGCTTGTAATGGCGCTATTCAAATCGCAGTGCTTGCTCCCAACCTAGCTCCATCCAGTCGAGCTCTTCTTCGATACGATGAAAAGCCTCGTCACCGATCCTGCCCTCCGTTCTAAGAGCCATCAAGCACCGTCGCTGTCCCTCAATCGCAGCTAGCGCGGCTGAAACTTCCCCGTTTTTGGAAGTGTAGTCTGCTTTATGCTGACTCAAGGACGCTCCATTGAAGTCCTTTTCCGCTCGGCTCAGCTGCATTTCGAAGGTCTGTCGGACGTGACCGGAGGATTCTGCGCCTGGGCAGGTTGCGATAGCAGAAATCGCGGCTCTCAGAATCTCCAATCTGGCCAGGAGCAATTCGTGCTCGACCTGGCCCTCATCCCGAAGCTGCAGCCAAAGCAGAATTGGACGAAGAGTAAGCCCCTGAAGAACCAAAGTACCTAGGGTCACGCCGAAGGCTGTCGCAAGAACCATATCACGTTGCGGAAAAGAGATTGGAAGTGCAAGCGCTGCGGCGAGTGTAACGGTTCCACGCATTCCGCACCAACCCACCACGGCAGCTGATTTGGGATTGAGCCCGACAGCGTCTGAAGTACGGGCTTTTTTCCGTCCCGTTGAGTGTTTCCATCGGACTACTCCCGCAGCTGCAGTGACCCAAGCCATGCGAGCCAGGATTACGGCGGCACAGACGGCTGCCGCGACAATGGCGTAGTCACCCAGGTGTCCCGATGCTCGTGCCACGATTAGCTTCAATTGGAACCCAACGAGCACGAAGGCTAGCACATTGAGCACGAACACAGCGACTTCCCAAACCGCCCAAGCCTGAATTCGCAGTCGTGCAGGCATAAACTCGGAGGATTTTCGCGAGGCGGACATTGCAAACACGACGCAAGTGATGATTCCCGACAAATGCATCTGCTCGGCCAGGGTCCAGACGCCAAAGGAGCAGCAAAACTGCAGAATCACTGCAGTGGCCATGTCATGGATGCGTGCAAAGACTTTAAGGATACTCCAAGCAAGCACAATTCCCAGGAGGGCACTTCCCAATGTCACACCCAACAACGTTGGAAGAATACTCCACCCCGATAGAGTTCCAACTAGCGTTGCACCCACTGCAAGTCGGTAAATCAACAGGGCGCTTGCGTCGTTGAATAAGCTTTCTCCTTCCAAGATGACGAGCATCCTGTACGGAGGTCGAAGTTGTCTCAGCACGGCCGTGGCAGCAGCGGCATCCGGAGGAGCAACTATGGCACCTAGAGCGATCGCGGCTGACCAAGGCATTTCCGGAACCAGAGCGTGAGCCACGATCGCGGCGACTGCGACCGTGAGAGCCACTGCACCCAATGCGAGGCTCGTCACCGGACGCCAGTTGGATCGAAGGTCCCTCAGGGAGGCATCAAAGGCCGCATCGACCAGAACTGGCGCAACAAAGAGTGTGAGCGCCAATTCGGGATCGAGAACGAGCGTTGGCACACCGGGTACAAGGGCAAGAACAGCACCAGCCAAAGCCACGAGCGCCGGATATGGCGCCCCGATTCGGCGCGCCAGCGCAGCGAGCAGTGCGCCCCCCACAAGGAGGGCAATGACTACTTTAAAAACTTCCATTTACTTTCTTCATTGCGAGCAGCGTACCGCCCAAAAACCGCCCAAATGTCCAAAACCTGCATTGAACTTTAAGGTGAAATGATGAACGAGACCCAGATCGCTGGCGTAAAGATACCGGACAGTAGCATTGCGCGCGACATCACCCAGCTCATTCGCGACACCGAAAGCGAGATGCTGTTCCAGCATTCCAGGCGTGTCTATGCTTGGGGCGCCATGATCGGACAACGCAAACATCTGAAATTCGATCCGGAATTGCTATACGCCGCCGCCATGTTCCACGATATCGGCATTACGCCCCATTACCACGGCAGCCAGCTACGCTTCGAGGTCGATGGCGCGAACGCGGCGCGCGACTTTCTGCGCGCTCGAGGGATCGCCGAAAGCGATATCGAGAAAGTCTGGCTTGCGATCGCCCTCCATACGACGCCCGGCATTCCGGAACATATGCACCCTGAAATCTTCTTGGTGCAGGCCGGCGCCGGCATGGACATGGTGGGCCGCGGATATGCTGACTTCACTGAGCAGGAGCGCGAAGCAGTGATTGCGGCCTGTCCCCGCAGTCACGATTTCGCGCACGAGGTGATCGACACTTTTTATCAGGGGCTGAAGCAGCGGCCTGCCAGCACGTTCGGCACTTTCAACGACGATTTTCTCGCATTCAAGGATCCTTCTTTTCAGCGGGCAGACATCTGCAGCATCATCCTCTGCTCGCCCTGGCGCTAACACAGCTACATTGAGTGCAAGATATGCAACTCACATGAGATGACACAGCGGAGGATGTCGAGAAGGATGGCTAATCAAACGGAAAAACTGAAGATCGCACCCGAGGCATCTTACGAAAAGCACCAATTTGATGCGCTAGAGCAAACCGTGGCCCGCCTTGCCTTTCTGACAGAGGTCAGCCGACGTCTGAGTTTTTGTCTCACGGATCAGGAAGTATTTCAGCAGCTCACCAATCTGCTGGTGCCAGACTTTGCGGATAATGCTGCAATCTCAATTTTAAAAGAGAATGGAACGATTGAGCGAGTCGCTATAACACATGCAAATCATGAAAAGGCCGACCAGCTTAGAGTTCTTTTAACTAAGTACTTACCGTCACTCGACGATAATTTCGGCACAGGCCATGTTATTCGCACAAGCAAACCCGAGTATGACCGCGAATTCGACTCCCATGCTGAGGAGCAGCGCCGAAGGATACGCTACCCCGAGCTCTTCGAGATTATTCGACGCACGGGAGTTCGATCGTACATTTGTGTGCCGTGCGAGGCTCACCAAAAGATATTAGGAGCACTCTGGCTCAGCACTTCAGACAGCAATCGGAGGTTAGAACCTGAAGACTTGCAACTCGCTCAGGAGGTTGCCAGCCGCGCGGCCCTCGCCTTGTACAACCAGCAGCGATATAATAATGCCACAAAGGCCATCGAAATATTACGGATTGAGAGAGACGTACGGGAAACCTACATCGCACAGGTCCGCCATGACGTGCTTTCCGTACTGACTACGGCGTCCCTTTCAGCGCAGCTCCTGGAGAGAAGTAAGGCTACTGAAGAAGTAAACGCGAGGTTAACTCAGCGAATCAAGCAGAGCATTGAAAAAGCAGCAGACATCCTTAGGAAAACAAAACTCAATTCCGATTCAAGTTAACGATCTAGCGTTTCTTGACGATCCTGTAATGCACAGCCGCTTCAGAGGCCTCGAAGCTGGCTACCTCGTAATCCATCTCCACTCCTAGCCCGCCTAAGAGCTTCTCACCTTCGCCCACGAAAACGGGCGCCATCACCAGATGCAATTCATCAATGAGCCGGGCTTTCCAGAAGGCCCGAACTGTGGCGACGCCGCCGTTGATCTTGACGTCTTTGCCACCGGCCGCGGCCTGGGCTTGTTTCAAGACCTCTTCCGGCGAGCCGTTGACGAAGTGGAAGGAGGTTCCGTTCTCAAACTTCAAGCTGGGCCGCGGATGGTGAGTCATCACGAAAACGGGGTGTTTGAAAGGAGGATTCTCACCCCACCAGCCCTTCCAGTCCTCATTGGCCCAAGGACCACGAAGAGGACTGAACATGTTGCGACCCATGATCGAGGCACCTACGCTCTCAAAAGCTTTGGCCGCGTAGTCGTTGTCGAGCCCTGTGCTGCCTTTCTCTCTGCCGATCATGGTCTGGAAGGTCTGAGTAGGAAAAAACCAGTTCATGATCTGAATGGCGTTTTTACCGAAAGGTTCGGACTCGCTTTGCTGAAGGCCGGCTCCGAAACCATCCATTGAACAGGCAAAGGCGCGAACTACGACTTTCGACATACGAGGTCCTCCGAAGAAATATATTGCGTGAGCATAAGACAAATCAGGCAGAAAGGAAGTTTAAATGCAGTTTTAGCGAGTATACGAATCATAAAAGTTCGTATCCCGAAGCATCCTTAACGGTTCCATCCCACGACTTTGTATTTACCGCTATTCCTTACCATGAGCTTGTTAATAATTAGCTCGCGGCGAAGAGTGCAAATGTCAGAGTGAAAGGGCTTTAGAAAGTCATTGATCTCAGTCTCAGTGTAAACTTTTTGTGCATCTAGTTTAGAGACTAGATGCTTTAGCACCAAGAGACGCTTAGAGCGCGTCGCTGGAATGGACTTCAATTTACCATCCTCGAAAAAAGCTCCAACGGTCTTGGCTTCAGGACTCTTCGCGGCTCTTTGATTAGAATGGCGTTCAAGATAACGCAGAAGTTGATCCTTAGAGACGCGCCAGTCTTTGCCAAGTTTGTAACCCTCAAGCTCTCCGGCCTGGAGCTTACGAGCAATGACCTGCGGATGCATTTTCAAGATGTCCGCGACTTCCGCAGAGGTAAAGAAAACGAGATCATTTGACGCTTGTTGGCTATTCATTTCTTGTATTATAACCGTACTCTGACGTATTTTGAAGTACCAATAGATACACCGGCGGATCTTTTCCATCGCCGACAATGCTGTTGAGCAATGAAAGGAATACGCTATGCACAAAGGATCTTGCCTCTGCGGTGCTGTAAGCTTTGAAGTTCAAGGAAAACTGCCTGCACCCAGTGCATGCCATTGTACGCAATGCCGAAAACATTCAGGTCACTTTGAGGCATCGACCGACGTTCCACGCTCTGAGGTGACATTTCGTGGCCAAGAGCAGGTCACATGGTACCGCACTGAGAATGTGCGACGCGGCTTCTGCTCGACCTGCGGCTCATCGCTCTTCTGGGATGCAGATGGGAAAGATTGGATCGCGCTCGCTATGGGAGCCTTTGATACGCCGACCGAGACACAGTTGCGAATGCATATCTATGTCGCCAATAAAGGCGACTACTATGAAATTGCGGACGGTTTGCCACAAAATCAGCAATAAGATATCGAGGAGGGCGAATCCTCACCCACTACCTCGATTTGGACTTTCCAGGCCAAGCCCAACTCTCGCAGCCAGAACGGCCACATTTCCAATAAGGAGCCCCCTTCTTGGATAGGCGCGACTGAAGCGCGCCGTGCCCATTGGTACACTGCGGAGGACTGTCCATCGGCGCGACAACCTTGCTACTGCTTTTTGACCGCGAGCGAGCTTTCTTGCGGAAGCGTTGCTGAGGCTTCGCGAATCGCTTGAATTGCTTCGCAGAGCCCGAGGGCTCCTTAGGCGCAACCCGTGAAACTCCGGTCAACGCCACTCGTGCCTGTGTGAGCGCCGGACGAAGATATCCTTCATTCCAACCACAGAGATACTTCTCCCAGTCGAGGCTTCCTTCCGCAATCCGATCAAGCGACGCCTCCATCTCAGCGGTAAATTTCGCGTCAACGAGTTCAGGAATCGCCTTTCCTAAAGCCTCATCGGTTGCCATTCCAAGAGTCGTCGGCGCCAAAAGCCCTTTCTCTGAGGTGACGTATTCCCGTTCTTTCAATGTCATGATTGTCGAAGCGTAGGTACTGGGTCTTCCGATCCCAAGCTTTTCCATGAGCTGAACCACCTTGGGTTCGCTGTAGCGTGAAGGAGGCTCCGTCTTGTTCTTCTTGATTTCAATCGTATCCAGGCGAAGCACTTGCCCCTCTTTAAGCAGCGGAAGCTCCGTCTCATCATGGATGTTTCTCCAAAAGCGAAGATAGCCTGGAGCCAGTACTTGCATGCCGCGAGCGATCCAGCGAGTCGGCCCCGCGTGAATTTCCACTTCGGTCCGTGAAAGTCTTGCGGGACGGCATTGACTGGCCACGGCGCGCTCCCAGATCAGAGTATAGACCCCAAGCTGCTCACGATTCAAAATCGCTTGAGCTTTTTCGGGAGTCAGCTCGACCGAGGTGGGACGGATTGCTTCATGGGCGCCTTGCGCGTCTGCCCGGGTCTTGAAAATCGGTGCGCGATCCGCTAACGCGTCAGGCGCGTTTTTTTGAAGCCAGCTGCGTGCCTCTTGAACAAATTCAGGAGACAAGGTGATGGCATCAGTTCGCATATAAGTGATCAGTCCTTTTCCTCCCACCCCTTCGTAAAGTTCCTGGGCGATCTTCATCGTCTTCTGTGGAGGATAGCGAAAACGCATTCCCGCTGCTTGTTGAAGCGAGCTCGTGATCAATGGTGGAGGCGGCGTGCGGTTTTCTTCGCGTTTTGTGATCTTATGAATTTGATGGGGCGCCGTTTTCGCTGTTTGAGCGATCTGTTTCGCTTCGACTTCCGACTTTACGCGTCCAGATTCTTCCAATAACCTATTTGGCGCCGGCTCATAGCGCGCCGAGAGGCTTTCGAAGTACTTGGCCTGAAGGGTCCAATAGTCTTCCGACTTGAATGCCAAGCGGGCTCGCTCTCTTTCACAAATCAAATGCAGAGTGGCGGATTGAACGCGCCCAGCGCTTCGACCTCCCGTTGAGTTCCAGAGAAGAGGACTCACCTCATAACCCACCAGTTTATCCATGCACTGGCGCGCCCTTTGAGCCTCAATCAGCGGCAGATCCAGAGTTCTCGGGTTCGCAATTGCGGCTTTCACGGCACTTTCAGTAATCTGAGTGTAAGAAACCCTGACAAATCGCTTATGTCGAAGCAGCTCGCCCAGCTGCTCACAAAGATGCCAGGCGATGGCCTCCCCCTCACGATCCGGGTCGGTAGCGAGATAGACTTGATCGGCCTTCTTGATAGCTTCACGCAATTTGGCGAGTACCTGCTTACCTCGCGTACCGCGAGGGATGTAACGGGTTTTGATCCGCCCGTCTTTCATCTCAAAGCCCAGCCGCTTTGGGCCATCATGAGCAAGCTCAGTCGTGTGGCCAACGCTTGCTTCAAGAATCCAATCTCGCCCGAGGATCTTTCTCAGAGTCTTCAGTTTTCCAGGGCTTTCCACAATCAGAAGCTTTGCCATCTCTCCGTGAGATTACTTAAAACAGGACCTGTTTGTCGAGAGACCAGACAAGCCGCCAGCTTCGCGAAAATGATCGAATACCTATTCCGTTCCCGCAGTCATCATCTTCAGTGCTCGGGCCCTGAGCTGCCCACATCCGCCGTCGACATCCTGGCCTGCTGACCATCTGAGCCGTGTGCGGATCCCTCGAGTGTTCAGTGCACGTGTCATTGCCACGATGCGCTCCCACCCGGGCCTTTTGAAAGCAAGGTCAGGAACCGAGTTGTACGGAATGATATTGAGGATCATCCACTTTCCACTCAGGAGCCTCACTAACCCCTCAACTTCTTCATCTGTGTCGTTGATTCCTTCGAGCAGCGCCCACTGATACTGAATGGGGCGAGCGGTTTTGCGCGCATAATCCTCGGCAAGATCCACCAGCTCATCAGGCGTAAGCCGAGGCGCGCGTGGCAGAAGCTCACGTCTGAGATCCGCGCGAGTCGTGTGCAGCGAGAGCGCAAGCGCGGGCTTGACCACGCCTTGAGGCAAACGCTCGAACGCGCGACGATCGCCGACCGTGGAAAAAACAAGATTGCGCCGCGAAAATCCGCCCTCCGTTCCCAGAAGCTCGATCGCCTCCAGGACGTTATCGAGATTGTGGGATGGCTCACCCATCCCCGTAAACACAACCTTCTGTACCGACGGGCGCAGGCGCCTCGCCAGAACCACTTGAGCTACGATCTCTGCGCTCCCGAGCTGGCGCTCAAGCCCGCCCCGCCCCGTCATGCAAAACGCGCAACCGACCGCGCACCCCACCTGGCTTGAAACACAGACCCCATCGCGAGGAAGAATCACGCTCTCAATCGCCTTGCCGTCGCGCAGATCGACCACCATCCGGACCGAATCGTCAGAACCTCGATGCTCCGAGCGCACACGCGCAAGAGCACGAAGCTCTTCTTCCATCGCCGGAAATGCCTCAAGAAGCGACTTCGGAAAATACTTGGACTTGCGGCTTGCATTGAGTGGCTTCGCTTGAAGCCAAGCCCATAGGGTCAGGCGTTCGTGCAAAGGGTTCGCACCCAAATCTCGAAGACGTTCACGGATTGCGGGGATTCGATTCCAGCCGGGCTTCATTCTTTCGTTTTATCCATTTTAAGTCTCGGCGCCACGTCTAAAGTGCCTCGCCTCCTAACTTAGGCTGGCTGCCGAAAGCGCACCGCGGAACCCTTTTTGCAGCACGTTATAAGCAATACGACCTGCATTTAGGGAGCATCCAATGGAACCTACAACCGAGCGAGCGAAAATACCTGCCAAGACATCTGAGAGCGGACTCAGCATCCACTCAGATATCGAAAAACTGCACACTGACGGAATCACAGCCTTGCGCGGGGCTTTTAGTCAGGAATGGGTTCATCGTATGCGAAACGATGTCATGACCGCGTTCTGGGAAAGCATTCAGCGTCCGGGTGGCGCTGTGGGGCGCGGGCCTCGGCGCTGGTATGTGGAAGTTCATCCGCAAATGCTTTCAGGATTTGTTAATCTCGCCTCCCATCCTTGGGTAATTGCCTTATCGGAAGCCGTTTTAGGGCCTGATTTCCAAATCGTCGAAATTGGCTTTGACGTACCGTTCGAAGGGGCGAAGTATCAGCCCTGGCACCGCGACTTCCCGTCACCTCGAGAAACTTATGAGCAGCGCAAGCTCACCTCTCTCGCATTCAACCTCACTTGCGTTGACGTCGCTCCGGACATGGGCCCCTTTGAAATCGCATTGGGTACGCAATGGGACGACGGGCGCGAGTGGAAACACGAGATGTTCCCCCCACGTGAACTGGCAAAGAGATTCGATGAACGGGCCAGGCGAAGCTTTCCAAAAATGGGAGATGTCTCCTGCCGCTCAGCACTGACCATTCATCGTGGAACGGCTCATGAGTCGATGACTCCACGCCCCGTCGTGGTTCTGGGTGTAGACGCCCCTGGCGCTGGGCATGCCGCACTTCATGACCTGCAAGTCACGAAAGACTTCTATGAGTCCATGCCCGAGGTTCTCAAACGTCACCTGGTGTGCCGCATTGTGGATCGTCTCGAACCGATCCAACAAAAACATAGTATCGAGGGCCTCGTGATGGGCGCCGAGAAGGATTTCTAGATCGAAAGTGAGTGTGATGCTAGACTTCGGTCATGAGCCAAACCCATGAAGTCACGATGTCTAATTTCGAATCGGTCGTTGATTCCAACTCAATCGTCATTTTGGACTTCTGGGCGGAATGGTGCGGACCTTGTCGGATGTTTGCTCCGATTTTCGAAGAAATGGCGGCGAGGCATCCGGATATCTATTTCGGAAAAGTGAATACGGAAGTCGCGACCGATCTTGCGGAAGCGTTCCATGTTCGCTCGATTCCTACGATCATGGCCTTTGTGAAATCAGAATTGGTATTTGAGCAGCCGGGACTGATCCCCCCGCAAGGGCTTGAAGATCTGATTGGGAAGCTCCGTCATTCAACGCCCGAGTCCTGAACTGCCCACACCCAGTCCATACTTGAATCCTGACATTGTTGAGGCCAAACCTAGCGCAACGTCTTTTGCTCACTTTTGATGTGCTCAATAAATGCCCGAAGCTTAGGCTGAACCTGGGATCTTTTTGGAAAATAGAGATAAAATCCCGAGTCTTTGGCCGCATATTGCTCAAGCACCACTTCCAGCTTTTTAGATGCGATCGCATCGCTGATCAGATTTTCCGCTGTGTAAACCAAACCCATACCGTCCAATGCCGCATTCACCGCAAGAGCCGTGTCATTCAAAATCAAAGTTCCCGTGACTTGAACCTGAAAATCCTTTCCCTTATGTTCAAATTCCCAACGGTCATACATGTCGCCTTCTCCAAAACTCATCCGGATGCAGTTATGCAAATGAAGCTCCTGCGGATGTTTTGGGCGTCCGTGCTTATTGAGATATTTAGGGGCACCAACAACAACGTATCGAATCGGACCCACAAGCTTCAACGCCACCATGTCTTTTGCCATCGTTTCTGATGGTCGAATACCAGCGTCAAATCTGCCCTCAACGACATCTGACAGCTCGTCATCGAAAAAAAGCTCAACGGTGACTTCTGGATATGTCTTCGCAAAACTCGTGATCAGCGGTCTCATCAATGAGGGATACATCGATCTTGAAAGATTAATCCTCAAGACTCCTGATGGCTTTTCGGCGTAGGCCCCTGCGTGATCCATCGCGCTCAAGATCTGATCCAGTGCGGGCCCAGCCTCCGATAGAAAGCGCTCTCCCGCTTCGGTAAGACTTGTGCTTCTCGTTGTTCGAGAAAGCAGTACGACGCCCATTCGCTTTTCAAGCTGCTTGATCATCTTGCTGATAGCTGGCGGCGAAATCCCCAACTCTTCAGCAGCCGCCGTAAAGTTTTTCTTCCGAGCGACCAGTGATAACGCAAGAAGACCATCCAACCGATTCTTGTCCATTGTTAACCTCTGATTAATAGCACATTAACCCAAGTGCTATTTTTGTTCACAATACTCCCGCGTACTATCAAGAGCAAACAAAGACATATTTTTGCTCAGGCAGGAGAACAGTCACCATGATCAAAACCAAAGGAATCGCCGCGATAATCAGTTTATCAACTATGACAAGTACAACCGTCTTGGCACAAGACATGTCCAGAGGTGCCAACAACTTTTATAAGAGCGACAAAGTAACGGTCAAGAGTGTGACCTTTAAGAATCAATACAACATGAAGGTCGCTGGAAATCTTTTCATTCCCACGAACCTAAAGCAAAACACAAAAGCCTCCGCCATTGTCGTCGGACACCCTATGGGTGCAGTAAAGGAACAAAGTGCCAATCTGTATGCCACCAAATTGGCTGAACAGGGCTTTGTTACCTTATCCTTGGACCTATCTTACTGGGGAGAAAGCGAAGGCCAACCTCGGAATGCTGTTTCGCCGGACATCTATGCAGAGGATTTCAGCGCGGCGGTCGATTTCTTGGGCACTCAAGCTTCTATTGACAGAGACCGGATCGGCGTCCTTGGAATTTGTGGAAGCGGAAGCTTTGTTATTAGCGCGGCCAAAATCGATCCGCGAATGAAAGCCATTGCTACCGTAAGCATGTATGACATGGGCACAGCCAATCGTAATGGCCTCAAGCATTCTCTGAGCCTAGAGAAAAGAAAGGAGACCATCAAAGAAGCAGCCGAACAACGCTATGTTGAATTCACTGGCGGAGAAACTAAATACACGAGCGGAACCATACATAAGCTCACTGAAAGCTCTACCCCCATTGAGCGTGAGTTTTACGATTTTTACCGCACTCCGCGAGGCGAGTTCACTCCAAAAGGTTCCTCGTCAAAACTGACGACACATCCCACACTCACCAGCAACGTCAAATTCATGAATTTCTATCCCTTCAACGACATCGAGGCAATATCCCCACGTCCAATGTTGTTCATCACGGGAGAAAACGCTCACTCTAAGGAGTTCAGCAAAGAAGCATACAGACTTGCGGCACAACCGAAGGAACTTGTGATTGTTCCTGGCGCAGGTCATGTCGATCTCTATGACAGGGTAGATCTCATCCCGTTTGATAAGCTGACCTCCTTTTTCAAAGAGAACTTGAAGTAGGTCGAGATGGATATTTTACGAGGATTGATGGCAAGGCCAGCTCCTCAAAGTAAGCAGGCAGCCGGAGGACTTTATGCCGCAGCCGTACAACTATCAGCAGCAATTAGAGCCACACCCCGCGGCATCGTTTTGACCCATACGGCCCTAGCGGTGTTTTTGCACTGAGTGGTGTGTCGTGAGTCTTAAGAATATCTCAAACTAAAACCCAGTCTCGTCCACCGGACGCTCGAGGCATTGCACAAAGAGGAGAAGTAGAAGATGAATATCTCATTTAATGGAAAAGTGGCCTTTGTCACCGGCGCAGGATCAGGAATGGGTCTCGCAGCCGCGAAGGCATTCGCGGAGGCTGGCGCATCAGTTGCGCTTGTCGACTTTAATTTTGCAACGATTGACGACGCAGCGAAGTCGATCAACGCTTATGGGCAAAAGGCTGTCGCGATTCAATGTGATGTCGCCAATGAGAAGCAAGTCGCAGACGCGGTCAAGAAAACGGTTGATACCTTCGGCTCCTTGGATCTCGCATTTAATAACGCCGGCATCCAAATTCCCTATAAAGAAACGCAGGACGTAACCACGGAAGAGTTCAACCGAGTATTAGATATCAACTTACGCGGTGTCTGGCACTGCATGAAGTACGAGCTCCAGCAGATGCAAAAACAAAAAAGCGGAGCCATCGTCAACAACTCATCCATCGGTGGAATTAACGGGAATCCTGGAATGGGCCCGTATCATGCGACCAAACACGGAGTTCTCGGTCTCACGAAAAGCGCAGCCCTGGAGAACGCAAAAAAAGGAATCCGCGTAAACGCAGTATGCCCAGGCCTGATCATGACTCCGATGATTGATAAAATGGTCCAAGACAAGCCCGATATTCTGGACGTCTTCACGGCCGCCGTTCCGATGGGCCGCGCGGGCAAACCAGAAGAAGTTGCGAGCGCTGTCATCTACCTGAGTAGCCCCCAGGCTGGCTTCATCACAGGTCAATGCATTGTGGTCGATGGAGGAACAACAGTTCCATGAAGAAAGCACAGAAAAAGCCATACGTCGTAGCTCATGCACTCAGTACAATTGATGGCCGAATTCAGGTTCACAATTGGCCCAAAGTCAATTCGGCGGACTTGTTTGAGAAAACAGCGGAATCGTTCAGGTCGGATGCCTGGGTCGTAGGGCGGACAACGATGCAAGAGTTCTCCAGCAAGAAAGCTCACCCGCTTGGAAAACCGGATCCTTCGATCAAAAAAGAGGATTTTGTGGGCCGTCACTCGACCAAGGCCTATGCCGTTGCCATCGATCCATCTGGAAAGTGCCGATGGGATTCCAATAAGATTTCAACAGAGCATGTCATTGAAGTTCTGACCGAGAAAGTATCAACGGCTTATCTGAAGCACCTTCAAGATAAACAGGTTTCCTACATCTTTGCCGGAAAGGAAACGATCGACCTGGAGCTTGCTCTCAAAAAACTGAAAGACCTCTTTGGAATTAAAAGAGTTCGCATTGATGGGGGCGGATTTGTCTGGGGCTCGTTTCTGAAGGCCTCACTCATTGATGAGATCAGCCACATTGTTGTCCCGATCGCTGATGGATCAATCGGCACGCCAACAATGTTTGATGCAGAGAAAGGTCACACGGCTCGGAAAGCAAAAGCGCTTCGCCTGAAGTCGATCAAACGCCTTCCAGGTGACGTGCTGTGGATTCGATATCTGGTCCAAAACTAAGGAGAAGATTTATGGCAAATCAATCAAGTAAAACATACGTCGGAAAAGTAGCTTTTGTGACGGGAACTGGAAGCGGCATCGGCCGCGCTACCGCCATTGCTTTTGCGCGTGAAGGCGCAAGCGTTGTAGTGACCGATGTATCAGAGCGAGCCAGCCAACAAACCGCGAGTAGGATTGAAGAGCTTGGTGGCCGCGCACTTGCTCTCAAATGTGACGTGATGAAGTCCGAAGATATCCGACGAGCACTTGATCAGACCATCGAAACTTTTGGACGTCTGGACGCTGC
>JBJMMA010000132.1:0-3864 GCA_045805065.1 Bdellovibrionia bacterium | reverse complement strand
CCGCTGGTATCGAGCTGCAGATCACCAACGCTATATCGCATGACGTGGGATTCATCGTCTTTGACCAGACGGGAGTCGGACCTTCGAATACTGCGACTTGAGCTCTCCTGGTAATCCACCCCAGTCTCTGCGACCCAGCCATGGTAGTTATTGATCAGCTGAAGACTGGCTGCCGTAGGAAGCTTCTCGTTGCCACCTTGGGTTTGATCAGCAAACTGAAAACCCTGAGATGCTCTGAGATTCAAATATCCACTATAAGGCGCGGGACCGATGGCGTTTTTACTCCCGCCCATCGCAGGCCTTAGGTTGATCTCGTTCCTGTTTCTTTTGGATGGCGGAATGAAAAGGTGCACATCCAGAGCTGACTCATCAAACTGAACTCGAATGCCAAGCTCCTCAAGCGTCTTCACCGAAATCACATGATCGGTTGTGACCGCGGCCTCAAGCGCTGCTTGCGTAGTCGCAGGAAGATACTTTCGTGTCACATTCAAAAGCGTCTCGGCCTCAATGTAGAACTTGGATCGATCCGAGCTGGGGAAAATCCATGCAGTGTCTTCCTTGGATTGATCAATCAGCAAAGGAGCCACCAATGACGCCCCACGAATTCGCGGCTTAACGCCTTCAGCACGAGCCTCGGGCATTACGCCGGCGTAGTCCATCGCCATCAGGACTAAAATGGAGAGAGTCCGGACCCAGGTACTCATTGAGAGTCGAACTCAACCTCTAGCTTCTGGGCAGTGGCCGGCAATGCCACATCTTTCGCCACGGGAATTTCAAAACGTCTCTTCCGCCCCGGGAGAACATTTTCGGCCTCAATATCTTTCAGCTTAAGTGCCGTGAGTTCAGGTCGGGATTTCTGCGAACTGCCCTCTTCAGGCTTCAGATAAAGATGCATCCCTTTGAGGACTTTGTGCGCAGTCCCGCTGTTTTGCAAAACCAGCTCAGCTTTCGTGTCAGAGAGCCTTCTGAGTGATTCGACAGAAATCTTTGGAGCCGCAGCGCCGGGAGAGACATAAACGGAAGCCACATACTGAAGAAGAAAGGTGATGTTCGCACCGGCTTTTCTCTGTTCAGGCTTTTTAAGATCAACTGGAAGCTGGCTTACGACCAGACGATAGGCGAGCTCTTCTTTGATCTGGCGATCACCCGTCCAAGTCAGGCGGATATTTCTCTTCTCACCTGGCTCAAGCACCATCTGCTGCGGAAAAACCGAAAATTCGTCAGTTTCTCTCCGCGTTTCTTTTCCATAGGTATCGACTTCACGATGGAAAGTCTCGATTTGCAGCGCGATTTTCTCACCGTTATTGTTCTCAACTAGGAAAGTCTGCGTAGCTTCAGGCCCGATCGGAGAAAGAGTCGAAACCATCGGAGAAAAGCGAAACGCCCAAGACGAAGTCGAAAACAATACAGCTGAAGTCGCCAACCCCAGAGATAAAAGCAGAAGAGATGCGAAAGAGGCTTTCATCCCTCCATTTTAGAAGGGATAACGCATTGCAATCAATTAATTAAACCCACAATATTTAAGGATTTACGGTGAAGCGATCGTAACCTGAAACCGCTTCCCAGGGAGTACTCTCGTACGCGCCATCCAGCTTGCCAGATCCACTACGGCCGTCCGGTCGAGTCGAACACGCTCAGTCCCGCCCAAGTCAATCCAGTAAGTATCGTTCTCCACGTTGGACGCATTATCCAATCTGAGCACCCAATTGGACCAATCCAGCGACGTAGTGACATTGAGTTGAGGGTCCACTTGTCCAGAAAGCCTGAGAGATCCGCTCCCAGCAGCCCATGCGGAAACAGATGCCGATACCGCTAAAAAACCAAATCCAAAAACAGCTCTCTTGAACAACCCTGTCATATGGCTCTCTATCGGCATTTTTTGCCTTATCCTTGAATCGTCAACGAATTGTCGCATTCACGAAGCCAACCCTTATGCGGACCTCCGAACATCACTTTCTTCTCCGCCTCCCGGACGCCCCTGAAGTTGAACGAGCTTGAATCTCCGCTGGTCACGCAAGTAAAGGAAAGCCGGAAGGCTCACGAGCGCTGCCGCAAGAGTGGTGATCTCACCCAGAATCGCAATCCGTCCAAAGCTGAAAAAGGCCTGATTGCCTGCCAGAAGAAGCGATCCATAGCCGATGATCGTTGTAAGACTTGCCAGCGCAACCGCGCCGCCCGTGCCATGAATGGCCTGAAGAATTCTTCCCCGCCCTTCGGTACGGTAACGCTGCACGATATTGACGCCATAATCGACACCAATCCCGAAAGTGATCGGTAGCGCGATGAAGTTCAGGAAATTGATCTTGAAATCAAAGCCAAAGAGAATTCCCATAAGCCACGCCACACCAAGCGCCAGCGAGAACAATGTGAATCCTACCGCCGCGGGCTGGCGGAACAGGATAATCACCAGGAGCACGACGGAGAAAAAGGCGATCAACGTCGCTTTGGGCCCATCTCTTCGAACCGACTGGTACATATCAACTGTGATTGGCAGAGTGCCGACGACAGGAGTGCCTGGACGGATCGAATCGGCAACCGATCTGAGCTCACTGATCAACCGGTTTTGGTTCACGGCACTTGAAAGAGCGACCTTATCAATGACAGGCTCGACGATCACAAGGTTGCCTACTCGACCATCTTTCAAGCGAAACCGATCCAGCACCAGCGGCGGCAAATCTTTAAGTCCGAATGGCTTAGGCCCGGTCGCAGGCAGAAGCTGTTTCACTTTTGCGCGATCCGCAGCAGAAAGTTTCGCAAAGATCGAGGGCTTCAGAATCCGGCGAATCTCTCGCATGATCTGTATTTTCTTGCCCTGGTCGGCAGGCACGAAATCCCTGAGTGAGAAAACGTTCGCAACCAGTCCCTCATGTCCTGTCCGATTTTTGTAATCCTTGATTTTCTCCTCAATTTTGGCCATGTCGGATGGATTGTCAGCCATGATCACAAGAGGCGTGATGTATCGACCAAAGACCTCATCCACGTACTTTGAGAGATATCCTGACCCTTCCTGCATACTTCTGCGATCACGAAGCTTGGTCGTATCCGTATCGATGATCTGTCCGCGGTAAGAAGCCATGACAGCGACCGATACAATCAGCGCAAAAAACGATGCCCCAAGAATCACCCTTGGAAACGTCTTTACGATGAACGCCACGAGATGGGAGAAGCCCCCGCGTATTCTATGGACCTGGTTATAATTTTTAGGCCAATGCCTTTCGATCAGAACAATCAGCGCAGGCATGACTGAAAACGCTGAGAACCAGCACAAGACCATCCCGATCAGTCCGATGATTCCAAACTGGTGAAACCCCCGGAAAGTCGTTGCTGCAAGCGATCCATAAGAAAGTCCGGCTGCCAATGCCGCAGTCAGCGTGGCGGTACTGGTCTGCCTGAGCGTCAGGATCAGAGAGCGTGTCATGGGCATCGCACTTCTTCGTAATTCCAGATAACGCGCCAGGATGATGATCCCGAAATTGATCCCGTTACCAATGACAATCGAACCCAAAAACGCCGAGTTCGCGTTCAGATATCCCACTGCGAAATATGAGATCCCGAACGTCCAAAGCGTTCCCATGAAAAGACTGACAACGAGCGCCGCCGTCATCCGAACTTCACGGTAATAAGCAATCATGGCCACCGTGACCAAAAGCGCGACCACCCAAGTCGAGAACGCAAGATCCGAAATCAGCGAGCCATGCTCTTCGACGAAATCCTCCACATCCCCCGCAAATCGGATTGTCATGTCCGCGCTGTAAGACTTGGGATCCAGCCGATGAATAATGTCCCAGACAGAGCGGGTTACACGGAGCGCAACCGTAATTCCCCCTGCCCCTTTGATATGAACCAGGGCCGCGCGGATCGTCT
>JBJMMA010000131.1:0-9603 GCA_045805065.1 Bdellovibrionia bacterium | reverse complement strand
TAAACCAAAGTCTCTTTTATTTGTACTGGCTAAGAGACCATAAAGGTGATTTCCAGGTGGCCGTGAACAAGGCATTGGGGAAGGAAGTAAAGGTAGATTGGTCCGACATTCGTGTGATCTGCCTTGCACCTGGTTATAAAAAATACGATCTTCACGCTGTCCAAATGATGGGAGCCAGCATTGAGTTATGGCAATATCGTAAGTTCGAAAACGGATCTCTTTACTTAGAAGAAGTTTTTAGACGCACGGGAAGCCCTGCCGACAATAGCTTAGATAAAAATGGCATGAAGAATCCTGTCATGGTTGAGGCAGGAAGGAAGGCGGCAGAAACTCGCGCTAATGGGATTTACTCAGTCGAAGAACACTTTGAGAACGTTGACGATAACGTAAAAGAACTGAGTCAGTCCCTTCGCGAATTTATAATGAATCTGGGTGACTCCGTAGAAGAGGCACCAAAGAAGCTCTACATCGCGTATAAACTTACTCAAAACTTTGTATGCATGGAAATGCAGAAGAAAAAAATAGTTCTATACCTCAAAATTGATATCGGCGAAGAAACCTTCATAATGCCCGCCAACGGCCGGGACGTATCTAACATAGGCCACTTCGGGACTGGCGATCTTGAAATTGTAGTTAGATCCCAGAATGACTTTGAAGAGGCAAAGAGATACATCAAACTCGCATTTGAAACCGTGGGTGGATGGCGGTCGGCGGCCTAACTTGAGCCTTTTTGAGTTGAATCTGTAAATATATAGCAGATGCCAAAACTTATAGATTAAGTGGCTCAGGAGGAGGGGCTTCCGATCCAACGGCCCTATCCTCTTGATGTTTCAGGATTAGAAACGTGTCAGTCAACCAATTGGGAGCTGATTTGTGATACTGAGAGATACTGAGCGAGCCTGCTGTAGCCTGTTATAGTTTGTTTAAAAGCCGAACTCAGTCGATACGATCAAGCTCGGTGTGCCTCTTTCCGATATGAGCAGTATGAGGCAAAAGCACGGACTATTTGGCATTCTGGGCAGCAAGGCTCTCAAGGCAGCTGAAAAAAGGTTAGAGGCCGAGCTAGAAGACGCCAAAAGGAACTTAGCTGACTGCTTAAAAGATCAAAATCCCTCTAAAACGAAATTACAGTCAGAAATAGACAGCTTCATCTCCGAATTTGATGATCCCAGCCAAGCACGACCAATTATTGAAGAGTTATTTAAGATAGAAAACCTTGTGAACTCGGACAGACAATTTGATCCGGCGAAGTTAATGCGTCGCCAGGACCGAGTAGAAAAAAAGTTTATAGAGGCCACGACATCTTGGAAACATGCCGATTTCAATCTGTCACGTCCGGAACAATATGCAGCAGTTTCTCAACGAGTTGTTAAAATCTTCTCAGACTGGTTCTGCTCCGAAGGCTAATCCGACTTTAAATATCCGTAAAAGGTTCTGACGGATAAGAGGCTTTAAAACACCCGGTTCAGTTAACGTTTCGTGAGCTTCTTCTTTTTAATCTTAACCTTAGCTGGATAAGGATTAAAAGTGAGCGTCAGATCAGCTGTAGAAAAATCTTCCTCTTTTGGCTCTACGTCGTCGGTAATAACTTTCGAACCGACTTCGATATCAGGAAGCTTGCGCTTGGGTTTTTCTTTGCTCTTCATACGCCAAGAAACCTACTTTCTTTTAGGGAGAAGTCCCTCAAACCGGCTCCTCCTCAAGTACTCGCACCCTATGAATCTTGCCACTCTCCAGCTTGATTCGATCCCGCCAATACTCGAGCAGCCAGACCATCGAAAGCGTATCCAGCTCGCAATACTTCAGCAGCGCGGCCTGGATCGCCATCCGTTCTCCTTCGCTCATTTCCGTAAACTGCATGCGGCTCCACGCCGTCATTGCAGCGCCACCATCGTCGATGGACTCGTCGTGGAACATGGGCGCTTCGTCTCCAAATAAATCTTGAGGAAAATCATTGAATACTGGCGGGAGCCTCTTGTACGGATCCATCACATGTCCGTCTTCGCCGATCTCAATCCAGGTCTTCTCCTGAAAATTGAGGCTTTGGATTTGCCGTCCCTGTCCGTAGATGGACTTTGAATACTTCTCCCGCAGAAACTTCGACTCCTCCAGCACCGCCGGGATCACCTTTTTGATCGAATTCGAACCGCCCATTAATGGATGGAAAAAATGCTCGAGCACAATTTCGCGGAGGTCGATCATGTTACGGCGCCCTGCCCGCCCCTCCTCGCCTTTTTTAGGCTGGGAGATCAAATCGATAAATGCGATGAGCTCATCCTGATCCGGCTCAGGAGTTTCGAGTAGCTGTGCGCGGATCTGGCGGAGTACGGTGTTCTCGTGGGTCGCGTACCGAAAGATCGTGCCCTCGTCTTTTGATAGCGCCTTTTTGAGCCGGCGGACAAATTCGAAGTTTGGAAAGACACCCGTCCGTATATCCAAGTGCTGATCAGCATGCTCCACCCTACCATCCTCATGGAGGATGTGATGCGAAAACTGGAAAGCGATTTGCTCATAAGGTCTGCGTCCCTTATGAAACGGGATCGCCGCCATCGTGGTTTCGAAATCGATGCAGTGGATAGGATAAGTCACTTCACTAAACAGCTGACGCAGGCCCTCTTCGTTCACATAAGGTGTGGGGTCGTTATTGAGCCTCTTTTCGACTTGGATCCACTGTCGTTGATAGGGCTCCAAGCTGCGGTCCTTCTTAGGTTTGGCCTTGGGTTTGAGGTCCGCCTCGACAAGTTGGTCAAAAAAGATTTTATCTTCAGCCAAGAGCTTCTCAGTTTTTCGGCAGTTCCAGATGTCAAAGATCAGAGCACGATCTTTATCCTTGTCTGTGATCTTACCCGCGGCTCTCCAGCACTCTTCAAATGCGCTTCTCAAGCCTTCCGCTTTCATTTCTGGGCCTATTCGGAACTCGCAGCTTTTACAGATCGAGGAAATGCGTGCCAGAGCTTTGGTTTGGTTCCGATGATGCTCGGAGAGATACTTCGCAAATGATGGGAGTTTTTCACCGGTTGGAAAGAGCTCTTGTGTGATGAGATAATCAACTTCCTGATCGACAGGGATTTCCCTGAGGACCTTGGCTCCGAGCTGCGCCTGAGTCAGGCCGGGCTTGATCTCGACGACTGTGGAGTTTTGATCCGCAGACTCAAGCCTGAAGTTCTGATGCAAGCCATCGACGGTGGCAGCGGCGTTTTTATCCGCCAACATCAAAAAAGAAGAGATATGCCAGTTAGGATACGTCTGATTAGCAACCCAGGTTTGAAAGCTGATGTCGATAAGATAGGACTCCCATTCGGAGTCGATCCCAGGATCTCGCTTTTTGAAAAAGTTCTTAGTTTCGTTTGAATCATAGGATTTCGATTTCACTTCGATTAGCGAAACCCGGTCTCCATCCTTGACGAGGATATCCACCTTGACCAAGAACGAATCCTTCGTCAGTGCCGCTTCAAAGATCGTCACCTTGTCTAGCTTGAGAAGCTCATGCGTCTTGGCTATCGCCTCTTCATTTCCCAATCCCTCCAGGTCGATGCCCTCAGGATAATAGAGCTTAGCCAGAGCTCCCACCTGATAGCCCCCGTGCGCCAGGGCCTTGAGAAATTCGTTTTCCCGGTTCTTATTACCAAATATGTCTGGCTGCTCATAATAGAAGAGCTTGGCGGGGCATTCGTAGGCCAGTTTAAAACGGGACTTGGTCAAATAGCGCGGCTTGTTCATAAAGCCATCATCTCAGCTGCCCACGACGGAATAGGTCACTCGTAGACTGAGCCTCCTTATGTCTATTCGGAATAATCCCATTTTAAATGACGCTTATTTCAGGGTTTTCCCTATAAACAAGAGGTTAGGCTCCGGTCAGCAATGCGAAGTTATTACTCCTGTTAAAGATGTTCCTTAACAACAGTTTCAATTAAGATCTGATTTGCGACTCCGAGAGACACTGAGCCCCGATTTAATGCACCTTCTATGGTAAGCATACTGCTATGAGGTATGCCCTGATTAGTGGACAACGCCAAGAGGCTCAGCCAGGTCTTTTGGGCGCGTGCCTAAGCTGCAGCGATCCCATGGTAGCCAAGTGTGGAAAAGTCAGAATTTGGCACTGGGCCCACCGTGGAGAGCGCAAATGCGACCCTTGGTGGGAAAACGAAACCGAGTGGCATCGCGCCTGGAAAGGACAGTTTCCTGCCGAATGGCAAGAGGTTGTCCATCATTCAGCAAGCGGGGAAAAACACATCGCAGATGTGAAGACTGATCAGGATTGGGTGATCGAGTTTCAGCATTCCCACATTGCCCCCGAGGAACGTCAGGCTCGTAATGGCTTTTACGAAAAGCTGGTTTGGGTAGTAAACGGCGTAAGACAAAAAAGAGACAGATCGCAGTTTTTTAATGCCTTGAAGAAAGGTTTTCCATTCGAAGGGTACTGGTCAGTATCCTTGAACAACTCTGGACTGCTACGGGAATGGGCAAATGACCACGCTCCTGTATTCTTTGATTTTGGTGAAGAGTCACGACTTTGGTTGCTCACGCCCAGAAGTTCTATAGTCGGATTCGAGCAAGTCACTGAGTACCCGCGCACGGCTTTTATCAAAACGTTTAGAAGCGGAGGCATACAGGTTGATGAGTTCTTAAAACTTTTGAAAACTATTAACCCGCCAGATCTTCCGCGACGGATTCCAAACCTTGGGCCATTGGATAGACGTTTTTAGATAATGATTTAGGATCGACTCAAGTTAGAGATTTGATAATCTCGGCAACATCAGCACCGGCTGGATCGGTAGATACCGCCCATGACCATCTGCCAAATCGTCCATCCCCGTTTATGGCACTTATCCATTCCTGCATGAATGCCCATTTGGCTTTGTCCCGATCGGTCTCCTGCCC
The DNA here is from genome assembly GCA_045805065.1 of Bdellovibrionia bacterium. Lineage (GTDB taxonomy): Bacteria > Bdellovibrionota > UBA1018 > UBA1018 > UBA1018 > CAZCBS01. The sequence continues at coordinate 4,722 of JBJMMA010000131.1, read as the reverse complement.
CTTGACCTCCAAAATCAACGTCGTCCCGTTCTCAAGCTTTATCAGGAAGTCTGGGATGTATTTCCGGACTACACCGTTGAAAGTGTAGTAGATCTCAAAATTTAGATGATCGTTTTTTACCCAAGCCTTCACGTGTTTACTTCGGTCGCACGCCAGAGCACATGCTTTCTCCCAGGTGCTGTCGAACACACAGAGATTTATGTGATTCTTGCGCATCCTCTCGCATGGTTTACCCGTGTACCAAGTTCCAGCATCTTCGGTTGACATTATTGGACGCTGGGGATCAAAAACAGGCACAAGTGATTCGGTATTGTTGAAGCGAACATGTTCAAAAATATGCTGAACTACTTTACTCATGCTCAAAGTGATAACGAGGTTCTTCTTGAACTCATCTTTTGCGTAGGACGCTGGGCTGGTGGTGATCCAGTCAGATCTTATGAACGCCTCTACGATTTTAATTAGCTGAGAGAGAAGCTCAGGCTTGTTGCCGCTCCAACTTGGTCGCACTCTTTCGAAAACATCAACAGCCGTTTCGAAAATTATTTTCTGAGTTCTAATTCTTCCAGCAAGCTGCTCGAGATCAATAGTCTTAATATTTTCAAGATCTGGTTTTCCATCAATAGTGGGCGCGAGTTCAGCTAGTTCGATAATGTCGGCCGCATGAAGTTCCAGCACTTTAACATTCGAAATGTCAACCGCAAGCTTTGGCTTGAGAACATGCTCTACTCTTAGAACATTTGGCCACTCAATCTGAAAATCCCGTTTTTCTGGATCAGGATAAATAGGGATTTTTGGTGATGGAGGCTTAGGCTTTGCCCCACCTTCTCCTTCAAATGGGAGATATGAAAATGGAATGCCAAAGATATTCACATATTCTGGCAAGAAGAATCCCGTTGCTGGATCTGTCTCGTACGAGGTCCGTCGGAGACCCCGCCCGACGACCTGCTCGCACAATAGCTGACTAGAGAAAGCGCGAAGACCCATGATGTGCGTTACTGTCTTGGCGTCCCACCCTTCGGAGAGCATACCGACAGAGATTACGTTTTGAAATTTCTCGCCAGGTTCATTTAGTTTTCCAACTGTATTCACGACATTTCGAAGGCGGTCAGCTAATTCTTTTTTCGTGAGTCCTGAGTCCTGGCCGTTGTGTTCTGCGGGCGATTTATACGTTGGCCCTCTCTTTGACGCGCTTTCAGCTCCGTCTGAGTCTTCTGAATTTTTTAAAACATTTGAATCAATGTGTACTGTCTTGGCTGGATCGCACAGTTCATCAATTTTGATTTTACCGTTGTCGAATGCGTACTTTATTCGTGCCGCCGTTTCAGTCCGGTTCACGACCGAGATCATAACCGGAGGGACAGGCATCCCATTCGTCTCCCACAATCTCTTTGTTTCAAGCCAATCGGTTCCAAGGAGCATGTAAGCATTCACAACCAAGGAAGGAAGTGGGTCATTCTCTTCCGCCGGGCGGTTCAAGTCCACTTTTACATCGTCGTGTTCATACAAGTGATAAAGCAATGAGCGGTATGTTTTTGCATCTATTTTTCCGCTATCTCTAACGACAATACGAGGTGTCTTTACCAATCCGGATTCTATGGCATCATTTAGTCCAAAATCGCTCACAATCCAGCCAAACAGTGCCTCTTCTAAGGCGGTTTTCCCGGATGGTGCAAATGGCGTAGCAGAAAAATCGAAGCACTTGAGAATTCCTGACGCTCGGTGAATCCGATCTAGGCCAGCAACCCATTTGGTGGCCTCTTCTATATCCTCTTTTCTGACCCCTTTGATTTTTGATTCTGCCGGCACACGCCATGCGTGGTGGGCCTCGTCGTTGATAACGACAATATCTTTCGCCTCCGCCATTTCCTGAAGCACATCTCGAACATAAGCTCGATCGCTCTTTGGACCTCGCCTATCCACAGATTTGCGTTTTTCCAACTGCACTTCTGTCTCCCAGTCGAGGAGATGCCAATTGTGAATTATCACTCGCCCCTGATTAAGATTAGAAATGAGAGCGTTTGGTACTATGTTGAAAGCGGCAAAGTAATTTTGCGGATCGGTTGGCTTGAGTACGGAAAGTCGGGACTTAACCGTCAAGCCCGGAGCCATTACTAAGATGTTTTTTGAAAACCGACTGTCCTTCGGATAATTCACCTTGTTCAAGATTTGCCACGCAATGAGCATTGTCATTACGATTGTCTTACCTGTACCGGTGGCCATCTTCGCGCATAACCGTTGAAACTGGCCACCATCCGATGGGATTTCGATCCCTACCTTAAGACGATCCGGGGCTTCGATTAAAAATATCAGCGTTTCGATAGCCTCAAGCTGACAGAAAAAGAACTTCCGTTGATCAAAAAATTCAGGATCACGCCAATGTTCTAATAATCTTCGCGTGATTCCCGTCGCATTTTCGTAACCACTGTCGCGCCACTCTTTAACTCGGGGCCGGATCTTGTTCACCAATGGGATTTCAATGAACTGGCCAGGGTCGCTGTGGGTCCGTGTAGCTTGCGACGCTATAATGTACCCAGCAGAACGTCGTCCCTTTTTCCGAGAGAACGTTTGCGAAGTTTGGTCATAAGCCCAATATTCGAGCGGCTCATCAAACGGTGAGTTGATGATCAGCTGATCAATTGATTTCTTTCCCAGTTCAGTCATTCTTGTAGCTCAATGATTCTCAAACTTTCAATGCCTCGATCATCTACGATCTTGATGGCGACCCGTTTATAGTCTCCGACCTCAAACGGTAGTGATATTGTTCCCGTATATTGTTCTATCAGTTCTTCATCAATTTCCGACTGCAGGGTTTTTGCGAGACGTTTCCAACCATCGTTAGCACCACCATTTGGAAAGAAGACTTGTCGCGGGAAAAGTGAACGTCCATCGTAGTCAACGTCTAGCATCCACATGGCAATATTTCCGGAGTCTCCGGAGTCAATCGCTCCTGTCTGCGGATTATAATAGTCAAACCCTCGCACCACGACCTCATACATACCTTTGAAGTCGCCGGACTTGATCTTTTGCGTTCTTGTGTCGGGCTGACCAATTAACCAAAAACTCTCATTGGCGGATCGTTTTTTCTTTAAATCCATTGTGAAAAGATCTGGATTCATCTGAGCCTTCAGAATTTCAGTTCCAGGCCACGACAGCTCATCTATGTCTTTTGCGGCTTCGGGATCAAACTGGAATGCCGCGAAGATTAGAATCGCTGAGCGAGGCACGAACTTCTGGGCTTCCTGTACAGCGAGCTCAACCTGTCGTTGATCGAGCGGCGCATGCTCTGGACCAAATGAAACAAAGCACCTCTCGCCTGTGCCCTTTATTTCTCCCTGAAGGTTGAGCCACCTAGTGCCAGACAATACTTCAAGACGAACGAACTCAATCATTCGCTTATTTTTTCCGCGAATTCCTGAGCGCAGCAACTCTTCGCGCCAATCTTGCTGCCTTGCCGTTTCTCCTGCCCGTCCAATTGAGCTGTCGGCGATGTTATGGGTTAAATCCAACTTGTCATTCAGCGACTGCACAACTGGTGCAGGCACCGCTTCGACAGTAAAAGGTCCAGTGACTCGGGCCCGTTTGGAATCTCGCTCTGGTTGGTCGTAGAGCGTTACTAGATCGGGGGCCTCACCATTCGCAAGGGAGCCGAGAGTGACCCTTGTAGCAGTTTTATATACAAGTCCTGAATCAATACCCTCGCTTGGTCTTGCGAGCTTGTAGTAATCATAGTGCGCGGTCATTAAGCGTTGCTTAGCTAACGTAATCGCGACCCGCGATGTATCACAAGTAATCCACCTTCTGCCCCACTGCTCCGATACAACCGCAGTTGTTCCCGATCCGCAGGTTGGATCGAATATGAGGTCCCCCGGATCCGTGGTCATTAGTATGCATCTTTCGATTACAGAGGTGCCGGTCTGAACACAGTAGATTTTGTCGCGGCTTTGAACAGAGCCACCGATATCGGTCCACAGATTTGTATAGGATGTGTAGGGAAAGTCATCCCAGTACCTGACATAGGCGAGCTTGCCTGTTGAGGTCATTGTAATTCTTTTTAATGCAGCAAGTTTATCCATACCTTCAGGAACACTTGTCTTCCAATGATTATTCGGTCCACAGTCATGTGTTCTACCGCCGAACTTGTACTGACGCACGGTACTCTTGCTGGCCCCTTGTGATGTCAGATCACCAAGCCGGAATAATCTGCTTCCTTCCGGTAAAGGTTTTTCCCCCCGCTTTTCTTCGGGAGTCATTGGTCGTCTTTTTCCGTCTCTTTCTTCGACCTGCTCGTACTTAGACACGCCACCTACGGGCGAGGATTTTTTTTGATAAAGCGGCCTGTATTTAATTTTATTTTTATCTTTGCAGTACCAAAGTAGGTAGTCCCCTGCACGACTTAGAGTCGAACTGTCGAATCCGCCCGAAGTAGTGTACGCAATCATACTGACAAAGTTTTCCGGTCCAAAAATCTCGTCAAGCAGTGTCCGGACCAAGTGAATGTTTTCTTCACTTATCTGTACAAAAATACTCCCGGAAATGTGTAGTAAGTCTTTTGCCAACAAGAGGCGATCTCGCAAATACGAGAGATACGAATGGATTCCGAGTTCCCATGTATCTCTGAAGGCTCTCAGAGTCTCAGGCTCTGAGGTTAAGTCTGCATCACTTTTATCTTTAACGTCTCGCTTGCCAACAAATGGTTGGAAATTTGATCCATACTTGATCCCG
>JBJMMA010000130.1:0-10535 GCA_045805065.1 Bdellovibrionia bacterium | reverse complement strand
TTTCGAGCACCATTTAAAATGAAAATCTCCTGACAAGGGTTGAGCAATTTTCGGTCCTAATCAGGAACGAGGCTTCCCTTTGTCTTTTCTCCGAACATACAGGAGTTTTTCAACCTCGGCGATCACATCGTCGGAGTCATCCAGGATTTGAATCTGAAAACGCGGTTCAAATTTGTCTTCGGAATCGGCCCGGGCTTTGATTTCATCAATCTGAGCGGAATCGAGCCTGAATTGTGCCCGCACGCGACCTTGGCCAGGTTTTTTAAACCGGATACTCGCAGACTTGTCCCATACAATGTAATCGCGACCTAGGTTTTCGATGAGCATCAGCATGTAAAACGGATCGACCATCGAGTAGAGTGATCCGCCGAACTGAGTTCCCACGTAGTTCTTGTTCCAGAACTTCAGCTTCATCTCGACATCAATCTCACGCATGTCGGCGGAGATTTTTGTCACTCGGACGCCGGCCCCAAAGTAGGGGGGCCAGAAGTTGATGAGCTTTAGGATAGCTGCCTTGCGCATGTCTCAGACTATAATCTAAATTTTGATGACGCAGCTAAAAGATTGGCCTTGATAGAATGAGTTGGTGGTACGGCAGGAGATGCTGCTAATCGGATCAATGTCGCAGGTGCCATCATGATCGTCGCAGTCCGAGATAAAACCTGCACGTACCAGAGCTTGGTAGATTCGGTCAGCGTTATCGCCTTGGAATTTATCGTTCAAACCGTAGCTGCAAGTATAAGAAGGTTTCGTCCATGGCGTCTCAAGGCTTTCGCAGTAAAAATTCTTGAGCTCGATCTTGCAAGTCCCAAGGCCGATGCAGTTCTCTTGCACTTCTTTGGAAAGGCTTTGATAGACCACTTGAGAGACGTCATCCGGTAGTTGTTGAGGGCTTGGATCGAATAGATCAACGGCCGCATGGGCCTGCAGGCAGAACGCAAAGCTTGCCAAAATACTCAGTAAAACCTTTTTCATATCAACGCCTCCACGGGTTTCAACTCAACAGCTGCGTCGATTTCTACAATGACTGACTAATATTGTCAACAATTATGAAGGATGGAGTAAGTATTGAATTACTCTGTGATTTCGCTAATTTGAAGCTTTTCTCAAAGGGCGATCAAAGATCACAAAATAAATCCCACATATAATGAGCACGGACGAGATGAGGGTCCCTGACGTGATGGGCTCATTGGCAAAGAGCCACCCCATCCATACTGCGACCAGGGGATTAACCACGGCATAGGTGCTGACTTTCGTCGGGTTCACGTTGCGGCTCAGCCAGAGGTATGATGAAAACGCGATCACAGAACCAAAGATCACCAGATAGAAAAACGCAAAAAGCGATTCTCTCTCCACATGAAGTTTCAGCAGGGCTTGAGGTCCCTCAAAAATCAAAGCCAATAGGGCAAGGGCGACGCATCCACCGCTGAGTTGCGTGGCTGAGAAAGTGAAGATGTTTCTGAGATTTCCGGCCTTTCTTTGCGTCAGAGTGCCGAATGACCAGAGAATCACGGATGCAAGAAGGGTTAGGACGCCCCAGTAACGGTTGGCTCCTGCACCTTGCGTGTCGCTGCCGGCAAGAAACACGATTCCCGAAATCGAGATCAGAATTCCTAGAGCCTGTTTCAGGCTCGGGCGATTTCCTGAAAAAAAGCGCCAGTGAATCAAAGTGATCCAGGCGGGAATTGTTCCAATGATCATTGCCGCAAGTCCTGAAGAGAGCCACGTTTCGGCCACGCAGACAAATCCATTGGCGCAGACGAGTAATGATCCGCTGATGACGGCAAGTTTCCGGTCCGCAGGCAGGAGCGCTGTCTCGCGCCGAAGTTTTCCGATTCCAAACAATAAAGTGCCAGCGACCAGAAAGCGCATGGCCGCCATGTAAAGTGGAGGGAAGTCTTTCACGCCCACTTTGATGGCAAGATAGGTCGATCCCCAGATCAGATAGACGAGAAGAAAGTTAAGGACCACCAGGGTTGTGGATGGTGCTGCGGAATCTTGCTGGGACGCCCCTGAGTTGTTCATCTCTTTTTTATATACGCTAGTCAGTTCACGAATGGAAAATATCTCTTTGCGGCAGGCACGCTCCTTGTAGGTCAACGCTGGGTGCAAGACCCAAAGCTTCCATTCGATATCGATGAAGTCATGAAGCGATTGCGGCGAGCGGTTGCGAAGTTTGAAAAGGCAACCATGCACGTCCTGGCTGATGATGGCTTTTCATCTGTGTTTGAGCAGATCATTGCTTGCATGATTTCCATTCGGACGCGCGAAGAGACGACTGATGTTGTTGCTCGAAGATTCTTCAGCAAAGCTCGAAAACCCAGGGAAGTCTTAAAACTTTCACTGCCCGAGCTTCAGAAGCTTCTTTACGGGTCAACTTTCTCCGAGGCCAAGGCAAAATCCATTCGCGAGATCGCTCTGCAGGCACAAGAGAAGTTTCCCAAGGGCATCCCGTGCGACCGCGAGGTTCTTCTCTCGTTCAAGGGCATTGGGCCCAAGTGTGCCAACCTTGTACTCTCCGTGGCCTGTCAGGAAAAAAGAATTGGTGTCGATATCCATGTTCATCGGGTGACCAATCGATGGGGGTACGTCTCAGCTTCGACTCCTGAAAAAACGCTGACAGCACTTGAAGAAAAGCTTCCGCGTAAGTACTGGAGCGAGCTCAATCCGCTGCTCGTGCCGTTTGGAAGAAACATCTGCACCGGAACGCGCCCCAAATGCTCGGAGTGCCTGCTTCTTCCATATTGCAGGCAAGTCGGCGTGAAATCCCACCGGTGACCGTTACTTTTTAGGGGAGTGAATTCCGTGCTCCTTGAGCTTGGTATAAAGATGCGAGCGATCCATGCCCAGGGCAAGAGCAAGGCGGCTGATGTTTCCTTCGTGCCGAGCGTATTCCGAGTTGAGAATCTCTTTTTCGACCTTTGCGACCCGATCATAAAATGACCCGGATCCTGAGTCGCTTTCCACAGGCTGAGACTGTCCTGAGAGATGCCGATGGTCTCTGAACTTAGGCGGAAGATCGGCAACATCCACTTCGTCTCTTTCGGCCATTGTCGCGACATAGGCGATCATATTCGAGAGCTCGCGGATGTTTCCAGGCCATGGATAGGCTTTCAGTGTGAGAATGGCTTCGTCAGTCAGGTTCAGCCCGGGACGGAATCCATTTTGGCGAGCCAGGAAATGCTCAATGAGCAAGGGGATGTCCTCAATTCTCTCGCGAAGGGGGCTGAGTTCGATCGGCAGGACATTGAGTCTTTGAAGGAGGTCTTCTTTGAACGCGCCTTCTCGAACCATTTCCTCCAGGTCACGGTTTGTGGCGCAAACCACCCGAAAGTCCGACTGAATGACCTTTGATGAGCCAAGACGAACGAACTCCTTCTCCTGAATCACGCGCAGGAGCTTGGCTTGAATGTCGAGCGGCATGTTCGCGATTTCATCAAAGTAGACGATTCCGCCATGCGCTTCTTCAAAAATCCCCTTGTTCATTTTGTCAGCGCCAGTGAAAGCGCCTTTCTCATGGCCAAAGAGCAGGCTCTCTGCTGTCGTGCTCTGAATTGTGGAAGAATCAACGGCAATGAACGGCGCAAGCGAACCATCGGGCAGGGTGCGGCGCAACTGACGCGCAACGACTTCTTTTCCAGTGCCTGTCTCCCCATGAATCACGACATTGGCGGGGCTCAAGCGGACTTTTTCAATCATCTTCCGGAGCGTCTGAATCTTTGCGCTCTCACCGACGAGGACATGCTGACGTTGATGGTGAGATACTTCAAAGTTCTGCTGCTCGGTGCGCTGCCTGAGTTTTTTCGTTTCCAGGACGCGCGTCAGAACATGCCAGAGAGAGTCGGGCTCGAAGTCCTTCACGATATAGTCATGAGCGCCCGCGCGCATGGCGTCCCTGACCGTCTCAAAGTCCGATCGTCCGCTGCTCATCACGATTGACACCATCGGATCAATCTCGATGAGTGGCTTGATCGCGCTGAGTCCTTCGTCGGGAGTGCGCATCGCTACATCCAGCAGGATCAGGTCGATTGGATTTTTTGCGAGAATGACCTTCGCCTCATCCGAGTTGTAAGCCGAGCGAGTGTCGCACTTTCCTTTCAAGGCCAGTTTCACCGCCTGGTGAAAGGTCGAGTCGTCGTCACATATCAGGATCTGAGGTTGTCGGGACATCCCTTCATTTTATCCATTTGTTGGGAACTTCCAACAGAATCGCTCAAGTGAGGCCAAATTATATTACGACCGTTTAAAATGCGTACCTTTGCGGCTTATTACACAAAGTTATTTAATTATCTGTATTTAGAATCAAAATCCTTCCTCCGGTCTGGAAAGGGGTCTTTCATGAGGGGATTGAGCAGCGCTGGCGCTCCATTTGCTTTGACCTGTCCCGTCAATTCTTTAACTGACAGGAGATCGATATGTCCGAAAGCAAGTGTAGCGATGTTCAAAGCCTGGCGGCCCTGGCCGCGCGGGGAAGCACAACAGTTCTCATCACAGGGCCAACGGGTTCCGGTAAAACATGTCTCGCGAAGCGGATCCACGAGCAGAGCTTGCGAAAAACCAAGCCATTCGTGACGGTCAATCTGGCAAGTCTTCATGAGGGCACGTTCGAATCAGAGCTCTTTGGGCATGAAAGAGGGGCGTTTACCGGCGCTGATTACCGTCGGGTGGGGAAGCTTGAGACCGCTCAAGGGGGAACGGTTTTCCTGGATGAAGTAGGCGAGCTTACGCCAAGGCTTCAGGCAAGACTTCTTGAGTTTCTCCAATCTCGCACTCTCTCACCTGTGGGAAGCAATCGAGAGATTCGCCTGGATGTGCGAGTCATTGCTGCAACCAACAAGGATCTGGCTGCATCTGTAGCGAAAGGCGAGTTTCGCGAGGATCTCTTTCACCGCCTGCGGGTGATTTCAATTGATCTGAAGCCTCTGACTGAGCGCTGCGAAGAATTTGGCGAATTGGTTCACACTGTTCTTCACGAAGTTTGCGCAGCAAATGGAAAATCCATTCTGCGGATTTCCAAGAAGATTGCAGAGTCCTTCGAGCGTTATTCCTGGCCTGGCAACCTCCGAGAACTTCGAAATGTGCTCGAATATGCGGTTCTCGCCGCTGACGGAACCGAGATCTTGGAGTCTGATTTACCTGTATGGTTTGGCGATGATCGAGTCGCACGCCTGAGATGTGCTGAAAAAAACCAAGACGAGCAGGCCATTCAGAGCCTGATCGGCCTCGACTACGCCTCTGCGATCCAAAAATTCGAGCGACTTTATCTCGAAACCGCACTCGAACGACGATTTTGGAAAATTAATCGCACAGCCCGAGAGATCGGTTTGAACAAAACGACGCTTCTGCGCAGATTGCGCTCCTATGGCCTCTCTCCGGTTACGCAGCCGCTCGGGGATTGAGAGCGAACAACTAGAGATGATGCGAGGCGGCGTAACTTTTTTTGAAAAAAAGCTTAAAAAGATGTTGCAGCGAATTTAGGAAAGGAGTAGTTAACCTCTCACTCCCGGCAACGAAGCAGTAACGAACACGACGGTAGGTAACTTAAGTCGCTTCGATGTTTTGTCGTCTGTGGGGAATGATCTTTGACAATTTGGATGAATTTTTTGAAAGAGAAAGTGGGGGCGGTAGGAGTCAGGCCAGCCTAACTGAAGGGGACTGTAGTCATCTTCAGAGGGGTAAAAGGCAAATGGCAGCCCGAGAGCATAAGACGCAAGTCTTAGAGACTTTCCGGGTGATGTCGAGACTGACAAATACAGCCTCGAGCAATTTCTTTTGATTACAAATACTTCTTTATAAAAATAATAATGAAGCCAGTAATGAAAAGCAAAGAGCAAGAGGGTCAGCGTAGGTTGCTTCGGTAACTTACGAACACAGGATTGTTAACAAGTTAATAGGCAGCCGTTTCTTCGGAAGCAGCGCCAATTCAACAGTTCAACATGAGAGTTTGATCCTGGCTCAGAGCGAACGCTGGCGGCGTGCCTAACACATGCAAGTCGAACGTGAAAGGGAGCAATCCTGAGTAAAGTGGCGTACGGGTGAGTAACACGTAGGTAATCTACCAAAGAGTCTGGAATAACCTGCCGAAAGGCGGGCTAATACTGGATAGAGCGACGGAATCCGTAATTGGGTTTTTCGGGAAAGGGAGGGAGCAATCCCCCTCGTTTTGGGATGAGCCTGCGTCTCATTAGCTAGTTGGTGGGGTAATAGCCCACCAAGGCGATGATGGGTAGCTGGTCTGAGAGGATGATCAGCCACACTGGAACTGAAACACGGTCCAGACTCCTACGGGAGGCAGCAGTGGGGAATCTTGCGCAATGGACGAAAGTCTGACGCAGCCACGCCGCGTGAGTGAAGAAGGCCTTCGGGTTGTAAAGCTCTGTCGGGCGGGACGAAAACGTTTGAGGTGAATAGCCTCAGATCTTGACGGTACCGCCAAAGGAAGCACCGGCTAACTTCGTGCCAGCAGCCGCGGTAATACGAGGGGTGCAAGCGTTGCTCGGAATTATTGGGCGTAAAGGGTAGGTAGGTGGTCTCGTTTGTCTGGGGTGAAAGCCTTGAGCTTAACTCAAGAAGTGCCCTAGAAACGGCGAGACTAGAGTCTTGGAGAGGGTCGTGGAATTCCCGGTGTAGCGGTGAAATGCGTAGAGATCGGGAGGAACACCAGAGGCGAAGGCGGCGACCTGGACAAGTACTGACACTCAACTACGAAAGCGTGGGGAGCAAACAGGATTAGATACCCTGGTAGTCCACGCCGTAAACGATGGGTACTAGATTTGGTGGGTCTTGACCCCCGCCGAATCGGAGCTAACGCACTAAGTACCCCGCCTGGGAAGTACGGTCGCAAGACTAAAACTCAAAGGAATTGACGGGGGCCCGCACAAGCGGTGGATCATGTGGTTTAATTCGAAGCAACGCGAAGAACCTTACCTGGATTTGACATCCTCTGACATCCGTAGAGATACGGCCTTCGTAGCAATACGACAGAGAGACAGGTGCTGCATGGCTGTCGTCAGCTCGTGTGGTGACATGTTGGGTTAAGTCCCGCAACGAGCGCAACCCTTGTCCTTAGTTGCCAGCATTAAGTTGGGCTCTCTAAGGAGACTGCCGTGGTGAACACGGAGGAAGGTGGGGATGACGTCAAGTCCTCATGGCCTTTATATCCAGGGCGACACACGTGATACAATGGATGGTACAGAGGGAAGCCAAAGCGCAAGCTGGAGCCAATCTCAAAAAGCCATTCTCAGTTCGGATTGGAGTCTGCAACTCGACTCCATGAAGTTGGAATCGCTAGTAATCGCGGATCAGCACGCCGCGGTGAATACGTTCCCGGGCCTTGTACACACCGCCCGTCACACCATGGGAGCTGACTCAACCAGAAGACGGTCAGGCTAACCGCAAGGGGGCCTCCGGCGAAGGTGGGGTTGGTGACTGGGGTGAAGTCGTAACAAGGTAGCCGTAGGGGAACCTGCGGCTGGATCACCTCCTTTCTAAGGAATCCCTATCTCACACGACCGTATCTACTTCGGTAGATCGACAGATGATGAGATACATTCACTAGGTTAAGCCGAATCAAACGTAAGTTTGAGACGGACAAAATATAAACAAGCCCATGGCTTGATTCAGTTGGTCGCACCTTCGGGTGCTAGAATCAACAGCTGTCTCCACTCTCTCTTTCAAGGGATTCATCCAATACGATAGCGGTTCGAGAAAAGAATTCTTTAGCCTATCAAGCGGGCCTGTAGCTCAGTTGGTTAGAGCACACGCTTGATAAGCGTGGGGTCGGAAGTTCAAGTCTTCCCAGGCCCACCAACCTTTGCGGGTAGCTTGGGTTTGGGAAGAAAGAGTTTGATTACTGCCGTCTGTCGTAATAACAAGTTTCGTCCTCACTTCGCGCAAGTGACGTGAAGACGTGTTCTTTGACAATTCCATAGTGCGTTCAATAATTGATCAGGCAGTACGCCTTGATCCTCCTGAAGTGATTCGAAAGAGTCGGCGACGGGATGTTCAAGGAGAGCCTGATCACACAGTAAAAAAATAGATCAATATCTAAGTAAGGGCTTTAGGAGGGCTCTTTGAGGCGCAAGCCTTGAAGGGATGACTTAAAGCACTGCTGAGAACACGACTATAGTTCGTAATGCCATAAAAAGCGTTACGAAACTGTACCAATTAAGCAAAGCATATAGCGATTAAAGTTGTGAGACATCAAATCACAAACTCCATACAAGCGGATGATGAACGAGAGTTCACATCTTCTAAAAGAAGAAAAAAAATTCTCCTAAAGTATTGAGTGATCTGAAGAGAAATCTTCAGGGATCCAAGAATAGGTGAAGAATCAGAGAGGGAGATCTTGTTTCAAACAAGGTTGTCTTTCTTTGGAAAGGTAGAGCATCAGCGGAAAGCAAACGTCGTAAGACGGGAGATGAAGCAGATGTTCTTGTAGAACAAGAGATCGGCTGTCACAGCTATAAAATAATAGAAGTGATAAGCGACTCAGGGCACGAGGTGGATGCCTTGGGACATGCAGGCGATGAAGGACGGTGTAGACCACGAAAGAGTCCGGTGAGCTGTCAAACAAGCGTTGACCCGGATGTGTCCGAATGGGGAAACCCAAATGGTGTAAAAGCCATTTACTCTAGCGTGAGTGAAGTAGCGTTAGAGAGCAGACGGAGGGAATTGAAACATCTTATGTACCTCCAGGAAAAGAAATCAAGCAAGAGATTCCCCGAGTAGTGGCGAGCGAAACGGGAACAGTCTAAACCAGCCGACGCAAGTCGCGCTGGGGTTGCGGGACCTCAACGTAGGACCAAAACTTTTAACCGAACTGTCTGGGAAGGCAGGCCAAAGTGGGTGAGAGCCCCGTAGGTGAAAAGAGTTTTGGCCTTAGAGGTATCCCAAGTACCACGGGGCTCGAGTACCCCTGTGGGAATCCGGGTAGACCATTATCCAAGACTAAATACGAGCATGTCACCGATAGCGCATAGTACCGTGAGGGAAAGGTGAAAAGAACCCCGTAGAGGGGAGTGAAATAGAATCTGAAACCCCGTGCCTACAAGCGGTGGGAGGGCTATGCCCGTAAGGGAAATGCCTGACCGCGTACCTTTTGCATAATGAGCCAGCGAGTTAGTGTCGGTTGCAAGGTTAACCCGAACAATAGGGGAAGCCGCAGCGAAAGCGAGTCTGAATAGGGCGAAAGAGTAGCCGGCACTAGACCCGAAACGCGATGAGCTAGGCATGACCAGGTTGAAGCGTCCGTAACAGGGCGTGGAGGACCGAACCGGTGCCCGTTGAAAAGGTCTCGGATGAGTTGTGCTTAGGGGTGAAAGGCCAACCAAATTGCGTGATAGCTGGTTCTCCCCGAAAGCTATTTAGGTAGCGTCTTCTGGAGCGTCACAGGGGGTAGAGCACTGACTGGGCTAGGGGCCTTACCGGGTTACCAACCCCTATCAAACTCCGAATACCTGTGAACGTCACCCCAGAGGAGGCAGACGGCGGGAGATAAGTTTCGTCGTCAAAAGGGAAAGAACCCAGATCGCCAGCTAAGGTCCCAAATTTTACACTGAGTGGGAAAGGATGTGATGATCCCCAGACAACCAGGAGGTTAGCTTAGAAGCAGCCATCCTTTAAAGAAAGCGTAATAGCTCACTAGTCAAGTCAGGCTGCGCCGAAAATGTAACGGGGCTCAAGTCCAGAGCCGAAGCTATGGGTCAACGGAGCAATCCGTTGGCGGTAGGGGAGCGTCGAAACTGCAGCGAAGCTGGACCGCAAGGATACAGTGGAGCGGTTTCGAGTGCTGATGCCGATATGAGTAGCGATAAAACGGGTGAAAAACCCGTTCGCCGTAAGCCCAAGGTTTCCTGGGTAAAGTTAATCTTCCCAGGGTAAGCCGGAGCCTAAGTCGAGGCCGAAAGGCGTAGATGATGGGAAGCAGGTTAATATTCCTGCGCAGGGTATGAGCGTTGAAGCGAGCGAGGACGGAGAAAGCTAGGTCGAGCTGGGTGCCGCATGTCCCAGTCCCTTGGTGTAGGGGTGTCCCATACGATGAAAAGGTGGGGCAGTTATCCCCGAGGCCTGGGGCAAGCCCGTAAGGGCGGAGTCGCTGATGCTCTGCTTCCAAGAAAAGTCGCGCGTGGAGCTCGTATTCTTCCGTACCGTAATCCGACACAGGTGGGCGAGGAGAAAATCCTAAGGCGCTTGAGAGAACTCTCTTTAAGGAACTCGGCAAATTTCCACCGTAACTTCGGAAGAAGGTGGGCCACGTGGTGTGTAGGGATTTACTCCCGAAGCGCTGTGTGGTCGCAGAGAAATGGCGGTAGCGACTGTTTACCAAAAACACAGGACTCTGCTAAGTCGACAAGACGACGTATAGGGTCTGATGCCTGCCCGGTGCCGGAAGGTTAAGGGGATCCGTCAGCGCAAGCGAAGCGGTGAGCCGAAGCCCCGGTAAACGGCGGCCGTAACTATAACGGTCCTAAGGTAGCGAAATTCCTTGTCGGGTAAGTTCCGACCTGCACGAATGGCGTAACGACTTCCGCACT
>JBJMMA010000129.1:0-24246 GCA_045805065.1 Bdellovibrionia bacterium | reverse complement strand
TGATCAAAAGGCCAAGGTAGTCCGGGACGCGGCTTCGATGCTGGTGGGCTTTGCTAACGACTTTATCCGTCGTCTTCTTGAAGCCTTCCTTGAGGGCTGATGCCAGATGAGCGATCTTTTCGCCAGGGGACGCGCTATCGGCTTTCCTGACCTGAACAGCCGCAAATTTAAAGAAGGGTTGTTTACTGACCGGGTCCCAGCCGTTGATCGTGAGTTCGTTTGCGGCGCGATGTCTTTTCTCATCCTCATCCCAGTAACCAAAATGGAAGGGCACAAAGACATGACCTGGCGCGATCTCTCCGATCTTGGCTTTGACATCAATTGAGCTTCGACGCGAGCTCAATGTGAGCATGTCGCCGTCTTGGATTCCAAGAGCCTCAGCATCCTGACGCGAAATCTCCGCAAATGCATCAGGGCTTGCCTGATAGAGCTCACTGGATCGTCCCGTTTTGGTTCGGGTGTGGAAATGATAAACCACTCGTCCTGTGGTGAGATAGAAAGGATAAGACGAATCCGGCTCCTCGATCGGTGCCTGATAATGCGCGGCTTTAATGAGTGCGCGCCCCTGAGGATTATTGGCCTTGTACTCTTCGGCCGTGTGAGCGCCGCCCGTCTCAAGATCATGTCCCCAGGTCTGGCAGACTTCGGGAGACGTAGGAAAATTAAAGTCTGTATAAAGCCTTGGGGCCCCTTCCGGGTACATTTCATTGCAAGGCCACTGGATGCCTGAGCCTTTGGATAATTTCTCATAGGTCATTCCGCTGTAATCGCAGACTTGCCCGCGTGTGAGTTCCTTGAAGTGGTTGAACGCTCCTTCAGGATCGCTCCACTTGATGAGCGGATTTCCATCCTTGTCGCGAAAATTCATTCGCTGACAGTAATCGAGGAAAATATCCAGATCGCTCCTGGCCTCACCGGGTGGATGGATGGCTTTGTGAGAGATGTGTACAGTTCGGTCAGCGTTTGTAAAAGTCCCGGTTTTCTCTGCCCAGATCGCGGCAGGCAGGACGACGTCAGCCAGCTGCGCGGTCTCGGTCATGAACGCGTCTTGAACAATGAGAAAGAGGCTCGGTTTCTTGAAGATCTTTCTGACTCGGTGAAGCTCGGGGAGGCTTACCGCAGGGTTCGTGCAGATGACCCAGAACATCCGGAGCGCGCCAAGCTCCGCCATTCGCATCATCTCCATCGCGTGCGTAGGCTCCGTCCAATGAGGAATGACCATGGGGTCGACATTCCAATGCTCAGCCAATCGCTTCATATGTTCCGGATTCTCATAGTTGAAGAAAGCCGGAAACTCTCCATCGCATCCGGTCTCACGCGTGTTCTGTGCCGTGGGCTGCCCATTCATCTGCAGAACCCCTGAGCCGGGTTTTCCGATCAGGCCGCGGATGAGGTGAATGTTGTTGATCTGAACAGCGGCAGCACTTGCCTGATTGGACTGGTAGACGCCTTGAAGGGCTGTTGATACCAGACTTGGCGTGGTTCCTAAAAGCTCTGCGGCAGCTCTGAGTTGCGCTACCGGAACTCCGGTGATCTCCTCGACTCTTTCAGGATGATAATCCCAGGTAATGTTTCTGAGTTCATCAAAACCCACCGTGTGTTGATCAATGAAAGCCTGGTCAAGGTGGCCATTCTGGATCATGAGATGAATCAGGCCGTTGAGGAGGGCTACGTTCGTTCCAAGCTTTGGAGCAAGATGAATATCTGCCGCCTTGGCCGTCTCGGTTCTTCTGGGATCGACAACGATGAGCTTCGGAGGTTTTGGGCCCTGTTTACGGTCCAGGATTTTGCTCCAAAGAACGGTTTGGGTATTGGACATATTGTGTCCGACGAGGAAAATGCAATCGGTCACATCAAAGTCAGAATAGGAGCCGGGCTGCCCGTCAGACCCAAAAGTTTCTTTCAAGGCAATCGAGGCTGTCGACGTGCAAAGTCGCGTGTTGCCATCCATGTTACGTGTTCCAAGGCCGGCGTGAGCCATGACACTTAACGTGTAGTACTCTTCGATGAAAAGCTGGCCCGTATCGTAAAGACCAATGGCTGCCGGGCCCAGTTCACTCAAAATCTTCTTGGTTCGGGATACAATGAGTTCCATCGCCTCATCCCAGCTTGCCTCACGGAACTTGCCATCAGGTTGGCGAATCAGTGGATGCTTCAGGCGATCAGGACTCTCGTTGGCAATCCAGCCATGAAGTCCTTTAGGACCGAGCCGCCCGCGATTGACGCGGTCTGCGGCTCTCCCGCGGACGCCAACGATCTTGTTATCTTTCACGGCGATATCGCAGGCGCATCCATTGGAGCATAAGACACATGCGGATTGCACCCATCGGTCGGGCTCAGCGGTGACACGCTCATCCACTCGCACGGGCCAGGCGTTCTCACCGTAGTACGGCATACGCTCACCCCAGATATCTGAAATACTATCTCGAGTCTGTTTAACGTTCTCAGCGGACTCGGTATGAGCTCCGGACTTTAGTGCAGTGCTTCTGCTCATGGATGTGATCCTTGAAGCAGATCGGACTGCATGACTTATGCCGATGAGCGCTAAAAGCTGTAGCGCACCGGACAATAGGGCATTTCACGGGCCAGATTGGCTTTAAACCAGGAGAGCTCGCGGTGCTTGAGCGCATACTGATAGACAAGAACGTCAAGTTTGTTTTTCTTAGGTTCTTGCATCTCGGGCTTCCAAAGAAAGTCTTCGCCTTTGGGGTTCCACTGGAGATTCAGCTCATGGGCTTCGGCGGAGTGCGACAGGAAAAAAGCCTCACAAGCAAGTTGGGCTTTGGCCTGAGGGGATAGCGTTTGATCTATTTCTTGAAATAGCGCAAGCCAATCGGATTTCCACTGGTTGCCTCCATAAATAATGATGGGTGAGAAATTCAGATGAACTTCATAGCCTGCGTCCACGAGTCGATTCACGGATTGAATTCGGGCGCTGATTGGGCTTGTGCGGATGTCGACGTAGCGAGCGATCGCTTGAGGCATGAGCGAATAGCGGATTCGGGTCCGGCCTTGGGGATCATACGCTAACCAATACGCATCGTTGACCGTCTTCGTCGCAAAGGTTGCCTTGGCAAAACGCATTTTCGCGAAGCGCTCAATCATGTATCCCGGATGGTCGCAGATCAGAGCATCGAGTGAGAGATCCGCGTTGCAGCCGATATCATACGTCCAATATTTTGGATCACAGGAGTTGGCCTCAGGCTTTGGGCCAAGCTTCTCCTGATGCTTTTCGATCGAATCAGCGATCTCCTCAATGTTCATGAAAAGAGTCAAAGGATTTGATCCGCCTTTGCGGCGGGCCACGTAGCAGTACTGGCACGCGCTCAGGCAGCCGTTGGACATCGATGCGGCAATGAAATCAGCGGATCTGCCGTTGGTCACATGCTTTAAGCCGGATTTGATTCCCAAGATCAAAGCGCTCTTTTTTGAGCGGATCCAATCAGCGGGATTGGCGTTTCTCAGTTCGGGAATCTTCCAGTGGCTTTCAACCGGGATGACCTCGGCTCCAGGAAAGCGTTTAAGGATACGCTCTGCTCTGGCTTGCCACTCAGGATAACGCTCAATCGCTTGCTGCACATAAATCTCGCTGAACTCAGGCAAATGGAGTCCTGGCGAGCGTTGAAGCTCTGCTAGAGGGGACGAAAAAGGCGAGCTGCTGAAAGAAAAGGAGGTCTGCTGCATGGTTGTTGCTGAGACAATTCTTATAGCATTTTTGACCGCGGAAATCTGCGGTTTCTCAGCAGTTTCTAGGATAAATATCGATGAAAAAGTCCGCGCTAAGTCCGCAAATTTCCAGGCGAAAAATGCATGAAAGAACTCGTAAAACTGTCTCAAGCCGCCGGTTTAATTACGAGCTTGATTACAGACGGCTCAATCTTCGTGAGCAGCCGGAGCTCTACCGAGTAGGTATCGGCGAACAGGGTGTGCTGCTGGTAGAGCCTTATAAGTCCGAGATTCTGCCTCACTGGCGCTTCAAGAATCCTGAAGAGGCGGAACGATCATCGACTGCCATTCTCAAACTTTTTCGATCTTACGTCAGAGCAGGGGATTTCATTGGGATGGATATGGCGAGAAAATTTCTTCAGATGGGCTACACGCGCTCACGCCGTTACGCCAATCATGCATCAGGGAGAAAGTATGATGAGAGCGGAAAGATGCTTCCCTTTGAGAATGATGAGATCAAAGCAGCGTCGGCTCGAATCTTCTGGGATGCCTGGAAAAAAGCAGAAGCTGATCCTGTTTACAGCGCTCTGAAAGCGGAGTGGAAATTGAAACTGGGTTAGTCCTTGGGAGTGGAATCGGCGCTCGCATCTCTCGTTTCACTCGTATTGAGAGGAAGAATCACACTGAAAGTGGTGCCTTCCGCAGCAGAGCTATTCACGCTGACTTCTCCTCCATGAGCCTCAACGACGCCTCGCACAAGCGTCAGCCCGATTCCCCATCCTATCTTGCCGCTTTCCTGCGCATCTTTGGACCTTTTGAAGGGTACGAAAAGCGTGGTTTGTTCATCCTGCGGGATGGGATTGCCTTCATTATGAACATGGATTCTGACGCGAGCGTCGGTGGCGAGTTCGGTTGAAACGGTGATGGGTTGGTCGGGAGCGCCATATTTGACAGCGTTGTTGCAGAGGTTTTCTATAATCCTTTGGATGCCACTGCAGTCCCAGTAGCCTTGAATGTCATGGGCACTTTCAACGATGTTGAACTCACGATTGTGGATGTGCCTCATATCGTCCATTGCGCTGTGAACAATCGAAGACAGATTGCACGTTTCACATTTGATGGGAAGGGTTTCACCTGCTGAAATTCGATTGGTATCGAGAAGATCTTGAATCATCTGGTCGCTGCGATTGACGGAAGTAAGAATGCGTTCGCTGGTGCGGATCAGTTTTTCATCGCCTGGATGGGTTCTTCGTAGAACTTGAGTGCTGAGCTTGATGGATGCCAGCGGAGTCCTCAAGTCGTGCGAGAGGGTTGATACGAATTTCTCCCGAAGCTCTCTTTCTTCTTCCAATTTCTGGACTAAGAGCTTTTGCTCATGAATATCGGTATTAGCGCCGATCCATTTCGTAACTCTGCCGTGAGTGTCTCTGATCGGAACCCCGTGAACTTTGTGCCAGCGATATTGTCCATCTGAGCCGCGTTTAAAGCGCTGCTCCATCATAAAATCGTGTCCTGTTTCAACGGCTTCCATTAGGAGGGGACGGGTGCGTTCAACATCTTCGGGATGCATGGGTAGAGTGTCGGGGTCATCCCAGCGAGTCCCTCGAGGAAGACCCAGGTATTGATACCACCAGTCGTTGTACCAATCGACGTAAAAGTCCGCGGTTGCCGTCCAGATAATCTGAGGCAAGGCGTTGGCGATTTCCCGAAAGCGTTTCTCACTTTCTTCGATGGCTAACCCGGCCTTTTTGAAATCGGTGATATCGGCGCCAGTAGTGAAAAAGCGATCGCCAACCGGAACGGTCGTAAAGCGATAGTAACGATCCAGTTTAGGGAAGTAGTTTTCGTACGAGTAAGGTTTTCCGGACCGAAAGACCCTTTCAACAATGGGGTAGAAATGATCCTTCGTGCCGGGTCCGAATATTTCATCCGAAGTCTTGTAGCGGATGTCCGCAAGGGACTTATTCCAGCTTTTCAGGGCAGGGGAATTCGCACTGATAAGGCGCCAATCCATGATTTTACCGTTCTGATCCCGAATGAGCTCCCAGTAATGCACTTCCTCAGTCATGCTATCAATCAGGGTTCGATAGCGGTTTTCACTCTCCTGGAGGGCTACTTCCACTTGTTTTCTTTCCGAAATGTCGACAACAACTGCGATGAAGTAGTCAGGCTTTCCGTCGATGTTCTCAACCAGTGAAACGGTCAATTCAACCCAGACGATGCTTTCATCTTTCCGAAAATATCGCTTCTCGATCTGATAATAGGGCAGCTCATGATTTAAGAGACGCTCTACAAAACCCAGGTCTTTATTGAGGTCTTTGGGATGCGTGATGTCCTGGAATGTCAATTGAGAGAGTTCCTCTCGCGTATATCCAACGATTTCGCAAAGCTTTGAATTGACCCGGAGCCATTTGCCGTCCAATGCCAGGTGGGCCATTCCGACTGCAGCCTGTTCAAATGTCTGTCGATGGAGCTCTTCACTTTGTCTGAGTGCGAGCGATATTTTATCCTGCCGCTCTTGAACGAGTTGAGTGAAGCGGACCGCAGCTGCCTGCTTTCCTTGTTGAATAAATTCCGTGATGATATCGCGGTCTTTCGGCGTGAGCGTGATTTGCGCGCGATCTAGCGTACTGAACACGATCTTTCGGAGCAGATTGTACTCAGAAAACACCTGGCTCAGATCAAAACAGGGAAGGCTCAGACGATGCGCTGCGTGGTTGGTTGCGATGTCTTCAGAGACGACAAGCTTTGGGTATTGGCTTTCCAGAGAATCGATCAATTCCTCCAAAAACTGGGGAAGTGAGTCAATCACGGTGTAATGGGATTCTGTTCGCGTAGAAGGAATTTCTTGTCGTGCGAGGAGTTCCCAGTCGCGAATGATATCGTCTTTTGATTTTCGGATCTCCGAAGACGCCGTGCGTTCTTTCGCGCTCTTTTTAGGTTCCCTTCCTTCAGCCATAAAGGAGTGAAACCATGCATGACAAGGGCCGACTCTCACCTTTTAATCCTGATTGTTTTAGGGTATGCCTCAGTGCGCTATGGAAAAAACTCTGACCCCTAAAACCCGTTCCCGCCTGCGCTGGCCGTCTCTGACCCAGTGGATTTTCATCGCTCTCATTGCAGGCGTCCTGATCGGCTTCTACCTGCCTGGTTGGGTGGAGTACATCAAGCCATTCCGCGGTTTGTTCCTGAACGGCGTGAAATGCATTGTGGCACCGCTGATTTTTGCCACGATCGTCACCGGGGTCGCGAGCGCAGGAAGCTTCAAGCAGCTCGGTCTCATGGGTATCCGAGCGTTCATTTACTTTGAAGTCGTGACAACGCTTGCGCTGGTCGTGGGCCTTTTCATGGTGAATTGGCTGAAGCCAGGTTCGGGCCTGAGTCTTGGGCATACTGTATCTGATGTGGCGATGCAGGCCTCGCAGACGAAGATGTCTTTTGGAGGCTTTGTTGAACACTTACTTCCTCATAACTTCATGGACGCGGTCGTACGCGGCGATGTTCTTCAGATCGTGATCTTCTCTACGATTTTCGCTTTTGCCTGCCTCGCAGTCGGAGAGAAAGCGCGTCCTGTCGTGGCTCTTGCTGAAGGATTGGCGGAAGTCATGTTCAAGTTCACAGGCTATATCATGTCGCTTGCGCCACTGGGCGTGGGTGCTGCCATGGCCGCAAGTGTTGCTGAGCATGGGATTCAAGTCATGATCCCGCTTCTGAAGCTGGTTGGAAGCCTTTATGCCGCGCTCTTAGTTTTCTTTCTGGTCGTTCTGCTGCCTGTGATGCTGGTGTTTCGAATTCCGGTCGTCACTTTCTTTAAACACATGAAAGAAGCGATCATTCTGGCCTTTGCCACCACATCCAGCGAGAGCGCCTTTCCACTTGCCATGTCGAGCCTTGAGAAATTCGGGGTTCCACGCCGGATCACAAGCTTTGTGCTTCCGATGGGATATAGCTTCAATCTGGATGGATCCACTCTTTATCTCGCGATGGCAGCCGTTTTCGTCGCGCAAGCTGCAGGAGTTGAGCTCTCCATCATGCAGCAGGTTTCCATTCTTTTGACCCTCATGCTGAGCACGAAGGGAGTGGCTGCGGTACCTCGGGCATCGCTTGTCGTTCTCTCGGGGACACTGACCACTTTCGGGCTTCCTCTTGAGGGCATTACACTCATTCTTGCGGTTGATGAATTCATGGATATGGCAAGAACCGCAACGAATCTCACGGGCAACGCTCTTGCGACTGCGGTGGTTGCGCGCTGGGAAGGCGTAGTGCTGAATGCTCACTATTCGCATGATTCGCATGGTTCAAATGCAGAGCAGATCTCTGAGGCCAAGCGCGAGTCCCTCTCGGCTCAATAAGAGCCCTGTTTTGTCGCCGTAAAGCTTGCCCTAAAAATTGCTCTGAAAATTGCAGTCAGTAGCCAGTCATGCTCATTGTCATTATGGGAGTGGCAGGCTCTGGAAAGACGACGGTAGGCCGAGCGCTTGCGGCTGAGCTGGGTTGGCTTTTTATTGAGGGAGATCTTTTTCATTCCCAGGCAGCCATTGAGAAGATGCGGCACGGGATTGCCCTTGCGGATGAAGATCGCGCAGAATGGTTATCCAAGCTCCATCATCGTTTTACCGAGCTTTTAAGTGCTCGCCAAGATGCCGTGATCAGCTGTTCTGCGCTGAAGAAAAGTTATCGTGACCGAATGCGTTTGGGACTTTCTCCTCGCGACGTTCACTTTGTGTTTTTGAATGTCAGTCTCGAGCTCGCACGCGATCGGATGCATCGGCGCATCGGTCACTTCATGCCTGAAAGTCTCATTCAAAGCCAATTTGAGGCGCTTGAGCCCCCTCAATCAGATGAAGAAGTTCTTTGGATTGATGGCGAAAAATCCATTTCTGAAATCGTATCCTTAATCAGATCACGGCTCCTTTCGAGGTGAGTCCGCGTTCGTAGTGGCTACGGCGAGTACGCAACAAGCTATTAAGGCTGGCCTGTGCCACCCGAGCATCCATAGATGTTGCCAGTCGTAAAGCTCGCGTCAGCTGCGGCAAGCGTGACAAAGATCGATGCGAGTTCGACTGGCTGCCCTGGACGACCCAGTGATGTGCTCTGTCCGAAGTGCTGGAGTCGGTCCTGAGTGGATCCGCCGCTGACTTGAAGAGGCGTCCAGATTGGTCCGGGGGCAACACCATTGACTCGAATGCCTTTTGGGCCCAATTGCTTTGCGAGAGATTTGACATAGTTCATCGTTGCAGCTTTGGTTTGAGCATAGTCATAGAGATTGGGCGATGGATTATAGGCTTGCTCGGAAGTGGTTCCGATAATTATTGAGCCTGGTTTCAGATGAGGAAGGGCCGCTTTGATGATCCAGAACGGCGCATAGATATTGGTTTTCATCGTCGCATCAAATTGCTCGGTCGTAATATCAAGAATCGATTCGTGCGATTGCTGTCTTGCAGCGTTGCTGACAACGATATCAAGTCCACTTAGGCCGCGGACGGCTTCCTCGACCAAGCGTTTGCAAAACGCCTCATCCCGAAGATCGCCTGGGATCGCAACCGCCACTCGACCTTCGGCTCTAATGAGCTCGATCACTTCATGGGCATCTGGCTCTTCAGTTGGAAAATAATTGATCGCGACATCAGCGCCCTCTCGGGCATAAGCAATGGCGGCTGCTCGGCCGATTCCCGAATCTCCTCCTGTGATCAGGGCCTTTCGGCCCCGAAGCCTTCCTGATCCGACATAGCTTTTCTCGCCGTGATCTGGTTTTGGATTCATTTTTCCAGCAAGGCCCGGCCAAGGCTGGGATTGTTTTTGGAAAGGAGGGCGCGGGTATTTTGTTGTTGGGTCCTGCAAAGGTTCCGCAATATGCTGGGTGCGTTGAGGAGATGACGAAGGTCTTGCGGAGGGCTGTTGAGCCGATGCTAAAGGAGATGCTAACGCAACAGAAGCAATCACTGCCCCAAGCTCCTCGATCATTTCGCGGCGTGAGTATTGATCACTCTCCAAATTTCTTTCTTTTCCGTCTTCGTTATTTTGCGGACCCTGAGCCATTGCGGAGTTCTCCTTGCCGCCGGCCGCTTCTGCAAGTTTACTGCCGGCAAGCCTCCTGCATCAAAAAGAGAAAACAAATACTAGAGGTGTCCTCATGGCAATGGTGAGAAATGTTCTCTTTGGCGCTCTGGCCGGTGCAGCAGCAACGGTCGTTATGACGCAGTTTCAAAACCGCACTCAGCCGCTCATGCAGAAAGTAAAAGGAAACTCATCCGGGGAGAAAAAAGATGAGTCAAGCGAGGAGGGGGAGGCAACGACCACAAAAGTCGCGGATAAAATCTATTCTACTGTGCGCCATAGCGGGCTACCCAAAGATAAAAAGGATCAAGCAGGTCAATGGGTGCACTACGCTTTTGGGACCTTGATGGGGGGAGGTTTCGGCGCTCTCGCAAGCACACTTCCTCAAGGGGCCGTGGGCCGGGGCTTGATTTACGGAAGCCTGGTCTGGCTCATCGCCGATGAAATCGGCGTTTCCGTTGCCGGGCTTTCTCCTCCACCTTGGAAAGTGGATGGAGCGACGCATGCGTATGCATTGCTATCCCATCTAGTATACGGAGCCGCGCTTTCGGGTGTGTATTCGGCTGAAGAACGAATCGCAGCTTAGATTAGGAGAAAAAGAGATGGCACGATACAGTCAAAGTTCTCGCAAAAGTGTTGGAAAAGCGCTTCATGAGAAAAAGAAGGGCAAATTGAGAAGCGGAAAGAAGGGCCCGAAGGTGAAAAGCCGCAGACAGGCCATTGCTATCGGGCTCTCTGAAGCTCGCCGCTCGGGCAAGAAGGTTCCTTCGCGAGGTCGTAAGAAAACGACCTCTTCTCGCCGAAAGAAGAGCACGGGCTCAAAGCGAAGACGTAAGGCCGCTTAAGTTCTGAGCTTTTAATAGCGACCCCGCTGATGCACGGGTATGAGAATCGTCGAGCGAAACTCAACTAAGTTCGTTATAGCGAAGTTAACTGAATATGTTGCAGATCTTTATTTAATTGCAAAGTGGAAAAGCCAACATAACTCTCATTTACAAAAAAACGCATTTTTATCGCAAATTTCCGCTAGAACAATTGATCTAGTGGAGTTGTGTACTTAAGAAATCGCCCCGTCATTTGCGACACGTTGTGAAGTTTTTTTCAAAAAATTACGATTAATAGACAATAGAAAATTCTGCGGATGAATCAGGTACGTTGGCTTTGCATCCGGTTTTACATCCTACCTGTCACCGTTCACAGATCACCGTTCAAGACGGGTCAAAGAGGTTATGGGCGAAACGAAAGAAACTGCATCACTGCGCAAACGGAGAGATCCTCTGAGACTGTTAAGCGACTCAAAGGGCTTCGGCCTTGTTGAGGTGATGATCGCCGCTGCAGTGGGCAGCGTCGTCATGCTTTCCATGTCGAGCATGATGAACAATATGAACCAGTCGGTTCGCGGTACGAGAACCGTTGCTACCCGCGATCAGCTCGCCACGAGAATCGGACGTGAGGCAGGCAATTCAACCGCTCTCGGCAAAAGTGTGGATTACGCCGGCGGAACCTTTCCCGCAAACGGAACAGGAAGCTGGATCGAAAAATGCGTGAATGGGTTAGTGTCCAACGGTTGCGTGGCAAGGGATCCCGTTACGGGTGCACATAAGAGTTATGGCTTTACTTTGACCGATGCGATGGGAAACCCTGTTGCAGGTCCCAGCGTTGCAAACGCTGCTGTCTACGATACGATGGGTGCTCTCTGTGGAAATGCCGCAACTACGCCACCTTCGATCAACTGCCCAGTGATCGCTTATGCCTACTTTGATCCGCTTTGTCCAAGCGATGCGAACACGTGTGATCGAGCGACTACGATCACAGTGCATTACAATTTAGAGCAGCGGAGCGGGATTACAATTCCAGCCGGGATGTCGATGCCTACCATCAATACTATGACTGGAAAGGTGGCATTTTCAGTTCCCTTTCCGGCTGATTTGCAAACCGGTGTTGGGAACATGCTGGCCAAGTGGACCTCAAGCACCGTGCTTACCTCAAGTGAGATTTGGGAAGATCCTCTCACTAAGTATGTTGGAATTGGGACGACCGGTCCCTCGGCAAAACTGTTCGTTCAAGACACCCGGACTGATACTGCCACTAATACCCAGGCAGCAAACATCTTTGCTTGGCAGGTTATTGATCCTCCTGCAGCAAGCGCTTCTACCTTTTCCGCAGGTATCTTCAGGTCCGCTAGCAGTGGAGCTGATAGAAATCTCACAAGTGGAATCAG
This sequence comes from Bdellovibrionia bacterium, assembly GCA_045805065.1. Lineage (GTDB taxonomy): Bacteria > Bdellovibrionota > UBA1018 > UBA1018 > UBA1018 > CAZCBS01. The sequence goes on along the minus strand of JBJMMA010000129.1, from coordinate 12,302 downwards.
TGCGCTTTCAGGAATTTCCGTCTGGTATGAGCCTACGGCAACGCTGTCGAATTCCGTTGCCGTCGAAGCTACCGCGAGAAACGTTACAGGTGGGTCAGGCGTGATTACCTCAGCAATCGGTTTGAGCGGTACAGTCAATAACGAAACCAATGGGACGATCACGGCTGCGTATGGTGTGAGAGGCCGTGTTTTCAATTATAAGCCAGCTGGCACTATTACCACAGCTTATGGGGGGCATTTTGAGATTCAGCCAGCCTCAGCTGATCCTGGTATCTCAGGTGCCCATAAATTGGTCGACAATGGTTACGGCGTTTATATTGGCAACGTCCAGGCGACTAATAAATGGGCTTTGTATACTGCCGATAGTACCGTCCCAAGCCAGTTTTCTGGGACTTTAACTGTGGTCGGCCAGGCTAGCGGATGGAATACTGCTGCTGGCGCCAGTTTGTACGTTGGGAAGGATGCTGCCACAAGTCGATCCATCAATATGGCTGGATCAATGAACGCTGGCGGTGCGGACTTCGCCGAATGGGTCGAGTGGAAAAATGGTCCTAAACCTGAAATGGGTTCCGTGATCCAATATAAAGGAATTTACGTAGTCGTTTCTTCTGAGAAAAAGGCAGCCTTCGTGGGCAACGACATTCTGGATCCCGCAAAATCCATTCTTGTAGCCTTCGCAGGCCAGTTGCCAGTGCTGGTGAAAGGCCAAGTTCATCTTGGTGACTTAATCATCGGAAATGGCGATGGCACGGGCAGAGCGGTTGCCAGAAAAGATGTCACTTTCGATATGGCTCAAAGAGCCGTGGGCACTGCGTGGGAAGCCTCAGACGATCCAGGTCTGAAGCGCGTAAACGTTGCTGTGGGCCTGGGCTTAAGTGGTGGTGGCGCGCGGGATATTGCTTCTTTGAACGAAAAGCTTCGTCAGGAGAATGCGGCACTCTCGAGTGAGGTCAATGACCTCAAGTCGCGGCTCGACCAAATTGAGAAAGCCCTAAAACTGCATTGATCTCTTGTCAGGCCGCTTCAGGCAGAACGACGTGAATTACGGCTTCGCCCCGAGGTCTGAGGAGGACCGTAGGAGCGGGTGTGTTTTGCGGAGATGGGAACCGTCCGCTTGCCTTGCCGTTTGCTTACGACTGCTTTTTTTTCGCTATCATGAGGTTTTTGTGGGGGACGCATGAACCCATAAAATGCAAATTCAGAACCGCGAGAGTCCGCAGCGCCGGCAATTCGAGCGCTCTCCCTTCATGAAGATTCCGCAGTCCATGCACATCCATTCGTCCCAATCGCCTTCGAGGCTTTCATGCGTGCCAGCGATGTCCTCATTGCTGGCAACCATGCTTTTGCGCCTCTCAATGCCACGCTTGAGAGTTGAGAGATAGCGTTCCATTTCCAAATCGCTGAAGTCATCCATAGTGTTGGGTCTCCATTCTATGGTAAATGTAGAAAGAACGGAGATCAACTGAACGATGCCACGTTATGTCGCCTTTCTTCGCGGAGTAAGTCCGATGAACCTCAAGATGCCCGAGCTCAAGAAATGTCTTGAGCAGGAGGGATTCACGGATGTCGTGACAGTGCTCTCGAGTGGCAATGCTGTATTTGATTCGCGAGGAGCAGACAACGAAGCACTTGAACGCCGAATAGAAAAGGCAACTGAGCAAAGGCTTGGACGAGGTTTCTCAACCATCGTTCGATCCGTTTCTGAGCTGCAGAAAATGCTGGATTCGGATCCATTCAGTGAGTTCAAGCTAGGACCCAAGGATAAGCGCGTGGTGACGTTTTTTAAGAAAACAGCTCCGCGTGGAATCAAGCTTCCAGTTCAAAAGGACGAGGCTTCCATTCTCAAAATCCAGGGGCGCGAAGCATTCAGCGCCTATCAGCCTTCTCCTGGGAATCCTGTTTTCATGGTCTTGATTGAAAAAACGTTTGGCAACGAAATCACCACACGAACCTGGGACACAGTTCGCAAGTGCGTATCAAAGTGAGCTCTTCCTATGAAAAATAGACTATAATTGACAACTTTTGTGGTCCTGGCAATATAGATGCAACTTCTGAAGGAGTTGAGGCGTTGTCTAACGAAGGATTTATTCCGGAACAACTGGTGCAGCTCGGGCAAGAAGGGATTCAAGCCGAGCTTCTGACTATCCTCAACTGTTTACCACAGATCGTTTGGACTACCGACTGTATCGGAAAAGTGACTTTCTATAATGATCGCTGGTGGGATTACACAGGGCTTCGTCCAGAGCATTACAACGATGCCCAGCCTGTCGAAGTCATTCATCCAGAAGATCGTGAAGCGGTTTTAAAGAAGTGGGAGCAGGGCTTTAAAACCGGTGAGCTCATTGTCCATGAATACCGCCTGAGAAATCATTCGAACCAATATCGCTGGTTTCTCGGTCGTGTTGTTCCGATTCGGGATTCTGAGGGCGAGATTCGTTATTGGCTCGGGACAACCGCTGATATCCATGATCTTCACGAGGCGACCGAGCAAGTTCAGTCCCGTGAACAGCAACTGCGCCTGATCACGGACGCGGTTCCCGCGCTGATTGGGTATATTGATCCCGAACTCTGCTTTCGTTTTGTGAATGCTCGTTATGAGAGCTGGTTTGAGCGCCCACTTCAATCCATGCTCAATCGGCCCATTCGTGAAGTCTTAGGCGACAAACACTTTGAAAGTGTCAAAGCGAGGCTGGATAAAGCCATGCAAGGCGAAGCCCAGAACTGGCAGATGCTTGCGCACTACGAACACGAATCAAGGTGGATTGAAGTCACGTTTGCACCTGATATGGGCCCGGATGGGCAGTGTCGGGGCGTCGTTTCGTTGGTTCAAAATATCTCAGACAGGAAAAAACTTGAGGAGTCCCAGCGGGAGGCTGAGGGAAGATTTCGAGCTTTCTTTAATCAAAGCTCACTCCCGTTGCATATCTATGCGGCCGATGGTTCTTCGCGCGAAGCGAATCCGGCCTGGGAAAAGCTTTTTGAGGCGACACTGGATCAACTGAACGACTACAATCTCTTGAAAGATCCACAAGCCGAAGCGATTGGCGTCGCTCACGTTTTTAGAAGAGCGCTACAGGGTGAGGCTGTTCAGGCGCCCGCATTTTATTATGATCCCGCCCTCAGCGGAAAAATGGGACGGCCGCGCTGGCTCGAGTCGGATTTCTTCCCTCTTCGCGATCTTTCAGGTCGTGTCACTGAAGTTGCTATTGTGTACCGTGATGTCAGCGACCGTGAGAAGGCTTTAGGGGATCTCAGGCAGGCCAATCGTCAGCTTGAAGAAGCTCTGCACGCACGGCAAGAACTGATTGATATTTGTTCACACGAATTAAAGACGCCACTGACCACGCTGAGACTTCAGACCCAGACGGCTCTTCGAAAAATATCCAAGGGTGATGTTTCTGTGTGTGAGCCCGCCCGCATTCAGAGACTGCTCGCCAGTTGCGATGATCAGATGGGAAGACTGAATCATCTGGTCGAAGACATGCTTGATCTGACTCGTATCAGTGCGGGCAAGCTTCCCATTGATCCGGAACGTTTTTCTTTATCTGCTCTCGTGCTTGAGGTGCTGGAAAGATTTGATGAGCAATTCTCCGAAGCAGGTTGCCGGGCGAGTACTTCGCTCGAGCCAAATGTAATCGGAAACTGGGACCGATTCCGAATCGACCAGGTCCTGACAAATTTGATTTCAAACGCCATCAAGTACGCAAAGGGAAAACCCATTCAGGTAAGCCTGAGAAAATCCCAAGATGCCAAGGTAGCCGTGCTCAGTGTGAAGGATGAGGGGGCAGGCATTGCTCCAGAGAACCACGAGCGGATTTTCAATCGTTTTGAACGAGCAGTCTCAGCCAATGAAATCAGCGGTCTCGGGCTTGGGCTTTATATCACTCGCCAGATCATCGAACTTCACGCTGGAACTATTCACGTGGAGAGCGCTCTTGGCAAGGGTGCGACCTTTATTGTCGAGCTTCCTCTCTCAACTTAAGCTGCGCGTTTTTCGACTTGGAATCCAAGCTGGTCCATGATTTCGGCCGAGTCATAGAACACGCGGATCTCGGAGATCTTGCCATTCCGAATGGTGAGCAGGTTAATCAGATCAACACTGATTCGTTTCTGAGTGGGCGTAAACTGGCCCAAGTCCGACACAAAGTTGCCCTGATGCGTTCCTACTAACTTGCACTCAACGGCAGCCTGGTCTTCGCCCAGAATGGTATTGATCTGTTCCAGCTTAAGATCCGGGAAAGCCGTAAACCATCTCTCCATGTACTTCCGTGTTTCCTCCGGGCCGGTTCGTTTGCCGGCGGGCGATGACCACTTCACATTGTCGGCAAGCAGAGGCTCGACCAAGCGAGGGTTGTCAGCGTTCACCGCGTCGATGTAGCTGCGAATGATGCGAGAAAGATCGTTTGATGCCATAGAAGAAATCCTCCGAATGCATTTGTCAGGTGCAGTTTGCGTGCAGTGAAATCAGTCGGCAGCTGAATGCGGGTTTTGATGCGGGACCAGGGCTAGGTTTTGAGAAGAAAGCCCAATCCATAGACCCCGACTCCCAGCGTAAACCAAACAATATAGTCGCCAACCTGGCCACTGTGAAGCGAGTGAAGGCCGCTGGCCATTGATCTCAGCAGGATAGCGTGGGGCGAGCGCGACTTGATGAGACCTCTTTTCCCATAAAGAGCGGATGTCGCCAGAGCTAAGGCCAGGAAAAGTGTGAGTCCGGCATGAATCAGGCTTCGAGCGTCAACTTTGAATCGACTTTCAAATGAGAGAGCGACGGAAAACGCCAGAAGTAGCGCCGGAGCCAGAATCATGGACCAGGGTGTTTGGGAAGGTGTTTCACCAGTCTCGCGGTTCTCGTCTCCTTCCGCAGGCTGCGGGCTGGAAAAATTGTCTTGAGTGGAGCGCCCCCAACCCAGAAATATCCTGGCGTAGGATCGAAACAGTGTGCCCGCAGTCAGTGCTGATCCCAGGATTAAAACGTAGCCCAGCCACTCTTGATGAGTTTCTCGAAGTGCTTTTTCGATTTCATGATGGCCAGAAAAAGTGGAAAACGGGGGGACGCCAGCGATGCCCAAGGTTGCGGTGAGAAAGAGGATGTTCGCAGGTTTAAGTTCAAGGCATTTCCGGAAAAGTTTCTTCTCATCGACCGAGCCGGTCCGATGAAGCAGGATGCCCACGATCATAAATAAAGAAGCCTTAACGAGCCCATGACCTAAAAGATAAGTATACATCCCGTGCGAGGCTTGTTCTTGAAAAAGGCTGAGCGCGATCATCATCATGCCTACGTGACTGATGGTGGAAAACGCCAGAAGTCGCTTGAGATGCCTCTGAAGAAAGCACATCACCCCACCCAGAAGCGTGGAGGCTACTCCCATCCAGATAAAAACTTGTTGAATCTGATGCTGCTGTGGCGCGAAGGCCTGCGCAAATACAGTGTGATGAACTTTTTGAACAGCAAAGAGTCCCAGAGGAACCATGATGCCAGAAAAAAGCGCTGAAACCGGGGCCGGAGCGACCGCATGAGCATCGGCAAGCCAGAAATGAAACGGCACGATCGCTGCCTTGGTAAGAAATCCAAAACAAACGAACGCAAAGGCGATCCATACCCAAGGGTCAGGACTTGTCTGAGCTAGGGATGCACCCATCTGCGCCATATTGAGTGCGCTTGTATGCGCATATAAAAACGCGATCCCCGTTAACGTGAGAAAAGCGCCCACTGAGTTAAGAACCGCAAAGTTGATGGCTCCTTGCAGTGGGCCAAGTTCCTCGGATTTGTACCCGCAAAGAACGATACCTGCCGCTGACATCAGTTCAAACCAGACAAAAAGATTGAAGAGGTCTCCGCTCAAGCAGAAGCCGCACATGCTGGCCATGAAAACGAGCATCAGTGCATGAAAGAGGGATTTGACCTCTTTAAAGTAGCGCCATGTATAAATAAAGGTGAAGACAAAGAGAAATGGGACGAAAGTCGCCAGGATCGCTGAGATGGGATCGACTGAAAAGCTGACACCCAGTGCACGCGAGGACATCACTCCTGGGCCCCATCCTCCGAACCAATAGATGAGGGGCTTTTGGCCTGGCCCGGTGTGCTCAATCAGACGGAGTCCAATCCACGAGCTTACCAGCGCCGTGGCCATGGATAAGAGATCAGTTATTTTACGCGGAAACCATTGGCCTGCGCCCGTTAAGATGGCCGCCATCAAAAGCGGGATGGCAATCTGGAGTGGTAAGAGAAGGTTTGGGTTATCCATGGAGCTTTTGAATTGAGTTAGGATCCAGGTTTCCTGTTTTCTTATGAACCTGGATCGCAAGCGCTAGTAAAAGCGCCATCACCGTGGCCTGGACGACGATATCCGTGAGCATCAGGGCTTGCACAACGGGATCCACCGTTCGAGTGTTCTCGCTCATGGATTGAAAAATCGGCGCCTGTCCTCCGATCCGGTACCCGATTGTCAGGAGCAAGACATAAGTCGAGGATTGAACAATCGCCAGGCAGATAATGAGATGGATCAGGTTGCGGCTACTGGTGATTCCATAGAGTCCGATCAGAAAAAGATAGGCTGCGGCAAAGTAAGGCAGGACGCTCATGGGGAGTCCTCTTTCTCGGGGGATGCGAAAACGTGCTGAAGAAAGGCAGTTAGAAGAAGGACGAATCCTCCGGCAACTTCAAGGCCGACCAGAAAGCTGATGAGGGGGATGATTCCTCCTGAAAGAAGCTCTCCTTTTTGTCCCAAAGGCAAAAAGTTGGTGAGAAAAGGCATTCCAAAAAGAAGAGCAATGACGCCAATTCCTGCGTAACTCCCAGCGCCCAGGGATTCGCCAAGCTCGAGTAAGGTGTTTGACGTCACTCGCTTGAAAGTCTCATAGTCCTGAGACAGAAAGATCAGGAGCGGGGCCGTCGCGAGAATGACCCCGCCTTGAAATCCGCCTCCTGGACTCAACTGACCGTGAAGAACGATATAACATCCAAAAAGGACAGTCGGAGCGGTCATGGCTAGCGTCCAGAAACGAACTGCATCCGTCGCCTGAGTGGTGTGTCCGGCTTCGTGAAAGCGCTTCCCGGCAGAGTCGGCGGTCTCCTTCTCGTAAGCTTCACGCAAAAAAACCACAGCGCCAATGACGGACGTGAAAAGGATAAATTCTTCTCCCAAGGTATCCACAGCGCGAATGTCAAAATTCACGCCGCTGACGCTGTCTGTGATGTGGCGTGCGGCAACGGAGGCGTGATTGGCATCATCGCCATAAGGGCCTGAGTAATGACCGATGGGCGGAAGCTGAGATGCGCCTTTGAGATACAGATAGGCAAGGCCTGCAGCTCCGATGAGAAAAAAGCAGAGTCGCGTGGGCATTCTCATGGGGCGGGATCCTTTCTGCTTGCGTGCTCGGATCTCTTAATCCACGACAGAGCCAAGAGAAGAAGCATGGGTAGGATGATCGCTCCGATCACAATCTGAGAGAGAGCGACGTCGGGAGCGTGAAAGACAAAGAACATCAGCCCCAGGAGGATTCCGTAAAAGCTCAGCCCGACTGATTGTGAGAGTGGATCACGGACGAGCACCACAGCTGTTGCGGCCAGGCATACGAAGATCAGAATCAAGGCCTGAAGAATGTTCATTTGGATTTCTGCGCCTCCATGGAACTTCGAATCCGATGCGCTTTTGCTGTGGCATGGGTGAGTACAGCGTTGGTAAAAAAGAGAATTACGGTAATGAGCAGGATCTTGATCCGGATCTGGGGATCCGATGTTCTAAACCAGATCGCAAGCGCGACCAATGGAACGGAGACTGCTGTGATCGCGGATGAGTAATTGAGTCTCTCGTATGTATCCTTCATCAAGACAATGGCCAGGCAGGAGAGCCAGCTCACCAGAACCGCGATTCCTAAACATCCGATGCTGATCCATTCTTGAACGTTCATCGTCTTATTGCCTCGAGTGGTTGCCTCTAGCACCAGCGCTCCAGAAAGCGGACAAAGACAAATCCGCCTCCGAAGGCCAGAATCGTCAGGCACAAGGCGATGTCAAAAAAAGAGCCTTGGCCGGAAGACTGTGAGAGGAGCATCAAGATCATGACTTCAACGGCGCTTGCCATCTGCAAACCGATGACTCGATCGATTGTAGTTTTTCCCATGAAACAGAGACAGCCACAGGGAATCAGGCTCAAGAGAAGCAGTAAGGACATCCATTCCCAGACGGTCATCTGCCAGAAGGTCGTCATGGAGCCTCTCCATTCTTTGGTTTTTCTGATCGCAACTTCAGCAGAAGTTGAGGCGGCGGCGCGTTTTTGACTTGATGGAAAATATAGAGGCCTTGGTCGCGCTCGATGTCGATGGCTACAAAGTTTGGCGTGCAAGTGGGAAGGGTAAGAGCCAGTGTGCGGCGAAACTCTGCTTCGGGATCGTCGGCAGCTCCTGGCTCAAAGGGGATAGCTTGGATATCACTTCTTTGCTTCGCTCCCATTTGTCCCTTGCAAGAGAATAACGCCAGAAAGAGCGCTGAGAAGACTTGATAGAGTCCACTTGGAATGCTGAGTGGGATTCTCCAAATTTGGAAAATATAACGCGGAATATTTGATAAGCGTGAAAAGGGAACCTCTACGCAAAGATGCACGGCAAAAAGCGAGACAAGAGTTGTCAGAGCGCCTGCGCAAAACTCCTGAAAGTTCACTTTCGCAGTGAGCATGAACCAAAATCCCAGGAGCAGAATGAATTCCATTCCCCAGAGAAGAGGTCGGTACGGCGTCAGTGAGAGCTTGCGCTGCTTCAAAGTCTTTCCGTCCATTCTTATGCAGGGCTGCAATCGCCATTCCAAGTTGCTTGCTTGTGTCAGGCAGTAAACTTGCTTTCCTGAGTCAGTGGAGGCAGAGCGCCATGGTTGACCAACCGGACTCAGAGCTAGAGAACAAGGCGGAACGATTTGTCGATCGCCTGATGGAGGTGCGGCCGGAAGATTTACAGGCGCGGGAAGCCAAAAGAGCCTCCGTCGAAACCATGAGCATCGATCTCCAGCGCAAGGCTGCCGAGCAGATGGCGCTTCTCAAGGAACCTATTCGCAAGCTTACGGCGCGGAGCGAAGAGGGCGGCGAAGTCGCCAATGCTTTGATCCAGTTGAAAGAGAAAGTGGAAGAGCTCGATCCAGCCAAGTTTGATTTTGAGCCGGGATGGCTTTCGCGCACGCTGGGGCGAATTCCCGGAGTGGGCACTCCGATGAAGCGCTACTTCTCACGCTTTGAAAGCGCGCAGACGGTGATTTCTGCAATTGTTCGGTCTCTTGAAGGCGGAAAGGATCAGCTTCAGCGAGACAACTTGACCTTGGCTGAAGACCAAAGGCAGATGCGAGAAATGACTTTTAAGCTTGAGCGTGCGGTCCGAATGGGCCAACTGATCGACACAAAACTTGCCTCGAGAATGGAGCGCGAGCTCGCTCAAGATGAAGCCAAACGAAAATTCGTGGGCGAAGAACTTCTTTTCCCGCTTCGGCAGCGAATCATGGATCTGCAGCAGCAGCTCGCCGTCAATCAGCAAGGTGTGCTTGCAACCGAGATCATCATTCGCAATAACAAGGAACTCATCCGCGGCGTGGAACGTTCGCTCAGTGTGACCGTGACAGCGCTTCAAGTGGCTGCGACCGTTGCGCTAGCGCTTGCTCATCAAAGAATCGTGATTGATAAAGTGGATGCTGTGAATCGCACAACATCGGATCTGATTGCGGGCACTGCTTCACGGCTGCGCACACAGGGAGTGGAGATTCAAAAACGCGCAACCGAGGCGCAGCTTGATATGAACTCCCTTCGTTCCGCTTTCCAGGACATCCGAGGGGCACTGGATGATCTTTCTCGCTACCGCATGGATGCATTGCCGCGCATGGCAAGTACGATGCTGGAGCTGGATCGAGTCACCACCGATGCGGAAAAAGCTATCCAGGACATGGAAGCCGGTAACCGCCGACGCCCTGATATCCAGATCGATACTGACGCTGCCTAAAGGTGCTGTGCTCGTTGAGCTAAGTCCTTCAGTTGATCAATGGCACTGTTGATATCTTCTGCCTTGCGGCTTGAGGTGCCACGCATTTCAACGATCGCAAAGTTGACTCTTGCAAACTGGGCCACAGCGTCTTGTGTCCGGGACAGCAACGCCGAAATCTTTGACAGCTGTTCCTGCTCGATATCGTGATAGCGACCCGAATCATCAGGCGCATCCCCGGATGCAGCGCGCAGGCTTGTTCCGACGGACTGGAGGTACTCAAGGCGAGATACGGCTTCCTCGATCTCGTTCGCGATCATCTGGTGGCCCTGTGCAGCCGAGGCAAGAAATCTGCGATAGGTTAGTTCATCAGGTCTGAGTTTATTGGCAAGGAGCTGCTGAAATCGTTCATGAAGCTCAGCCAGTGCATGGGATTGTCGCTGCGCGTTTCTGGCAAGACGATTGAGGCCTGGTTCATATCGCAATCCTTGTGCACGTTTCCAAATCTGAGACAGTCGCTCGTCTCGATGAACGGCGGGAGGTTCTTCTTCGCGGGGCTCAGAACTCTCTCTATCCGCAGGCAAGGATTCAGGGTCAATATCAGACTCGACATCTTTTGAAAGGTGCCCGCTCCAATAGTTCTCAACTTCCATGGATCTTTCAGCCAGGCGCCTGAAAACCGACGAGATGATAGAACTGATCATGAAAAAGAATAAAAGCGGCGCGATAAAAAAGAAGAGAACCAGTCCGTTTCCGTTGGGCTGAGAAAAGAGCATCGAAAGAAATCCCAGCATGAGAAGAAACGGAATAAATCCGAACGATCGGCGGCGATAATACCTGCGATTTCCGCGATAACCACGGCCGCCAAAGGGGAAAAAGAAAAAGAACATGGGGCTAGCTTCACGCATAAATGGGGCCAACCATGAGGCTAATGAGAGGTGAATGAATCTGCCGCTCGCTTCCCGAAGTGACTTAAGAAACCGGTCATGGCAAAGTGCGTTCAATGGATCAGCAGAAGACAGTTTACGAGACCCTGGGGGGCGCCGAAGGTGTTCGTGCGCTGGCGCGCGAGTTTTACCATTTGATGGATACGCTGCCTGATGCGCAGGGAATTCGACGCCTGCATCCTGAAGACCTCGCATCGAGCGAAGAGAAGCTCTTTCTCTTTTTGTCAGGTTGGCTCGGTGGCCCACCCCTTTTTGTCGAGAAGTACGGTCACCCCCGACTCAGGATGCGGCATTTCCCATTCGCGATTGGCCAAAGCGAAGCGGATCAATGGATGCTTTGCATGGAGCAAGCTCTGAAAATTGTCGGCGTCGCTGATCCGCTGCTCAGCGAGCTGACAGCGACGCTTCGAAAGCTTGCAGACCATATGCGGAACCGCGAAAGTTAACTCAGATGGACTCATCCTGCCTGGCGCAGACTGCTGGGTTTGCTGACACACTTTTGGATGAGCTCAGCCATTTTGCTCCAGGTCTGGTCCCAGGATTTGTCTGAAAGAAACTCATCGACGCGATTTTTCCACGACGAGTTGTGGTGATCGATTCGCAGTGCGGTTTCTATGGCATGGATGAATTCGTCCACGGTGTCCCCGATCAGCACCAGCTGCTCTTCACCGTAAGGCCTGACGACGTCACGAATGGATGTTGAGACTACGGGCTTTCCTGCAGCTAAGTACTCCGGAGTTTTGGTCGGGCTGATAAAACGTGTGGCCTCCACTTTCGCGAAAGGCAACATCGCCACATCCCAGCCGGAAAGGTAGCGCGGCAGCTCTTGATAGTGCTTTTGTCCGAGATAATGGATATTGGGCGCCTTGGGGAGACTCTCTTGTGAGATCTTGTTGACCACTGGACCAATAAGAATCAGTTGCCAATCGGGCTTAGCCTCAGCCATGCCGCGCAGAAGCTCCAGGTCCAGACGGTCGTCAATCACCCCATAAAAGCCGATTCTCGGGTGAGGGATGGAGACCTGATCGGAGGGATCTGCGGAGTCGGAGAGTTCACGGGCTTGCATGAAGTGCTTTTTGTCAATACTGCTTGGCATGGGATGAATGTTCGAATGGCGGTCGCGCTTGAACTCGTAAAGGTGGTGCCCTCCTGTGAATACGACATCGGCCAATTTGAGAAGCTCGGCTTCATAATCCACAAGTCGGGTTGGGGCGTTTCGAAAGAGCGAGAGTTCATCCATGCAATCGTAGATGGTCGCGAGCGGAGTCAGCCCGCCGGTCAAGCCCAGCGCCATCGGCGTGTAGTACCAGTGGATCGCGTGCCGCAGGCCGAGGCGCTCGACGGCGTGCTGCAGTAACCGCGCCTGTGCCGCCTCCGCCTGCGCCGCGCCGAGCGCCG
>JBJMMA010000128.1:0-10126 GCA_045805065.1 Bdellovibrionia bacterium | reverse complement strand
GGCGCTCAAGGCATTGAGTTCCTGCGCCCGCTGAGAAGCTCAAAGACAATTGAGAAGCTTCATCACACAATTCGCAAGAAAGTTCCTAAGGCGGATGTGGATCGCTCGTACCACGAAGACCTCATCTATCTTGAGAAGCTCATCGAGTCTCGTACGCTCGAAGAAATCGTTTCTTAAACCGATGCAGCTGTGAGCCGCTCTTGCTCAGTGCTTGAGTGTTGGGCGGCTCGATAGCCATGCTTCTGAACGTATTCGGTCATGGCTGCAACCAGGCCCCGGATCTGTTCTTCGCGATGGTGCGCATTGAGGATCACGCGAAGTCTCGATTTGCCCTTGGCAACAGCTGGGAACTTCACTGGATCCACGTGATAGCCCTTCTCAAAAAGAAAACGTGAGAAGTTATCACAGACCGTTTCATCGCCAACAATGACCGGAATGATCGGCGTTTCAGTTGAGACGACCTCAAAGCCCGCTTCTTGGATGAGGCGAGCAAAAAGACGCTGATTGGACCAGAGACTTGCCCTGCGCTCTGGCTCATCAGTCACCATGTCGATGGCTTCAGAAACGGCATAAGCCTGATCCGGCGGAAGAGTGGATGTAAAGCCATAGGCCGATGACGTCTGGCGCATGATTTCGCAAATGTAATGATCGGCGGCAACGAAGCCACCGATTGCGCCATAAGCCTTACTCAGAGTGCCCATGTGAATGAGGCGCTCATGATAGCAATTGAAGTGCTCAGAAATGCCTCCGCCGTTCTTTCCAAGAACGCCGGTGCCGTGAGCATCATCGACATATACGAAGGCATCATATTTTTCGGCAAGCGCCATCATTTCAGGAAGAGGCGCGATGTCGCCATCCTGGCTGAAGACACCATCCGTTACGATGATCTTGCAGTGAGCGTCCGAGCGCTTGAGGCTATTCTCCAGATGATCCATATCCAGATGGCGATAGGTGAAGCGCTCGGCTTCAGACATGCGAATGCCTTCGCGAATGCTGACATGATTGAGTTCATCTGAGAAGTAAGCGTACTTGGTGCGGCTGGAGGGCCTGAAGCCGTATACGCGGCAGATTTGCGGTGAGCGGACCAGCGCCGCGAGTGCACCCAGATTAGTGAGAAAGCCCGTGGCATAGAGAATGGAGCTGTCCTTGCGCTTCATCTTTGCCAATTTGCTTTCGACCGTACGATAGATCTCAAGATCTCCGCCCAAAAGTCGGGACTCGCAGTTTCCAACCCCGAATTTCTCGAGCCCAAAGCGGGCGGCCGCGATCAAGCGCGGACTGGTTGCCAAAGCGAGGTAATTGTTCGTGCTGAAGGAGACGATCTCACGGCCTTCCGCTTTGAATGAAGGAGATGGAAGCGATTGAACTAAGGGGCTTTCGTGAGCAATATGTGGATTTCGCTCTAGCCAAGCCGCGATCTCAAGGTATTCTCTCATCCATTAAGAGTACGAAGCCCGCTGCTTCTCAGAATGAAGCGAAGATAAAAAATTTTTAATCTTGAGTGACTTTAGGATGCAAAAGGCCCTGATTGTCGAAGACGATGAAAAAATTGCCGAGCATGTCGCCAAACTTCTCCAGGAAGAAGGCTGGAGAACCCATGTGTTGGACTCCGCTCTGGCTCTCAGTGAAGCGCTTCTGGGCAAAAAAGACCAGTTTTCGCTGATCATTCTGGATCGGCTTCTGGGACGAGTCGATACCAAGGATCAACTCAGAGAGATTCGCTCGAAATGGCCTGATGCTCAGATCATGATTCTCTCCGCGATCAATACGCCGCTTGAGCGCGCGGAGCTTTTGAATATGGGAGTTGATGATTACATCGGCAAGCCCTTTTTGAATCAGGAGTTCATTGCTCGCGTGCGGGCGCTCACCCGACGAGCCAAGGCGCCGTCTGAGAAATATCGCACGATTGGAAACACTGTTCTCGATCTCGAGCGCTATTCGATTCAAGTCGCTGGCAAAGAGGAGGCGCTTCCTCAAAAGGAGTTTGCGCTCCTCAAGCTTTTGACGAAAGAGCCCGGGCGCGTGCTCAGACGTGATGACTTGCTTGCGGTAGTGTGGGGGGATGCTGCTTCAATCGAATCCAACGTGGTTGAAGCGACTCTTACGCACCTTCGGCGCAGGCTTGAAGCTTGCGGATCCTCCATTAAGCTTAAAAACCTAAAGAACGTAGGGTACTTCGTTGAGACTTAGGCTCTTTGCCTTTCTTGCTCTTTTGCTTCTGATTGTCGCCACCTGCGCGACCCTGTTGGACAATTATTTCATCAATGGCGAGCGCTTGAGCCTGCTTGATGCCGACATCGATTCGGCAGCACAAGCGATCGTTTCCTCGAGTCTCGTTGAAGTCGCATTGAAAGACGAAAAGAAGGCCGACGCCCTGATCTCTCAAGTCCTGGGAGATAATCGCATTGGAAAGTTTTTTGTCATTCGGGATGTAAACGGGCCCGTCCTCTTTGAAAGTGGAGCGGCAAAGCTCGTCCCTTATAGTGAAATTGACTATCACGCGCCCTGGGTCACTCATCACACGACGGGTGATTTCATTCGTGTGCTGAACCTTCCGATGAAAAAGTATCCCGGAAAAATTCTAGAAGTGGGCGCGATCTTCAATCGAAGCTTGATGATCAATCCCGCCATTTCGGTCCGGGACTGTCTTGAGATCATCGGCTTGCTTGCGATTGGTTTGGTCATTGCCGCTTCGTTTGCGAAAAGCCTGCTGGCTCCTCTGCAACGTCTGTCGGAGAAGGTGGATGAAATCGCGCTCTTGTCGATGTCCGCATCCGTTCTTCCACAGATCAGCGCAAGTAACCTTGACCGGGAATCTGAAGTATCGCGCGATGAGTTCTATCGCCTGGTGCAGGGGTTGAACGCGCTCGTCACACGTGTGAACCGTGGCTATGAAATCTCTCGAGTCTGGTCGTACAATCTCGCGCACGAACTCAAGACACCCATGGCCGGTATCTCAGCTGAGATCGAAGCGGCGCGACGAAAAGGCGACATCAAGGACACCGTCGCCTCATCCATCGATCGAGAAATCCAATCCATTTCTGAAACGGTATCGGCTTTCTTGCTTTGGGCAGAGGTCGAGGCAGCGCCCGCACGCCACAATATTCATGTTGTGACATTGGAATCCGTTCTGAAAAAGGCGGTTTCCCGCTTTGAGAGCCGAGGGGCAAACCGCATCCGGCTTGAACTTGGGGCTCCCACTGATTTGACCAAGGTGGCGGTTAATCTGGCTTATCTTGAAATTATTCTGGCCAATCTGATTTCGAACTCCTTGAACTACTCGCCCTCGACTGAACCGATTGATCTGATTTTGAACGGGCTTAGGATTGAAGTGATCGACCGAGGAGGTGGAGTACCGCCCGAGGTTCTTGCTCGATTAGGTCAGCCATTTAATCGAGGCCCGATTGCCAGTAAGAAAAGCCACGGTTTGGGGCTTGCCACCGTGGACGCGATTTCCAAGGTTTTTGGCTGGCATACTCAGTTTTTGAACGACGGGCAACTAGGTCGGGTCGTCCTGGATCTCTCGGCCGCAAGCGTTGAGTGACTTCGATAAATGTTGTATGGGTTTCATATGACATCCCAATCCCGCACCGTCCGCGCCGCGCGCGGTACTGAACTGAGTTGCAAAGGCTGGCAGCAAGAAGCTGCTCTAAGAATGCTCATGAACAACCTCGATCCGGAAGTGGCAGAGCGCCCCGAGGACCTCGTTGTCTATGGCGGAAACGGCCGCGCCGCGCGCAATTGGGAATCCTTTGATGCGATCGTGGCGACTCTGAAGGAGCTTCGCGATGATCAAACCCTCTTGATCCAAAGCGGAAAGCCAGTTGCAGTGATGCCGACTCATCCTTTGGCACCACGGGTTCTTCTTGCCAATTCCAACTTGGTTCCAAAATGGGCAACCTGGGATTACTTCCGCGAGCTCGAAGATCGCGGCTTGATCATGTATGGCCAGATGACGGCGGGTTCCTGGATTTACATCGGCACGCAGGGAATCGTTCAAGGTACCTATGAGACTTTTGCAGAAGCAGGTCGCCAGCACTTTGGTGGAGATCTCGCAGGCCGCGTGATCTTAACCGCGGGCCTTGGCGGAATGGGTGGCGCCCAACCTCTGGCTGCCTCGATGGCAGGCGCTGTATCTCTGAACGTGGAGATCGATCCACTTCGCGCACGTCGCCGCATTGAGACGCGCTATCTCGATGAGATCGCTGACTCGCTTGAAGACGCGCTCAAACGCGTTGAGAAATATAAGAAAGAAAAGAAAGCAGTCAGTATCGGCGTCATCGGAAACGCCGCTGAAGTTTTCCCTCGTCTTCTTGAAATGGGCTTCAAGCCTGATCTCGTGACAGATCAAACGAGCGCGCACGATGAGCTCAATGGCTACGTTCCAGCAGGCATGTCGTTGGAACAAGCTGAGCTTTTGAGAACCCGCGATCCTAAAGCTTATATCCAAAAAGCAATCGACAGCATGGGTCAGCACGTTCAAGCGATGCTTGGGTTCCAAAAACTTGGCTCGCATGTCTTCGATTACGGGAACAATATTCGCGCTCAAGCTGTTAAGGCCGGTGTGAGTGACGCGTTTAAATTCCCAGGATTTGTTCCTGCCTACATTCGCCCACAGTTTTGCGAAGGACGTGGCCCGTTCCGCTGGGTTGCGCTCTCGGGTGATCCAGAAGATATCCGCGTGACCGACGAAGCGCTTCTTAAGCTCTTCCCGGAAGATCAGGGACTTCATCGCTGGATCACGATGGCTCAAAAGCGCATCGCGTTCCAAGGACTTCCTGCTCGTATTTGCTGGCTGGGCTATGGCCAGCGCGAAAAGGCAGGCCTTCTCTTCAATGAGCTCGTGAGAACCGGCAAAGTGAAGGCTCCAATCGTCATCGGTCGCGACCATCTGGATTGCGGTTCTGTCGCATCTCCAAATCGTGAGACCGAAGCGATGAAGGATGGTTCGGATGCGATTGCCGATTGGCCGCTCCTGAATGCTCTTGTGAACTCCGTGAACGGTGCATCTTGGACAAGCCTTCATCACGGTGGCGGTGTGGGTATCGGATACTCAATCCACTCGGGAATGGTAGTCGTTGCCGACGGTACAGCAGACGCGGATTGGCGCCTGACTCGTGTTCTCAACAGCGATTGCGGCATGGGCATTGTTCGTCATGCTGACGCAGGATATGAGACCGCGCAAAAGATCGGCAAAACCGCGTTTGAAGAGCGCGGCGGCAAGATCCCAATGCTTCGGTAAGCAGAGATGGCTTTAAAAGCGCTCATTCACGCCAGCGAGATCTTAACCGGGGTCGGTGTTCGCAATAAAGACGGACGCCGACCCATCGAAGATGATCTGGGTCGCATCGAGGATGGCGCACTTGTGTACCGCACTCGCAAGGTCGGGGGAAAAGAGATCCCTGATCGCATCGAGTGGGTGGGAAAAACATCGGATCTTCCCAAGAAGTACGCAAAAGTCGGTAAGAAAAATTTGCGTGGCACTCAAGCCGTGATTCCAGGGCTTGTCGATTGCCATACGCACCTCGTTTTTGCAGGCGATCGCTCGGATGAGTTTGCTGAGCGTTGCGGTGGCGCAACTTACGAAGAGATTGCAGCCCGGGGCGGTGGAATCGTTGCAAGCGTTAAGGCCACACGTGAAGCAACGCCTGCTCAGCTTGAAAAGCTAGCGATTGCTCGTGTTCAAGAATCCAAGTCCTATGGCGTGCGCACTCTTGAGATCAAAAGCGGTTACGGACTTTCTGCTGAGTCTGAGCTCAAGGTTCTGGAAGTCGCCAATCGTTTGAAAAAGCGTTTTCCTGAAATGACCTTTTCGACGACTTTTCTTGGAGCGCATGCGTTTCCAAAAGATATGCCACGCGAGGCTTATCTTGAGTGCCTTGTGAAAGACATGCTTCCAGAGGTTGCGCGAAGAAAGCTTGCCGACGCATGCGATGTGTTTATTGATCGCGGCTACTACACGGTGGACGAAGGCCGCATGCTTTTAAGGCAGGCCAAAAAGCTTGGCCTCAAGGTGAAAGTGCATGCCGATGAGCTTGCCAATACAGAATCCGCCCGCTTTGCCACTGAGATTGGAGCCTTATCCGCGGACCATCTTCTGAAGATTTCAGATGATGGGATTTCAGCGCTTGCGAGCTCGAACACTGTCGCAGTTCTTTTGCCCGGCACTGCGTTTTATCTTAAGGAAGCGCATGCCCCAGCCCGTAAACTCATCGACGCAGGCGCAGCTGTAGCGTTATCAACGGATTTCAATCCCGGTACCTGCGTCACTTTGAACCTTCCTACGATCATGACGATTGCAGCACTGTACCTGGGCATGAGGCGGGCTGAGATCTTTGCTGCCGTAACTTACAACGCGGCAAAGGCTCTGGATCTGCATCACAGCAAGGGAACGATTGCGCGAGGAATGGATGCCGACTTTGTCGTGCTGCCTTTTGCTCGCTTTGAAGAACTCTACTACCGGTTTGCATGGAGCGGAAACGCTTCTTGATGAGCGGTCACGCTCGTTAACGAGTAGGTTTGACCTTATTGGTTTTGGCCGGTTTGACTTTCTCAGTCTTGATATTGAAGAGAAACTTGTCGCCGACTTCGTTTTCAATCAGGATCTCCTGATCATTGTTCACAAGCTTCATCGACTTGAAGAACACGGCCTGTTCTCCATTATCGGGATAACTGTAGATCGTTACGTTTTTGATCTTCTTTCCTGAAGCTGCATCAGAGATCGGAAGCACGCCCTGGTTGAAGCCTCCGCCGTATTGCTTGCCATGGATGGTAATGGGATCTACTTTCGGAGGTTGAGGCCGAGTGGTCGGCGCAGTGATCGGCATTCCGGATGGGGAAAGCATTTCAGTGGTGCAGGATGCCAGAGCCGCTAAGCTTAAAACAGCAAAGCCAAGGGTCTTGATTCTCATTTTAGGAAACAGGGCTTGTCGCATGGCCAGTCGTCCGGGGTTCGTGATACGAAATACGCCGATAAAAGAGCCAGTGAAAGAGGATTGCCATCATCAATCCACTGACCACATCCACAATGTAGTGTTGCTTGGTTGTCAGCGTTGAGAGCGAGATCATGGCTCCCCAGGTGAGAAAGAACCAAAGCTTCTCGCGCTGCTCATTAAAAAACAGAAAAGCGCAAAGAAGAACGCTGCTCACATGAAGGCTTGGAGCGCAGTTGTTCGGGCTATCGCCCTCACGCAAAGAGGCAAAGAGTTTGTAGGTCAATGAATCCAGCGTGTCCGGAAGCGGAAAGAGATGCCTTGGATATGTCGTTGGCCATGCCCAGAAGATGGCAACGCTGACGAACTGGATTGCAAGAACGGCATAGACATAGCGGTTCATATTCAGCGTCTCGCGGCAAAGTGCGTAAATCACGATGAAGTAGATGTACTCACTGACATAGATCCAGACGGTTTGAGGAATGAATGGGATCGCCTGGTCCCAGGCCGTCATGGGAAGAAGCTTGGGCTCGAAAATAGGATAGTGGTTCGAAATGAGATACACGCCTCCGGCGACTACAAAGGTCACTGCTCCTACCAGGAGCTTGTTCTCGCGGGTCACAAAAAGAGGAAGCGAGAACCCGGAATCTTGTCGGCTCACCGAGCCCAATTTGTCTGCGTTCATTTTATCCGAGCTTACTTCTGACTGACCCATTCATCCATTTTTGTCTTCATCTCTGAATCTGTCCAGTCGCGTTCACCGCCCTCGACATAAAGAACCTTGCGGTCCTGATTCAGAATGATCGTCAGCGGAATGGCATGAACATCAAAGAGATCAGCAAGCTTTCCACCAGCGTCGACATAAACTGGAAAATCGATCTTGAGTTGTTTGGCTGCCTTGGGAACAACAGCCTCAGGTTTCTCATCGAGGTTCACTGCGACCACGGTGAGACCTTTATCTTTGTACATCTGATTGAGCTTCACGATCGAAGGCATCTCAACGACGCAGGCTTCGCACCAGGTTGCCCAAAAATTCAAAAGAACTACTTTTGCCTTAAGGTCCGAATATTTGAGTTTCTTTCCATCCAAGGTCTGAAGATCAAAATCAGGCAGGACGGTGCCCTCTTTCAGAGTGGCCACGTCACCTTGCGCCTCCGGACGAGCGGACGTGCCAGAGTTCAGCTTGTACTTCACCAGCTGAAGCCCAACGACAATAATGGCAAGAATGACAACCAACGGAACGAGTGCCTTAAAAAAAGTACCCTTAAAACCCTTGTTATTTCCATTGGTTGCGTCGGACCTGTCGGATCCTGGAGCTTCGTTTGTCATTAGAGCCCATCCTACCTTAGAATATGTATTATGAGAATGCCTCAGTCGCTTCGCACATCTGAAGACGGCCAAGTTTTGGTCGAATACCTTTTGATGCTGTCAGTCTCACTGGCGCTTCTCATCGGCATTCAATCCAGTTTTCGCGGCAGCGTCTTTAAAGTCTGGAAGCAGTTCGCCATCGAGATCTCGGCAGCCTGTCCCAAAAACTGCCTGCGTTCTTCGAGCATCCCTTAAGGCTTATCGCTTTTGGTAAACCAGATAAAGCTCATCTCCAAGACGTTTGCACTGCTTGAGTTTGAGCTGAAGGATATCTTCAGGGGCAAAGCCTTGGCCTTCGACCAGAGTCGGTGAACTTGTTCCGCCCACGATCTTGGGCGTCAGGGTGACGTTGTACTCATTGATGAGATTCTGGCTCGCAAAGTGCCACATCATCTCACCGCCCCCTTCGACAAGAAGGCGCTTATAGCCGCGTTTTTCCAAGGCCTGAATAATTTGAGAAGCCGTGGGCCTGCGCGCCGTTGCTGGCGCAAGTTCGATAATCTCGGAAGTTTTCTCAAACTCTTTGCGTCGTGTAGCGGTCAGGCCCTTGGGAGACGTAACGAACAAGAGGCGCTTGAGCTCTGGATCCTGGAAAAAACTCCAGCGGGGCGAGATGCCTTCCAGAGAGCCGCTGACAATTGCATTGGCTGGCTGGCGATTGGATGGGGCGCCTCGTACGCCGCAAAACTTTTGATAGGCGCGCAGGGTGCCCGCACCCATTAAAAGGATGTCGCACTTTTTTCTGAGAACCTGCATTTGTTTGCGGTCCGCAGGCGTGCCCAGGTAAAACGGCTCGCGACTGGCGGTTGCGATTTTGCCATCCAGGCTTGTGGCCAAATTCGAAAAGACAAACATCAGGCCTGCTCCGGCTTTTTGGCAGCGCCTTTGTAGAGCAGCCCGATAAAGAAAATCTCTTTGCTCTCTTTGCGGGTGCTTTTTGGGCGAAGAACTTCGACGCGTCCAAAACGCTCGCGAAGATCGTTGCGGAACTTGTCGAACTCCTCGCTGTGAAAGAGCTTGGCAACAAAGCTGCCGCGAGGTCTTAAAAACCGCTCAGCCGTCGAAAGCGCAAGCTCACAAAGCTCCAGGGATCGTTGGGCGTCCGTAATGCGAATGCCGGTGGTCTTTGGCGCCATGTCCGAGAGAACGACATCAAAAGGAGGCGCGATGCCGTTTTCGGTCATCACCTGATCGAGATTTAACTGGCGCATATCGGCCGTGATGAAGACCGAGTTTGGCAGGGTCAGCTTAATGGGCTGGATATCGATTCCCAGCACGCGGCCTTGCTGCCCCACTTTTTGAGAAGCGTATTGCGACCATGAGCCAGGTGCCGCTCCAAGATCGAGGATCTTGTAACCCGGCTTAAGAATATGAAAACGCTCGTCAATTTCCTCAAGCTTAAACACTGAGCGCGCGGCGTAGTTTTCTTTCTTAGCTTTGTGAAAGAAGTAATCTTTAGGATTGTAGCCCATGGCCTGTCTCTCTCAAGACGCGGGGAGTTATGCAACTGAACTTTAATGCGGCGGCCCCAAAAACTGTATCTTTCTGAAGTTTTGGATTTTCAGAACGAGGTGATATGGCTGGTGGGTCGGGGTTTTATAACTCTTTTAAACTATTGGGGGAAATCCATGAAACTGATCGTTGCTTCAATTGTTGCCGTGATGTCACTTTTCACCGTCGGTGCGCAGGCTGAAGAGCTGAATACCGTGCTTTTCAATGCTGTCATGCCTGCTGAAGTGGCACCTCCGGCAACGACTCAGCCTGAGCCAGCGCGCCCGAATTGTCATGAGCTGGGTGAGCGTCTCAAGGCGATTCAATCCAAGATG
>JBJMMA010000127.1:0-10690 GCA_045805065.1 Bdellovibrionia bacterium | reverse complement strand
GGTTATAGTGAGGCAACTGACCAATCTCGACAATCTCCAGCTCGAGATCTTTTGGCGCAAGTGACATAAGCATGTGCGCCATCTTTCGATTAAATGACTCTTTTCTTAAGCTTCCAACGAGAACCGCGATCTTTTTGGGCATTGCGCTCTTGTTTATGCAAACAGAAGACCCTGACACGCTCTACCCAAGCAGACGAGAACAAGCTAAGATCCGACTTATGAATGCATCCTTCTTGAGCTGGCCAGTTCTTAGAACCGTATTGCTGCTGACTGCCTCGAACTGCTTTATGACCGTTGCATGGTACGGTCATTTAAAGTTCAAGTCAGCGCCACTTTGGATTGCGATTTTGGCAAGCTGGGGGCTGGCATTCTTTGAATACGTGCTTCAGGTTCCTGCCAATCGACTGGGTTATGGCACGCTGAGCGCCTATCAGCTCAAGATCCTCCAGGAGGCGATTACCCTGGGTATATTTATGCTTTTTGCCTGGCTGGCGCTTGGAGAAACGCCTAGTTTCAAGCACTTAATCTCCTTTTCACTGATCTTTGGCGCGGTTGCGGTTGCATTTTATAAGTAAACGAAGTGTGGTAAAGTGCCCGCGATATGCCAGCTCAGATTCCATGGTTTCAAATCGCCTTCATTATCGGTATCAGCATCACGATTCGGTATTTTCTGATCACGGGACTTGCGTACGTGGGCTTTTGGAAGTGGAAAGTGGAGTGGAGCAAGCTTCACCGCCTGCAACCCAAGGACTTCAAGGCGACTGATATTCGACGCGAGGTTTTCTACTCGATCGTCTCGCTGGCTCTCTATACCGCCGTCTTCACGGTTCCTTTTCTTTCGTCCGTTCGTCCTTACACAAAGCTCTATGATCATGTTTCGGATTACGGCGTGGGCTGGTGGATCATCTCGCTGCTGGGTCTTTTGGTGATCAACGACACGTACTTTTACTGGATGCACCGTTTTGTTCATCGTCCGTTCTGGTTTCAGCGCATCCATCGCGTGCATCATCTCTCAACGAATCCGACGCCGTTTGCAGCTTTCGCCTTTCATCCGACGGAAGCCTTTCTTGAGTTCGTCTGGATTGTGCCCTTGTTCTTCATCGTCCCCATGCATGTGGGAATGACGATCGTCTTTTCGATCATCTCTCTGCTCTTTAATGTCATGGGACATCTGGGCGTGGAGATTTATCCGGATCGCTGGCGCGCTCATCCCGTGCTGGGCTGGCTCAATCGCTCCACCTTTCATAACGACCATCACAGGCTCTTCCGCGGAAACTACGGACTCTACTTTACGTTCTGGGACCGCCTGATGGGTACCCTGCGAGAAGCTCCGCTGCCCGAGCCGCAACAAAGGCCCCTTGTGAGATCGATGCCTGAATCAGGAATCCGCCTGTAGGCGCATCCCAA
Source organism: Bdellovibrionia bacterium (assembly GCA_045805065.1). Lineage (GTDB taxonomy): Bacteria > Bdellovibrionota > UBA1018 > UBA1018 > UBA1018 > CAZCBS01. Next base: position 9,283 of record JBJMMA010000127.1, on the reverse strand, counting down.
TCCAGCATCTCTCCGGCGGCAAAAATCCCGGGAAACTTCTTGACCATCAGGCGCTCATCGAGCTCGCTGAATGAAAGGCCTCCTGAAGAGGAGATCGCTTCTTCGAGAGGTCTGGGTTGTTTGAGCGTGACGGGAAACTTCTTGAGAGTTTCAGCAAGCTTCTTCAAGTCACCGCGTGCTTCGGCCGGAAGCATGTGGAACACAAAAGCATCGGCCCCCTCGCTGAGCTTCAAATGCTTCTTCACACGGCGAATGGGGGAGAGGTTTTCCCTGCCGGAGTTCAATCGAGCCAGAAGCTCCTGAGGTGTCATCTCTGGCTTAAGATCCAGGTAAACCGTGCCTGTCATTCCGGCAAAATAAATTGGCGTTCCTTCAAGACCATAACGAGTGATCACGAGCTCGCCGCTTCTCTTTCCTTTGGGAGAAGTGAGGACGATGTTCTTGATCGGTTTTCCTTCTGCTTCTTCCAAAAGCTTTTGCGGCCAATCGATTTCATAACCACAATTGGCGGATTGAAATTCGGTAAAGGTAAGACCCTTGCGCTTGAGCAACTCCACCCAGCGGAGTGGTTTTTCCTGCGGTTCCCAGCTTCCGCCGCCTAAGGCTAAGATGACGGTATGAAATTCCTTCTCACCCAGTTCGGAGAGTTTCAGCCGGACCAGGCCTGCCTCGTTCTTATCAAAGTCCAGAAGCTCATGACCTGAGACGATTTCGACGCCCGCCTTCTTCAGTCGATCTGTCCAGTTCTTTAAAAGAATGGACGCCTTCATTCCTTCGACAAAATAACGACGGCTAGTTCCTTTAAAGGTGGGGATCCCAAGGTCCTTCTCAATGAAGTTCAGCCAGTCTTTTGGGCCAAACGCTTGAAAGAGTTTTTGAAAATGAGATTTAGACCCGCGGTAAAAACCCGCAAACTCGTTCTCAGGGCAATCGTAGGTAATGTTGAGCCCTGAGCTTCCGGCAACCAGCAGTTTTCGTCCCAGGCCCTTTCGTTTTTCAAAAAGAGTGACCTTTACTCTTTGCGCTCCCAGGCGCGAGAGTTGCTCGGCGGCCATCAGGCCTGCAGGGCCTGAGCCGATGATGGCTGCAGTCAGAGTTTGGGACATACCCGATGGGTATCACGACTTGGGTTTAAGCTGCAATTCGCTTGGCGTAGTCTGCAGGGGGCACAGACTTTCGATGACTTTCGGTCCAGACGCGCGTGAACTCAGCTCCAAAAAGCAGGATGGAAGAGGAGTAATAAACCCAGACCAGGAAAACGACCAGCGATCCCATGGCGCCATAGCTTGAGGCAATACTGCTGTGGCCGATATAGACGCCGATCAGGAGCTTACCGATCGTAAAGAGTAGGGCAGTCACGGCCGCGCCAACCCAAACGTCTTTCCAGCGAAGTTTCGCGTCCGGAAGGATCTTATAAATTGCGGCAAAAAGGGCGGTCACGACTCCAAACGAAATGACCGAGTTTGCCACCATCCAAAATCCTGCGCCGCCTGGAAGCAAGTTCTGAAGATGATCCCCGATGGTAGCCAGCGCTGCTGTCAGGAGGAGCGAAACCAGGAGAAAAAAGCCGATGACGAGTACCATTCCAAAAGTCAGAAGCCGTTGGCGGACAAATTCCCAGATCTTATTATGACCGGGACGGGGGGCCTCGACTTTCCAGATCAGGTTGAGCGATTGCTGAAGCTGCGAGAACGCAGACGATGCACCGACAATGAGAACCGCGGTACTGATGATCGTGGCAAATGTTCCGGTTCCGGGTTTTTTAGCCGAGGCGCGAATCATGGTTTGAATAGCTGTCGCGCCATCCGTTCCGACCAGGCCTTCAATAGCGCGATGAAGCTCGCCGCGACTTGCCTGTTCACCAAAGGCAAAGCTTGCGATCGTGACAGCAATGATCAGAAGGGGAGCAATCGAGAAAACAGTCGAATAAGCAATCGATCCGCTCATCATCGTTGCGTTATCTGAGAGCCAGTTGTTCGTTGCGTCTTTAAATAAGGAACCGGTGTCTTTCAGCCGCTTCTTGACGAAATTCGGTGATTTATTCCGTGACTGATTTTGCTGCTTGCTCATGGTGCGTCTCCGTTTGCCTTTGTAAGACTCGGGGTTGAGATTGGAAACGGTGCAAACGGCTCGCCAGATGGTCGAGCGGTCTGACGCAGCGTTGGGTTATTTGTGACTTACTCTGCCGGGTCTGCTTTTGACCAAAGCTTTTCGAAGCGCTTTTGAAAACGTTCGACGATTTTAGGATTGGCCAAATAGATTTGGTTTTCGTTATTGGCCTTGGACGCATGATGCGTGTAATTGAACGACCCGAGCTGAACCATTTTCCCATCCACGATTGTGAACTTGTTATGCATGATGCCGCGCTGCCTTCCGAAGCGCACTTGAGCACCGGCCTTGATAAGCATCGGGACGCTCGAATGATTTCCTTTGGCCTGCTTGCGGTCCACGACGATCCGCACCTGGATCTTTTTGGATTGGGTCAAAAGCTCGTGAACAATGGACTCTTCGTTGATGTCATAAATGGCCATGTCAACGGACTGACGAGCCGAGGCGATGAATTTGCGTAGCTTAACGGCGCAGGGCTCTTCGGGCGAGAAACAAGTCTCCTGATCCTGAGGAGGAGACACCATGGCCTCATCTACTTTTTGAAGCGCCTGGTCGACTAATTCTTGTGCTGCAGAATTTTTGCGATGACGCGATCGCGCATCAGCAGGTGGTGACCAGAGGAGCCCTGAAGTGATAAGGAGAGTGATAAGGAGAGTGATGAGACGCAGAATCAATAAGAGTGATTTCATTGAAGACCAACTTTTGTTATCATCCTCTATCATGAACCAAAATACCTATCAAAATTCGCCAAATTTACATGACTCTGCGTCTCAAGCTCAATCTGAAACTCGTGATGAGCTCATTCAGCGCTTGCTCGATCAATCTCTTTTGAGCGCAAGATGCTGTGACGGATGCAAGGGCGGACATTGAGCTCTGCCTCCAGACTTGCTCCTCTCGAGCAAGTCCTTGCTGATCGGGGAGAGTGGTCCGATGAGGTGACTCATCGTTTTATAGAGGACTTTGGACACCTTGCCGGCCCGAGTGGCATCTCGATCGCTCAAGCCGAAGAAATTTTTCTCGAAACCAAGCGCTGGCTTTGGTTTTGCGCTCATCGAAAGCATGAGTTCGATCAGGGCCGTGTCGCTTTTGCTCATCTACCGCTTGCGAGCGAGGCGATGGTCATCGATCTGATGTGGCATACGTTTTTGCTCTTTACCAAAGACTATTCAGACTTCTGTCACCGCCATTTCGGATTTTTCATTCATCACTATCCCATGACTCGAGCCCAGAAACAGGCCGCAGCGGATGCCCAGGAGCGGGATCCTTCGGGTTTTCGCGCACAGAGGATGACTGAGCTTCGCCCGGTCTACGAGTATATCCATGATGTCCTGGGGCGCGATGTCCTGGTTCGATGGCTCGATGAGTTTCCAAAAAAATATGCTTCGTTCTCGACCTGACGCGATCCTCAAGTGTTCCTGGTTCTGAATCGTGTTATGGCTTTTTAGGTGAGCATTGGAAATTCAAAAGGCCGATTCCCCTGGCGGATTGTTTTTGTCGAGATCCTTCTGGTTTGCGCCGCTTTAGGCGTAGGCGGAATGGTGGCTCGCGGATTCCTGCGGAATCATCTCTCGCTTCAAATTCAGGAACAAGCCCAGGATACTCTCAAGGCCTTAAGTGTCGATCTTCCGGCGGAGATTTCGCCGGATTGGTGTCATGCGCATTCCAAAGGAACTGACTTCCGGCTGACCGCGATCGCCATGAATGGGAAAGTGCTTTGCGATTCTGAACGGGATGCCTCGACCCTGACCAATCACTCGGATCGCCCGGAGGTTCAGGAGGCGCTGGCGCAGGGGTCTGGAAAAAGTGAGCGTCACAGCGATACCTTGGGTCAGGACATGCTCTATTCCGCAATTCGGGCCCAGCAGGGAGCTGTGGTTCTTCGTCAGGCAGTCTCACTGGGAGCGCTTCAAAAGTCCATCCACGTCTATGATGTCTCATTGGCAGTATTATTGCTCTCTTTTGCCCTGTTCTTTGCGCTTGTGATTTTCTGGGCTGGAAAAAGCTCAACGGTGGATTCAGGTGAGTGGAGCGATCTTGAGTCGGCTTTGGACCGGATCCGATCAGATCTGATTCAGAAGACGGAGCAGCTCTCCCGAGAGCGTGAAGAGCTGGCTACTCTCATGAGCGCGATTTCGGACGCGATCTTCGCGGTTGATCTGGAAGGCAGCCCTCTTTTCTTCAATTCCCGCTTTGCTCTTTTGTTCGGCGGCAAAGAGTTTCAGGCCCGCAAATCACGTTTGGGTGAGATCTTTCGGGCTCCCGAGATTCTGCGCGCCTATCAGGAAGCGTTCACCGAAGGGCGAACCCAGAACGTGAATGTCTCGCTTCATATGTCAGGCGATTCTGTGACTCATGATTTCACGCTTGCCGTGGCACCGCTTCATCGCGCGGATGCGACAGTTTATGGGGCAGTAGGAATTTTTCATGACGTGACCGAGCTGAGACGTGCTGAAAAGATTCGCATCGATTTTGTGGCCAATGTCTCGCATGAGCTTAGAACGCCCCTGACGGCGATCAAGGGCTATGCGGATACGTTGAAAGAGGACATGGCGCTCAAGCGCTACGACACATCCGAGAAGTTTCTTGAGATCATTCTCAAGAACGTGGATCGCCTCATGAGTCTGATTCGAGATCTCTTGGATCTCTCCTGGCTTGAGTCCTCGCAGGGTGAGGAAGGCTTTTCGAAAACGCCTGTCGGGACGCGCGAGCTCACTGAGCGTGCGCTTCTCCAGCTTGAAAAACGCCGTGCTGAGAAGAATCATTCGATTGAAACCACCTACGACGTTGAGCGCGTCGACGTGGACTCGAGGCGAGCTGAACAGGTTGTGGTCAATCTGGTCGAGAATGCCATCAAGTACACTCCGACCGGCGGGAAGATCTCGGTTCGCTGGGACAAGCTTCCGACCGCTGTGCGTCTCCAGGTTTCGGACAACGGTCCTGGCATTGCGCCTGAGCATTATCCAAGGCTTTTTGAGCGGTTTTACCGGGTCGATCAGGCACGCTCACGCGATGTCGGGGGCACGGGACTTGGGCTTGCCATCGTCAAGCACATCATGCAATTGCATGGCGGAAGCATTACAGTTTCTGGGTCAGTCTCAGGACCTGTATCAGGAGAGACAAGCGGTGGCACAACCTTTACTTGTATTTTCCCTGCGTGATGAAGAGATCAGAGAATAGGATAAGTTTCGAAATGATGAAAAAATGGATCGCGCTTTATCTGGTTTTTGTTCAATCCACGATTGCCGTTGCTGCTGCTCCAAGATCTTCTTCAGCCTCGGCTTCTTCCGTGTCGCTGGTCAAGAAGCCGCCACGCTTGATCGTTGTGATGGTGTTTGACCAGTTCAGAGCGGATTATCTCACGCGCTTCCAGTCCCGTTTTTTGCCAGCAGTCCAGAAGGATGGAAAACTGGGCGGATTCCGATGGCTCATCTCGCATGGCGCGTACTTCCCGTTTGCGCAATACGATATCCTGCAATCCATGACAGGTCCCGGGCATGCGACGATTCTCTCAGGCTCCTATCCTTATCAGGCAGGGATTCCGATCAACGATTGGTACGATCGTACGACGCATGACCGGATGTATTGTGCTCAGGATTCAAGCGTTGAGACCGTTGGCGCTCATCCCAAGGATCCCTATGTGGGCACGTCACCTAAGAACATGATCGCAACGACGGTGGGTGATGAGCTCAAGAATGCGGGCTTTCCATCCAAAGTCGTCTCGATCGCGCTGAAAGACCGCGCGGCGATTTTCATGGGCGGACATCGAGCGGATATCGCGCTTTGGGTGGATAAGGAATCGTATCACTGGGTCTCCAGTAAATTCTATCTACCGGATGGAAAACTTCCCACGTGGGTCAATGATTTGAACGCAAGCCTGGATCAGGAGCGTGGAAAAGAGCTCAATTGGACTTATACCGGCAAGGGAACAGGTTTTACTCAAGAAGGAGCCGAAGCCAAGGCCCCGTCCCAGTTTCCTCATCACACCAAAGTGGGTGAGCTGGAAGCGCTGGCAACTCCCTATGGACTAGAGCTCACCGCAAAAACCGTATCTCGCGCCGTGCGTGAAATGAAGCTCGGTCGTGGCACTGCAACGGATGTTCTGGCCATCAGCTTCTCAAGCCATGATTATGCGGGACACCGTTTCGGTCCCAACAGCCGTGAGATGGAAGAGATGACTGTGGCGGATGATCATGTCGTATCTGACGTCCTGAACGACTTGAAGAAACAGGTTCCAGGCGGTCTTGCCGATGTGGCGATCGTACTCACTGCGGATCACGGAATTCCACCTCAACCGGATTGGGCGCGTGCACGTCGGATTGATGCGGGGAAGGTCGATCAGGCTACGATCCTTTCCCGCCTGGAAGAGAGACTCAATCACAAATTTGGAAAACCCAAGGGCCTCAAGTGGATTGGATTTGGATGGGAGTTCAACTTCTCCATTGATCCACGTGCGTTGGCCGATCGTGGGGCCAAGGCCGCGGATGTGGAAGCTGAGATGAAGGATGAGCTCTCCAAAGAGCCTTGGATCGCTCATGTCTTTACGCGATCCGATTACCATCAAAGACATCTGCCACCTGGAATGTTTGAGCGCCAGATTCTGCATACCTACTTTGATGGACGCAGTGGCGACGTCATTACCATTCCTAAGCCTTATTATATGGTGGCAGGGGATAATGTGACTCATATGACAAGCTACACCTACGACCGCACCGTGCCGCTGGTCCTGACGGGTAGGTTTTTCAAGACGGGAGTCTACTCCACGAACGCGCAAGTGATCGACCTTGCGCCGACTCTCTCGTTTTTAACGGGAACGGTTGCGCCAAGTCTTTCGGAGGGAAGAGTGCTCTCTGAGGCCTTGGGTAATTAGATTTACCTTATCAACTGAGACTGAATAGGGTGAGGGCAGCGGTCGAGAGCCGTATTGCGCCCGTGCGTTCCCGGATCATCCTCGGCAAAGATCACGCGCAGGCTCGCAAGATCCGTCGCAGAGTCGTGGATCATGCCCGCGCACATCTTGCAGGGCTTGAGAGTTGTGAAGAGTCGCGCGCCGGGCGGTATTTTCTGGTCCGCCAGATTCGCGATCAGATTCATCTCGGCATGGAGCGTGCGGTTTTTCGCGTTCGTGTTGATGGCAGCCCCCAGAAGCGCGTTTTCCCCGGAAACGAGCAAAGCTGCAATCGGGCGATCCGACGCGTATCTTGGGGATTTCGAGTCTTTTTGAACGGTTTTTCTTGCGAGGTTTTGAGCGAGTTCAATCCACTCTGCGTCCGTGGGTGCTGAACTCGGCAGGGGAAGGGGGAGCGTGACAGGTTCCGGGCGCCAGATAGGCTCGGCACTCAGATCCACGATCTCTTCGTGCTTTCCGATCATTTTCTCAAGCTCCAAGAGGGACAGTGAGCCTGTGATTCTTTTGGCAGCCACTTTCACGATACCCGCCACAGATTCTGACAAAGGCAGTGTCGTGTAAATTCGTTGCCTGACTATGCGTCTGGCCTGTTCGGGCTTGTGATCATAGATTGCCTGGATCAGGCCTACCGCGGCGTTCTGGATTGGAGCACAGTATTGAGGGCTTTTTGTGCGGTAAATCGTCGTTCCATCACGAAGAATAGCGATGTCATCGTGCGCCATACTCATTGAAATTATGAATAACATAATTTGGGTCTTTTGATTGTTCGTTTTTACGAAAATGGAGCGCGACAAATCTTGAACAGCCGCTCGCTTCCAGTTTATATTTATTCAGTGAACCCAATTGAAAGAGCAAGCGCGGCTAAGTCAGCAAAAATCATCAAAGAAGTCCGCCAACAGCGCGGATGGACTCAGTCTGAGCTTGCGATCAAGCTGGGGATCTCTCAAAGCGCACTTTCAAAGCTTGAAGCGGGAAAACTCGTGCCTTCGTCTTTACTTTGGTTTAGCTTCTGTGCGATGGCTGAAATCCAGCCAGAGTCCCTTGTGACGGGGGTTCCGGAGAAGGTCGGCCTATTCAAGACGCCCGAAGTCTCAGAGTAAGTATTCCTGAAAAGATTTAATGAGCATTACCGCAGTACCAAAAGCCAAAAGAAACCGCCTTCCTCTGAAGAACGCATCCCCGGAAACCCGGTGCGAAGGATGCCAGCTTCGACACGTTCTCTGCGTCTGTGGCGTCATCCCAAAGCTTAAGATCTCGACTCAACTCATTGTGCTCATGCATATGCGGGAGACGAACTTGACGACAAATACGGCAAAACTTGCGCGTATTGCCCTGGAAGGCTCGGAGATCCGGATCCGCGGCGTCAGAGGAAAACCCATGAACGATGAAGGACTGGTGACCCCGGATCGCCAATCGCTTTATCTTTTTCCAAGCCCTGAAGCGCTCACTCTGACGCCGGAGTTGATTGCTTCTTACGGAAAACCCATTACCTTGATTGTTCCTGATGGAAGCTGGAGACAGGCCAAGAAAGTCGCTAAACGTGAGCCAGCGCTAGCATCCATTCCCCATGTGAAGCTTCCACCTGGCGCGCTTTCCACCTATCGATTGAGACGCGAGCCGAACGCTGAGAGTGTTTCTACTTTCGAAGCCATTGCGCGTGCTTTGGGCGTTCTGGAAGGCACGGAGGTACAGGAAAAACTGGAGTACCTCTTTGATGTCATGGTCGAGCGGCTTCTCTGGAGTCGAGGCGTTTTGCCCAAGGAAGAATGTCGTTATCCCATTCCCCAGGCAGCCATTGACGCGTTTTATATTGCCGGCTGTCGTGGCAGCGAATAGTTTAAAGAGGTAAAGGCAGCCAATAGTCGGTGCAAACGTTGCACTTTCACGCTCTCATAGGAGAATTTAAAAAACTATGGGAGTCCAAAAGCCAACACGTCATACCCGTCAGATGAGCCGAGTGCCTGCGCGAACTGAGCGCGTTCATAGAGATGTTCGGGATGTTCTCAATCGAAGGGCAGAGATCGCTCGGGCTGCAAGGCTGGATCGCACTCCCCAGGCGTCGGCCGACGTTGGAAGACAACGCCTTCCACAATTTGGCCAGAACGAAGGGGATGACGGCTATGCGGGATATGATGTCAGCGGAACCGGGCCTGCCGGGGTTTTGAATGAGCCCATGGGCAAAGAGCATCGCCCTGGAATGCCAGGAGTTTTTGTCTCGCGTGAGCGGATGATTCACGCCGATTCCAAGGAGACTAAAAAAAGACGCGC
>JBJMMA010000126.1:0-17500 GCA_045805065.1 Bdellovibrionia bacterium | reverse complement strand
CTTTCTGATCACGAATCATCTCTTGGAGCTTTGGGACTTCACGCGACTTTCTTGCAATGGTGATGAGGTTGTAACTGATGCTCTCAGAGAGACCTAATGCCTGAGTGGCATATTCAAAAAGACTTTTATGTCCGATCTCTCGATAGCCTTTGCAGTCATCAATCTGTTGAAGAACGGCGATTAAATCACTCTCTGCTTTCAAATACGCCTTGGAGATTTGAATCGCTCTTTCGTGTAAAACGGTAAAACTCTTTGTCATGAACGAGGCTATAGCATGGGGTTTTTGAGGCCTCTGGCCTGCCTTATGGCGAACGAACTAGGTGAGTTTATTTTTGCTTTTGATTTTGGATGCGTTCGTTAAATTCGAGCCAAAATAAGCTTGATCAGGCTAATTATAAAACTCGATCTCAAGATCAAAAAACTGCGCTCTAAAATTCCGTCAATAAGTTTTTATAATTCTATTTAGCCTGTCCCGGGACAGGTGATTTGAGACTGACTATTTCAAGTTTACTTTTGCTCATTCGCTTGAGTTGATCAGTAAGCAAGTCCCGCTCGGGCTTCGAAACTAGGCGAGCCCCATTTACTCACTAAGCAAAAAAACCTGCAGGCAAACCTACGCTTTTTTTAGGCGAAGAACCCAGCAGGCAAATCCACGCCATTCTCTTTCAAGCGCTCAAGGAATGTCGGGACAAATCCCGTGCACTTGAATTGCGCACCGTCGGGCGATGTCATGAAGATGTCTTGGGTCGTGATAATTTCGCCTTCCATGCCCGTGACTTCGCTGATGCCAGTCACACGACGCTTGCCATCGCGAAAGCGCTTGGTTTGAACGATGACGTCGATGGCTTCGGCGATCTGGCGGCGAATGGCAATCACGGGAAGATCAACTCCCGCCAGCATGCACAGGGTCTCCAGGCGCGATAAAGCATCACGAGCGGAGTTGGCATGAATCGTTGTCATGGATCCCGCATGTCCGGTGTTCATGGCTTGAAGCATATCAAAGGCTTCGCCGCGGCGGCATTCGCCCAGGATGATGCGGTCAGGGCGCATTCTCAATGAATTGGCGACCAGCTCGCGAGCCGTCACAGGAGGGGACGCTGGCATTTGAGGCTTGGTCTGAAGCTTCACGCTGTTGATCTGCTGAATGATGAGTTCAGGAGTGTCCTCGATGGTGACGACTCGTTCAACCTTAGGGATCGTCATCGCAAGAGCATTCAGAAGGGTGGTTTTTCCGCTTCCGGTTCCGCCCGAGATGATCAGATTGAGTCTTCCTACCGTGCAGGCTTGGAGCAGGTAGCCCATGCGTTTGTCCATGAGCCCGTTTTGGATCAGATCTTCGAGCGTATATCGACGAGTTGGAAACTTGCGAATCGTCAGGCATGGGCCAAGCTGAGTCAGAGGCTGCGTAACAATGTTCACGCGAGAGCCATCCGGCAGCATCGTATCAACATAGGGAGAGTCAGGGCTCAAGACACGGCCGGTGATATCCAAAATGGTCCGGGTCAGTCGCTGAAGCTCTTCGATTGAAGTGAAGTGCTGAGGCGATTGAAAAACCTGACCGTTCTTTTCGATCATGATGTTGCGCAGATCATTCACCATGATCTCGGTGACTTCTGGATCCTTCATGAAAGAATTCAAGATTCCCATTTCAGGCATTCGAATCGTAGGTGCCGCGGAAGTTTGCGCGGCTGGCGCTTGAGCAACGGTAACCTGGCCAGAAGCCTGACTGGAAATTTGACCCGAAGCTTGAGCTGACGCCTGCATCAGAGGCGGCGGAGGAGGTACGACTTGAGATTTGGTCGCCTCAGGGGCGGGGCCCGGGAAACCGGCTGGCAAAATAATCGATGGATCGGTTTTTTCGTCTTCCGAAAAGTCGTTCATGATACTTAAAGTTTATCATGGCTTTGAAAAAGATCTCCTTCCAAACCCGGCACCCTGATGCAGGCAAGCGTCTTGATCAGGTTCTCTCCGAGCGCTTGCCCGAAATCCTGGGGCAGCCTGTCTCCAAGGGGAAGGTGAGAAAGCTCGTGGTGGCGGGGGCGGTTTATCTGAATGGTAAACGGGTCCGAATCGCCTCAAAGGAGCTTCTGGCCAACGCGAAGATCGATGCTTTCATCGATATCGACAAGCTCATGAGTGGCGGACCTTCCAAGGATCAAGTCTTTCAGATGAAGCCATCCGATATCCTTTTTGAAGATGAGTATCTGATCGCCGTCAATAAACCGCCGGGGCTTCCCACTCAGCCCACGCTGGATGAGGCGCGCGAGAACCTCTTTGCTGCCGTGAAAAAGTTTCTGGCCGAACGCGATCAGGTCGCTCAGCCTTATCTCGGACTGCATCATCGACTCGACCGCGACACCTCGGGAGTCGTTCTCTTCACTAAAAAGACTGAAGCCAACACGGGAGTCTCTGAGCTTTTTACCAAGCACATCGCTCAAAAAACTTACCAGGCCGTCACTTTCCGCCCAAAGCCTGACGTCGAGAACTCAAAGCTTCCTGAAGAGTGGAAAATTGAAAATTATCTGGGACGCGATAAGAACGCGGCAGGGAAGCAGTCCCGCTTTACGGCCGTGCGCTCGGGCGGGGATTTCGCTCATACTGATTTCAGGCTGATTGAAGCGATGCCTGGAGGACTTTGGGTTGAGGCAAAGCCAAGAACGGGCAGAACGCATCAGATCCGCGTTCATCTCTCCGAGCATGGGCTGCCGATCATGGGAGATTCGACCTATCGTCGGCGGGATGGGGCCACGCCGCAAAATGCGCCGCAAGTCGCTCGCTGTCTTCTGCATGCGGTTAGCTTGACTTTCCCGCACCCGATCCATAAAAATCTAGTCTCGATTCAAAGCCCTTTACCTGAGGATTTCGTCCAATGCCTTCGGGCGCTCAACAGCCAGAAAATCGCCGCAGGCTCTCGTCCGAACGCTCCCTAAAAAAGAGCTGGGTTCGCTTTTTACAAAATAGCGCGACCATCCGTCATTATATCTGGAAGTACCGTGGCTATGTGGCCGTGGGACTTCTCGCCCTGGTCATGACGGATATTCTGGAAATTGCGCCACCCTGGCTTTTGAAACTCACGGTTGATATCGCAACCGGGGATCGGCCTGTGTCGCTTTTGAAGTGGGCAGTGATCGGGTATCTGGGGACGGCGATCCTGCAGGCACTTGGGCGATATGGTTGGAGAATGTATCTGACTCGCGCAAGCATGTTCTCAGGGCGCGATATCCGGAAATCCTTTACTGAGCATCTCTTTGGACTTTCGCAAAGTTTCTTTGATCGAAGACCGATTGGCGATCTCATGTCGCTTGCGACAAGCGATGTGGAAGCTGTGAGAATGATGCTTGGGGCAGGGTTGCTGACTCTTGCGGATTCGATTTTTTATTTCATGACCGTACCGGTGGCGATGTATCTTCTGTCACCCAAGCTGACGTTGATTGCTTTTCTTCCGCTTCCCATCATTCCCTGGCTTGTGATGCGAAACGAGCGCGCGATCCATCAGCGTTATGGAGAAGTGCAAGAACAGTTCAGTCAGATCTCCGCGATGACTCAGGAAAGTTTAAATGGGATTCGCGTTCTCAAAGCTTTTGCGCAAGAAGGGCCGCAAACGCATCGCTTTAAGAAAGAGTGCGACGAGTTTTTAAGACTCAATCTGAGACTAGCGCGCGTTCAGTCCTCGTTTGGGCCGACGCTTGATTTTGCGATGAGCCTGGGGATGGTTCTTCTTCTGTACTTCGGAGGACGCGAGCTCATTCAAAATGGCGATGCGGCAGGCGCCCTGACACTTGGCACATTTGTGGCGTTTCAGCGCTATATCCAGAAAATGGTTTGGCCGATGGCAGCCCTGGGTATGGCTTTAAGCACGTATCAGAGATCTGTCACGAGCGCCAAGCGCCTGGATGAAGTCCATCAAAGTAAAACCGATGTGCCCCAGGACAAGAACGCGACCGTTCCTCAGAACTTTTCGCCCACGGGCTGGAAAACAGATGGCAGAATTGAGCTTCGAAATCTGAGTTTTCGGTTTCCCGGGACTGAAAAAGCAGTTCTTCAGAATCTGTCACTGACGATTGAACCCGGAGAGCGCGTGGCTTTCGTAGGCTCCATTGGCTCCGGAAAGTCAGCACTTTTGTCGCTGCTGCCAAGACTTTATCCGGTTGGCGACGGAATGCTTTTCGTGGATGGAGTGGATGTCAATCGCTGGGATCTTCGCGAGCTTAGAAAACAGGTGGGATACGTCAGTCAGGATGTTTTTCTCTTTAGCGAGACTGTTCTTGAGAATCTGGCTTACTCGCTTCAGGACGGCACACTCAATCAAGTCGAAGAACACACGCGCCTGGCTTGTGTTCACAGCGACATCCTGGGCCTGGTGGATGGCTATCAGACTCGTGTGGGTGAGCGGGGAGTGAATCTCTCTGGCGGGCAAAAGCAGCGTCTGACGATTGCTCGCGCCATCGTGAAAGAGCCATCGATTCTGATTCTGGATGATGCGCTTTCTTCCGTTGATGTGCAGACTGAAGAGAAAATCATGCAAGGGTTGAGATCCCGCCCTGGACGCAATACGGAGCTCGTTGCTGCTCACAGAATCTCAACCATTCAAGACGCTCACCGCATCATTGTTCTGGAGCGTGGGCAGATCATTCAACAAGGCACCCACGAGCAACTCGTTAAAGATCGAAACGGGCTCTATCGCCGATTTGTTGAGCAACAACATCTGAGAGATGAGCTTGAGTCCTATGTGGAAGCCCTTGCTCCCGAGGTGACCTCATGAGCCAGTCGGGATCAGGTCTGGAAGCTTATCTGGATGTCGAAGAGAGGGAAGCCAAGGCCATTGGGAAAGGGCATCTTAGCCTTTTGATCCGTGAGATTTTAAAGCATCGCTCTCCGCTTGTCGCAGGTTGCGCCATGATCGTACTTGGAACGGTAGCAACTCTTCTTGAGCCGTATCTTTTTGGTTACGCGATTGACCATGCGATTGTTCCTAAGAACTGGGAGCTTTTAGTTCGACTAGCGGTTGCGACTTTCGGCCTCATCTCAGTGAGAATCGCGATGATGATCGGCCAGGCGTACTCATTTGAAGTGTTGGGTCAGAGAGTCACTCGAGATCTGAGACTCAGGCTCTTTTCTCATCTTCAAAGACTTCCGATTTCTGTTTATGACAAGACTCCCGCGGGAAGGCTTCTCACGCGCGTCACAAACGATATTGCGTCGATGAGCGATATGTTCACGGCAGGCTTTGTCTCGATGATCTCAAATGTTCTGATCGTCGTGGGACTCCTTGTGGGAATGCTGGTGCTGGATCTCAGGCTCGGGCTGATTACGATCAGCGCTTTTCCGCCGATGATCATCGCCTCGGTTTATTTCAGTCAGCGTTTGAAAATCTCTTACCGCGAGGCAAGATCCAAACTCTCGGCGCTCAACGCGTTTTTGGCAGAGAATCTGATGGGTATGAAGGTCGTTCACCTCTTCAATCGCCAGAAGCTTCATATGGAACGCTTTAACCGGATCAACCAGTGGTACTCGGATGCGCAGATTGGAACTGTGAAAGTCTTTGCGCTTTTTCAGCCGACAATCACCCTGGCTTCGGGCGTTGCTGTAGCGCTGGTCATCGCGTTTGGCGCAAACGGTGGCCCTCATGCGCTGAAAGTGGGCGTCTTGGTCACGTTCTTTTCGTATGCGCTTGCAGCGTTTCAGCCAATTCGCGAAATCGCGGATAAGTGGAACGTTTTTCTCTCAGGCATGGCATCAGTGGAGCGCGTGTTCTCGATTCTCTCCTGGCCAGTTGAGATGGAAAAAGCTTTGAGCGAAAATCCAGTGCAGGCTTTGTCGGAAATCAAAGGTCACATCGTTTTTGAAAATGTCTGGTTCGCGTATCAATCCACCGCCGATGGCGAGCACTGGGTTTTAAAGGATTTCTCACTGGAGATTCAACCTGGCTCACGTGTGGGGATTGTTGGTCATACGGGTGCGGGTAAGACTACGCTCATCAGTTTGCTGATGCGTTTTTATGAGCCTCAAAAGGGCCGGATTCTTCTCGATGGAAAAGATCTGAGAGATTACGACAAGAGCGCGCTCCGCGCGACGATCGGTATCATTCAGCAGGATGCGTTTTTGTTCTCAGGCTCCTTTGTGGATAACATCACTTTCTGGGGCAATCGCAAAGTCAGCCCTGAAATCGAATCGCTCTTGAAAGACACGGGATGCGGTCGCTGGCTGGATGATTCAGAGAGTCTTCTTGAGCGTGGATCCAATGTGTCGATGGGTGAGCGGCAGATTTTAGCTTTTGCTCGCGCCTTGGATAAGAAACCTGCCATCTGGATCCTGGACGAAGCTACGGCCAATATGGATTCGGACTCTGAGTCCTTGCTTCAAAAGTCTTTGGAGAAAGCTTCAAAGGGTCGTACATCCCTTTTGATTGCGCATCGCTTGGCGACGGTTCGACAGGCCGATCTCATTATTGTTCTTCATAAGGGAGTGATGCTGGAAAAGGGCAATCACACCGAACTCATGTCCATGAATGGTCTTTATGCCCGACTTTATCGGTTTCAGCGGGCTGAGCAGGCTGTCGAGCAGGGGATTTAATTCCAATCTAAAATGGCGCGGTAGGTCGAGGCGCTATTTCCTGTGTACACGCCGCTGGAACGGTTTATAAGGAAAGTATGAGAAGACTCCTTCAGCTGGAGCTGCCCATCGCTTCACCTTTGGCTTTGCTTCTAGTTTCGCTCCTGGCATCGATGTTCTCGGGCGTCCTGGGTTCTGTCCCGGCCACAGCCTCTGAAGAGAGTTCTTTTTACCTGCCTGATTTTCATGCTGAGACGATCTACGGCAGAGATAGCCGAAGAGAAGCGTACGAGCTCAGGGGCAACCCAATGTTTGATGCGTTTCATGACGCAAGCGTCGCGATGATCACGACTCAGCATCTTGTCTCCGCAGGAAATGGGAATTACTGGATTCGCGCGCCTCGCTTCCAGGACGATAAAAAGCTTTGTTCGAGCGAGCGCTTTTTGGATGAGCCGACAGCAGCGGATTGCTCAGGGACTCTCGTTAACAGTACGACTGTTTTAACCGCCGGGCATTGCATCACGGATGCGAATGAATGCCGAAATTCTAATTTTGTTTTTAACTACGCTTTCTCGCGACCTGGGCAAGTCAACGTGATTGTGCCGCGATCAGAAATCTACTCCTGCCAGCAAATCATCTATCGGGAAGAGGACTCCGATTCTCATCCTTATCGCGCAGACTTTGCGCTGATCAGGCTGGATCGACCTGTTCCGAATCATCGTCCAGCAAACTTGGATGCCCATCATGTGTATTCAGTGGGTGAGCCTTTGATCATCGCAGGCTATCCAAGCGGGCTTCCATTAAAGTTTGCTGACGGAGTGATTCGTTCGATTCATTCCAAGAAGCCAACTTTTGATGCGACTCTCGATGCATTTGGCGGCAACTCAGGCTCTCCTGTCTACTCGCTCAAGACTGGCGCAATGATTGGCGTCATGATTGATGGAGAAGAGGATTACGAGTGGACCGGCAAATGCCGAGTCTCTAAAAAATGCTCAGACACCGGCACCGAATGCCTGGGGCAGGGGGTCGTGCGGATCACGGATATTCTCCAGCACCTGACTGCTAGTCAATTACCGCGCTAAGGAGTTTGTTAGCGCTTGTGTGAAGCAATTTTTTTTCGGGTCCTTTACAACAAGGACTGTCATCTCACGGCCAGAAGAGCTTAAGTTCACCTTGCCATCGCCATCCAAAGGTAAGGCGCGGGCCCAAGGCGTTCCGGATACGTAAACTCCTTTGGGATCCACTGCGGAAATCATTCTGAGGTCAACGATCTTGTCTCCTGCAACAGAGAGGTGAGTGTATTCCTGAACGATGAACCGTGCGGGATCCGCTTCGATCTGGGCTTTCGCTTCTTTGAATTTTTCAGGAGAGATTTTCGCTCCTACCCACACAGCGTCTCCTCCGCGACCATCGACCGCTTTAACGACGTAACGGGATGGATTCGAGAAAACTTTCTCCACGAGCTCGCGATTGAGCGAGACGCTTCCGTTCGCGTTCATGGTTCCGAAACGCTCCGTTGGAAGGTTCTTCAAAACAGGCTCTTCCTTCAAGTAGTGTCGGACCATGTCGTCGACATAAACGTAAAATTCCTTATCCCCGATAAAATCTAGTCCAGGAGTGTAGTTTGCCGCGACCTTTCCTTTAAGAATGGCTTCGTTGAGCCCCTTGGCCGCGAGTTTCTTATAATAACTCATGCTGTTTTGAACTTCCGACTGTGAAAGCGCGTCGCGAATTGCCTGAAGATTCAACTTTCCTGTTTTTGGATCGGGAGTCAGGGCCTTGTTGAGCTTTGCCTTTGCAACAGCGCTTTGGCCGCGCTCCGACAAGTGGCCTCGCGCTTCTTCGACAAGAGCGCGTTCATAGGCTGCGGGATGAGTGGGATCCATGAAACTGTGTTCGGAATTGATAATGACAAAGCCGACGCGCTGACGCTTGGCTTTTGGATCAGTGCTATCCGTGACCCAGACGCCTGATTCATCGTTGATGATTCTTTTAGCGGTGGTCGGTCCCACGATGTCTACGCCCAAGTCGTGAAAAATTCTCTTCAGGCGGCGGTCTTCGCGATCGGGGTAGGGCGGAACTGAGTAAAGCACGATCCTGCCGTCACTTGGGTTACGAAGGGATGAATAGCGCTTGACCAGTTCCCTGTAGAAGTCCAACGGATCGTTCACAGGACTGAGAGCCTGTTTATAATCAGGCATTCTGCGCATCAAAGATTCACGGGCCAGAACCAGATCTCCAGGTCCTCCAATGAATCCGGGGTTGTCTTCAATCACTCGCCAAGAGCCTTGAGCGTCACGGATAATATCGGGCCCATAGGGAAATGAGATCTGCTTCGGATCCACTTGTCCTTTCCAGGCAGTGTCCTGGCTTCGAGCGACGATTCGGTCGAGCACGGACTGAGGGATCAGTTTCTCGATCTCTTTGTTTCCGGAGAAGTAATCCTTCAGAAAAGCTTGAATCGCTTTTCCGCGTTGTTCAACGCCTTTCTGGAGAGTCGATAGTTCGCTCTCCGTCAGAATTCTCGGCATGGCATCAAGGGCATTGTCCCCACGGAAGTCCTTGCGAGTGACCTTGGCAAAATCCAGATGCTGGCGGGGAGTAAGCTTCTTGTAATAGGGGAGGATTTCAGCGTAACCAGGTCGGGGCGTGCCGTCTGGATTGTATACTTCGTTGAAGTATTCAGAGTTCTCACCGAATGCTGCAGAAGTGAATCCCGCGGCGATGAGAGCCAGAGCTGATAAAAGTGACCAAGGTTGAGAGCGCATCACCTGCTTATCGGAGAGCGCTCCTTAAAATTAAAGGCTGCTTACCAGCGACTGGTAGGGCGTCGAAAATTTGACGACCAGACTTAAGTGAGCTCGCTCTTCAGCCAAAGCGTGTAATCAATCTCAGGCTCATCAGCAAAAAGCATCACGATGCGATCCACGCCCATGGCGATGCCGCCCGAAGGTGGCATGCCTTCGGCTAGCGCCCCAAGGAAGCCTTCATCGAGAGGACTTTTTGGAAAATCTTCGCCATAAAGCTCCGTTCTGAGCTCCATGTCTTTCACAAAACGTCTGCGTTGCTCGACCGGATCGGTGAGCTCTTCAAAGGCATTTCCCAGTTCAAGGCCTCCGGCATAAGCCTCAAAGCGCCGCGCCCAACGAGAGCCATCCGGATCAGAATCAATGACAGAAAGCGCAGCCTGAGATTCAGGGTAGCGGGTGACAAAAACCGCCTGATCCGCAGGAAGCTTAGGCTCAATCACGTTGAGCCAGATCTTGAAGTAAAGATCATCCCAGGTCTCGCGCGATAGATCAGCGGGGAGTCCCAATCGCTTGCATTCATGAGCGAGACTTTCCGCGGTTGCGCATTTCACTAGATCCACCGAAGCCAGATCCTGAAAAAGATCCCGAACCCTGAGCTTTGGCCAGGGTGCTTTGACGGAGATTTCTTGACCCTGCCATTTGATCACCGGGCGGCCATGAATCTTCATGGCGAGCGCTTCAAACATCTCTTCCGTGTCGCGCATGATGTCTTCATAGCCCGCGTAGGCGCGGTACCATTCGAGCATCGTAAACTCGGGGTGATGGGTGACAGAATGAGGTTCATCCCGGAAAGCCGGGCAGATCTGAAAGATCTTCTCCAGGCCTCCCACGAGAAGGCGCTTCATCGCAAACTCAGGCGAGGTTGGCAAAAACGCGTGGCGGTCCTTGTCTTCGTTTGAGGCAGGGATCACTTCAAAAGGTCGGATATGGGGCTCCATCCCAGGGGAAGGTACCAAAAGCGGAGTGCGGGTCTCATGAAAACCCTGGCCTTTGAAAAAGTCCCGAATGCCTGACTCGACCTCAGAGCGGACTTGAAGAGCTTTGAGTCTCCGTGGGTGAAGCACGTGCTGCATCCACCGGGCGTTTTGCTGCGCCCGATTGGGGGTCAGGACTTTAAGCTGATTCCCCTGAACCTCAACGATATCGCCTAAGCCGAAGGATGGAGAAAGCGTCGGATCTATGACGACAGATGCGGCCCCCGTTTCATGACGGATGGAAACCTGAGGGAGGTCAATGGCGATGCATCGGCCGCGAATCATCTGAGAAGGGGAAGAAGTGCTCATGAGGAGGCCGATATATAAAGGACCGGGAAGCGCCGGACAAGGACTACTTCTGAGTCCACTTTCTGGGATCATTCCTGCTTGCGAATTCAGGGGGTCTGCCCCAAACTGAAAAGCATCCATTTTAACTTCGAATTTGTGGGGAATCGAATGACCTATTCTATCAAAAAATCCTTGGCATCCCTCATGGTTGCCGCTTTTGCAGTGTCCTCTGTCGTCATGGCAGGTGAGATGTCTGCCACGACTCCAGCTGCAGTTGCCGTTCCGGCTTCTGCATCGAATGCTCCGGCAGCACAGGCTGTTCCAGCTCAATCTGCGCCAGCTTCGGCTCAAAATAACTCGAATGGCATGGACTCGGTTTTGACGACCTCGGCAGCCGAGACCTCTTCTTCAGATACGACGGTGAAGAAGTATAAGAAGAAGAAAAAGAAGAAGGCCAAAAAGGGCAAAGCAGGAAAGAAGGCCAAGAAGGTCTCCCATAAGAAAAAGCGCTCTAAAAAGAAGAAGCATGCTCCAGCTGCAACGCCAGTCGATGACTTTGGCAACGGCACTTCTTCGATGAACCAATAAGTTTCCAGTCCTTCCTATGCCGAGTGAGGGCCAGGGAACTCAAAAGCCCTGGCCCGCCCGGTTCCTCTCATCTCGCCATCCCTGTCTAAAAGTGTTATCGTCCAGCACATGCGCAGTCTAAAAGGATGGCCTAAGCAGTCCTTCCGCTCCTTGGAGTCCATTAATAATCTGCAGACTCGGATCATCCTGATCCTGATCGCGATCATCATCCCAACCTTTCTGATCGTCACATTGGGTCAGAACAAGCTGACTAAACCGATCCTGGAAGATGATATTCGCACAGTAGGGACCAATGCTGGCAAAGCTCTCGCATCAGAAATCATCAGCTCCCGGCTGTTGAACCGCCAGGACACTCCCAAGCTGATTGAAAGCCGTCTTCAAGAGATGGTCTACTCACAGCCTCATATCTTCAGAATCGATGTCGTGCTGAAGGATCCGGTCACAGGTGACGCTCAATTGGTAGCCTCCAATATTGAAGAAGAGGGCGGTGGCCAGCCTCCTGCTTTTCCCATCGTGGATACAGTGACCAGTGATTACCGCATTGATGAAAATGGAAACGCTTACTGGGATGTCCGGGTGCCGATTGAAGTGAAGTCACGCGACCCGCGCGGCCCGCGTCGTGTCCTGGGATCCGTGCGGACCTGGGTGTCGCTCAAGGTGGTGGATTGGATTGCGGACACTCTCTGGCGCACGACCGCAACCGCAGCGCTCTTCAGTATCGTGACCTTGATTCTTGCGCTGAACTATTTTTTGCGTCGAACCATTGAGAACGATCGCAAGCTTCGCGAAGCCGAGATGCAGAACGTTCAGCTCGTTGAGCAATTGCACGAGGCTCAGCGCCAGGTCATGAACTCGGAAAAGCTCGCCGTCATGGGGCAGCTTACGGCAAGCTTTGCTCACGAGATCGGAACGCCCCTCAATGCAGTGGGCGGGCACTTGCAGCTCCTTGAAGAAGAAGTAGGCGTTCATGGCTCACCTGAGCGCTTCTCCATCATCCAGGGCCAGCTCTCAAAGATCGAAGAGATCGTGAAGAGTTTTCTTCAAAGCACCGCCAAGCCTCAATCCCAGCGTCAGCTTGTCGATATCAATCAGATGATCAACCGGGCTCTCGGGATTCTGCGTCCGCGAATCGAATCTTTGGGGGTTCAGGTCAAATCCGAGCTGGACCGAGGAATTGGTCCGATCCGTGTGGTTCCGATTGAGCTTGAGCAAGTGCTTTTGAATCTTTTGAACAATTCTCTGGATAGCTTAAAGGCAAAGACAGGGATGGATCGCCGTGCAGGCAAGCCCTTCATTGAAGTTGAGTCACGCCATGTCATGAATAGTGGCAGGGAGTGGGCTGAGATCGTGGTTTATGATACAGGTGAGGGGATTCGGAAAACGGATTTGGACCGAGTCTTGAAGCCGTTTTATACGACAAAGCGACCCGGAGAAGGCACAGGTCTGGGGCTGACGATCTGCCAGCAGTTGGTTACTAAATACGGAGGGGAGCTTGCGCTTGATTCCAAAGAAGGGGCTTGGACCCGGGTAACAATCAAGCTACCGTATCGAGAAGCTTAGCCAAAATTACTATGAATATCCTCGTTGTTGATGATCACGAAGTCACGCGTCAGTTGCTCAAAGAAGTTCTGGAGAAGAGCGGCTACTCGGTTTGGCTTGCAGCGAGTGGCGAAGATGCGGTGAAGCTTTATCGTCAGCAGAAATTTCCGATCGTGATTTCAGACATTCGCATGCTCGAGATGGACGGCATGGCGGTTCTGCGTGAAGTCAAAAAAGCGAACGTAGGCTCGGTGGTCATTCTGATGACAGGCTTTGGAAGCATGGAAGGCGCGATCAAAGCAATCCAGGAAGGCGCGTTTGACTATGTCAGCAAGCCTTTCAGGATGGATGAGCTGAAAGCCATTGTCGCACGTGCAGTAAAGCATTGGGAATCCATTCATGAAGCCTCAGGCTTGAAAGCAGGGGCTGCAAGTGGGGTGAAGCTCGATCCAAGCGCGCGTGGCTTGATTGGAAAATCGCCCAGAATCGTTGAAGTTTATAAAACGCTGGCGCGCGCTGCGATGTCGTCCAGCAATGTCCTGGTGATCGGCGAGAGCGGTACCGGCAAGCAGATGGTGGCTCGTGCCATTCATGAGAACAGCCCCCGCCGCGCGAAGTATTTCGTGCCCGTCAGCTGCAGCACAATCCCTGAAGCTCAGTTTGAATCCGAGATTTTTGAAGACGCCAATAAAGGCACTTTGTTTCTGGACGAAGTGGCCGATCTTCCGATGGCGCACCAGACTAAGCTTTTGCGAGTGCTTCAGGATGGGGAATTCAAACCCTCTGGCGCATCCGAAGTGAAGCGCGCGGACATTCGCGTGATCGCGGCGACTCAAAGAGATCTTGAAGCGCTGGTGAAAGCTGGAAGATTCAGAGAAGATCTCTATTATCGTTTGAAAGTCATTTCCATTGAGCTTCCGCCACTTCGCGAACGCTTGGAAGATCTGCCCGATCTGATTGATTACTTTCTGGCTTATTACGCCGCCAAAAATAAAAAGGCCGTCTCTCACGTTTCTGAAGATGCGATGGCCATTTTGAAAGGCTACTCCTGGCCGGGCAATGTCAGAGAGCTTGAGCATGCGATTGAGCGTGCCGTGGCACTGACTAATTCCACGATTCTCTTTATCGAGGATCTGCCGCCTGAGCTGACTCGCGCGGACACGGCATCTGCCGACGTTGCGCCATCCGAGGCGGCTCCTGTAACCCAACAGTCTGCGGCTCCTGAGCAGGGCGAGGCCAAAGGAGCGATCAGCTCATTGGAAGAAATGGAGCGCGCGCATATCCTGAAAGTTCTCCAGGATGTTCATTACAACAAGTCCAAGGCGTCAGAAATTCTGGGGATCGATCGCGCAACTCTTTACCGAAAAGCCCAGAAGTATGGAATTGATCTTCGAGGGAAGTGAGAGGGCAATGTCTTCGTTTGAATTTCCATCGGAGTTTGAAGCTCGACTCAAGCAGGCCTTGAGCCTGGATCTCCCGTATTCGGAGCGTCTGTTGAGAGAGCCTGAAAATACGGCAGCGGTCCTTGCCGTTTTTGCAAGGCGGGCGCAGGCCGAAGAAGGAAATCCAACAGGGCTTTCTCTTCTGGTGACTCGTCGAACCGATACCCTTCAAAGTCATCAAGGACAAATGGCCTTTCCGGGAGGGCGAGCCGAGCCCGAAGAGCTTGCTCAAGACAATCTGGCTTTAACCGCGTTGCGCGAAACCGAAGAAGAAGTTGGGCTCTCGCGTCATCTGGTTCGAGTCGTAGGCGCGCTTCCCGAGCTCATTACTGTGACCAACTACAAGGTCACGCCTTTTGTGGGGATCCTGGAAGCTCCTTTAGAAGAGGTTGTCTTAATTCCCGCTCCAGATGAAGTCGCTGAGGCGATCTGGGTTCCCTGGTCCGTCCTCACTCACGCATCGACTTATCAGAAAGAAATGATTCGTCGCGGCGACATTCAGTTTCCAACTCACGTCTACACAGTTGATGGTCGGAGAATCTGGGGCGCAACCGGAGCTATGATTAAAAACTTACTCGATCGTTTTGAGCAGATCGGTTAAATTTGATCATGACCAGGGCGGGCGCGAGCCGGCCCGAGATTAAAAGGAACCAAGGCATGAAAAAACAACTCCTCTCGCTCCATTCCCTTCATTTGTTCCATTTTTTCCATTTTTTAATGATGTTGGCTCTCGTATTTTCTTCTGTCGGCGCGCAAGCCGCCAACAAGACGGCGTCCTCGTCGCCGCAAGTGATTCAGTCTGCTCCTGCAGGAGGGACTGCGGTCTCTTCCTCAGAAGATTGGAAAGGGAAGCCTGAAGCTTCAGAGTGGGCCTTCTCTGCCTTGACGGGTCTTGGAATCGTGAACGCAACGCCTGGATTTGCGATTATGGGAGCTGCTGCGAGAAAGATCCTCGACCAGGGTTTTGTTCCGGACATTAACAATAGCGTTTGGATCGAAACCGAGCTCGGTCCTGTGTTCGCCAAAGGTTCCGCTGCTTTCCAGTTTAGTGGACATCTTCGCTGGGACTTTGTTCGCAATGAAGATTGGACTTTCTATGCATTGGGTGGCTTTGGCGGCTCAGTTACGGGGCAGAAGTTAGGCGATAAGTTTGAGTTTTATCCACGGTTTGGCGCGGGAGCGCTGTGGAAGATTTTTGCTGATTTCAATGTTCGTGGCGAAGTGAGTCATGAACTGGTTGTGCTTGGAGCCCAGTTCGAATTTTAATTCGCTCAGTTGATTTTACTTTGGGGCGTCGGGTTGACTTATTTGGTCCGCGACGTTAGTAACCTCGCACAAAGTGATACGTGGACTTTTGGGGTCTGAGAGCGGGGGGCTCGAAGATTCTTGCCGGGGGGCGGAGTTCACGTATCCTTTCTTCTAAGCCGCTCGGCGTTCACTGCAATACTTTTGCGCTACGTAAAAAAGCTGCTCAAGATCGATCGGTTTGGGAATGAATTCACCGTCTTGATCAAGCTTTCCGCTTCTATCGTTAAACGCGCTCACAACGATGATGGGAATCTCTGCGATTTCCCGTGGCATCTTTTTCAATTCATCCAGAAATGCCCATCCATCAAGCACAGGCATCATTAAATCGAGAAGTATCAAGCAGGGTCGTTCGCTTTTCGACAGGATATGAATGGCCTCCTGCCCGTCGGAAACAGAAATGACCTGATACCCCTTGATCTCAAGTGCAAGCGCAATGGTTTGACGAATACTTTCATCGTCTTCGATCACCATAATGCTTTGGCATCGCTGTAGGTCTTGCGAGAAACAAGGTTCGCTTTGTGTCATGACAGGGCTGAGGGATTCAAATTTCGTTCTTGAGAATTCATTCTTGAATGAGTTTTGAGTCCTGCAGCCCCCGGCTGGCCGGCGAGGCCTTTCATAACCTGCTATCAGTAGTTCAGAGCAACGTACGCTCCACCGAGGAGCCCAGCTCGGTTCTCAAGAGAAGAGACGACAAGCTTTGGATAGAGATCGATGCCTTTCCGGCGACGCTTCAGAAGCTTTTTCAGGTGCTCTCTCACTTGGGGAAGAAAGAGATCCGCAGTCTCGGCAAAGCTCCCTGTAAACACGAACAACTCAGGGCAGTAAATGACACAATAGTTGTGTACAGCGATCGCCATCAGCTCAGCGTATTCTTCAAAGGCGGCAAGCGCGCGCGGATCACCCTGACGAGCGAGCTCCGCAATATCTTGCGCCGTCATCTCAGGTCGCGCAAAGCGGATGCGATTGCGCCGGGCAAAGCTTCGTCCTGAGAGAAAAGCTTCCGTGCAACCCAGATTGCCACAGCCACAAGGAGCGCTTTTGTCGCCCTGGCGAATGATGATGTGGCTTGCCTCGGTATGCAGATGCCTACCGGCGCGAACCAGTTCACCATTGGCGATGATGCCTGTTCCAACGCCTGTCCCAAGAGTCAAAATCATGGCGTTTTTGACGCCTTTCGCTTTGCCTTTCCAGTGTTCAGCCAGGATCGCCGCTGCCGCATCGTTTTCAATGGCGACAGGAAGCTTCAGCTTTGCGCTCAAAAGCTTGGCTAGAGGAAATTGCCCGAGCTTTCCCATGTTGGTTGGGTCGAGTAGGGTGCCAGTTTTCGGGTCCAGTGGCCCTGCGGAAGAGATTCCGATTTTTTTGATGTCAGGATGCTTCTCCAAAAAGGCCTTGCCCAGGTCAGCAAGCTGTTTCACCACCGCGGTCCTTCCTTTTTCGGCGGCGATGGGGACTCTCAGGTCTTCCAAAACCTTGCCTTGGTGAGTGACCACGCCCACTAGGACTTTTGTGCCGCCTAAATCGTAAGCCAAGATCTTTTTGTGACTTTTCGGACCCATATTTACACATGTAACATATTGATATGGAAACTACCCTTCGGAATACACGCAGCGCAACGCGCGCGTCAAAGTCATCCAGTGGATCATCTCAGGGAGCGCTTTCGGGGGGTAAGAATCTCCGAATTGAAGTGGTGAGCATCTTGCTCTTTGCGGCAAGTATTTTCACTCTGGTTGCTTTCTTTACTTACAATCCGGCTGATCCATCCGCATTCAGCAATGCTGTCGGCCCTGCGACTAATTCCTGCGGAAAAGTAGGGTCCTATATCGCCGCAGCTTTTCTTCAATGGTTCGGTCTCGGAGCATTCATTGTTCCAGCCGCATTGTTTTTCATGGCGATGACAGTTTTCAAGCGCGAAGGCTCGGTTCGCCTCTGGGGAACGCTCGGAGGAATGACGGTTGCGGTGATTTCGCTCGCAGTCTTCTTGAGCCTTCAATGG
>JBJMMA010000125.1:0-8835 GCA_045805065.1 Bdellovibrionia bacterium | reverse complement strand
TCTCATTGATGGGCAATGAAGGCTGGATCAACTCACAACCCGCTCGTCAGTATCTTGAAGCTTGGATTTTAAAAAACCACTTCCCGTTGAAGATCATTACGGGAAAGAACCACCTTCAAGCCATTGAGTATCTCAAAGAACAAGGCGCTCTTGTTGTCATTCCTTCTTTGGCGGAAACGATGGGTTACACGTTGATTGAGTGCATCGTGAACCAGATCCCTTTCATCTGCTCTGATATCGAGCCCTTCCAGGAAGTGCTTGCTGCTTATGGCAAAGGCTCAAAAGAAGTCTGCTTCAAGGCTGGTGACCAAAAAAGCCTGGCTCGTAAACTTATGCAGTCTTTGCAAAAGACGCCACGCTTTCAATCCAACCCTCGGGCCACTCAGAACATCCTTCAAGCCTGGGAGACCGTCTTTGGAAAGGCAGTGGCAAATTTCCGGAATAAGCCCGAGGATAAACCTGCGGCAACTCCTTTGCGACCTCACTCAGTGAGTGTCTGCATTCCGCATAGAAACCGCAAAGCCTACCTTCAAGCGCTCTTGGAATCGATCGCTTCTGTCAAGTCATCCGTCCAGGAGATTCTGATTTACGATGATGCCTCGAAAGACGCTGACTCGTTGCGCTTTTTGCGCTCACTCTCCAAGCAGAACAAAGCGATTCGAGTGATCTTTGGGCAAAAACAAAAAGGCCCAGGGCACGCTCGTAACGTCTTGGCTCAGAACGCGAGCTCCGATTACCTGTTGTTTATTGATGACGATAACATGCTGGATGCACGGGCATTCGATCGGATTCGCCCGGTACTCAATGGCGAAACAGACATTGTTGTTTCCCCACTCATTAAGTTTGAAGACGCCGGCGATGATGAAGAATCAGCGCATGCCCTTCCCCGCAAGACCAAGCATTGGTGCCCGGTTGGCGACGCTTTGACCATGAACATTCTCCAGAATCTCGTGGGTGACGCCAATTTAATCGTTCGCCGAGAATTTTATCAGGCCATCGGCGGCTATAGCGAGTCGCTCCGGTGGGGAGAAGATCACGAGTTTCTTTTGCGCGCCATTCTGGGCAAAGCCAGATACTTGCTCTCTCCTGATCCATTTATCTATTATCGACTCCATCCGACTAACTCGAGCCGAAGTGCAGATGTTGAATCGCTCTATCGAAAAATGCTTGATGAGCTCGTCAAAAACTGTGGATTCACGCACGAGGTAACGAACCTGGTGAGCCTTTTCCGGTCTTGGGCTCATCGCTTGGATCACTTGGCTGGCGATCCCACGCCATCCTCGGTTAAGCCTCGTCCGCTCATTAATCCGGATCGTAAGGACTTGCACCTTTATCTTAAGAATGCTCGTAAGGTTGATTTCGGACGCCTCACACGAGTGTTTTCAAACCCGATGGTCGATCTTCAAGGCTTTGTGCAGATCCAGCTGGACAAGCGACTCCGCCCAGCCAGCGCATCAGGCCCCGCGCAAGACCTGTCGATCATGATCCTCTCGCCGCGCGAAGGATCGATCTGCATCAATGGATCCGTCGAGCTTGATATTAAAAAGGGCCTCAGTCGAATCAAGATTCGGAAGCCAAAGAATTCCAAGCTGGCGCTCTCGTCCCCGGACGGATTGCAATCCGTTTACGTCCTTGGGATTGAGAACTAAGCTCCGACCCAGCGGAAAGGCCTCACCCAGAAGACTTTTTGCGAAAGCCTGTGGGCGGTTTCACGGATCTCTTCTTCGGCTCGGCGAAAGAGGTGCTCGTTTTCAGGGCTCAGAAGGATCTCCTGAGGGTGACCGCCCGTGACGTCGAAAGCGATTTCCTGCGCCCCAACGCTGGCTGCAAACTCCACCATCTGGCATACCTCACCCACGTTGAGCGTGTTGATGTTATGGGCAATCCGGAACGTGTGGCTGCCCGCAAATGCCTGAGTGAGCGTGGAATAGTTTCTGATGTTCTCCTGAACGCGGTGAAACTCTGGCTGGCGCCGAATTCTCTGATAGGTTTCAGGAGTTGCTGCATCGATGGAGAACGTGATGACAGAGTTCTGAACTGCTTCAAGCCACTTCGCTTGCATCTGCCGATCAAATGAAATCCCGTTGGAGTAGGTACTCACGGTAATCGCGCTTTTGTGCTGCTGAAAACCGATCCGTTCGAGGTAATCAAAAATCAGTTCTCTCCAAAACACCTCTGCCACGCCCTGAATATGCAGATGCCGGATATGAGGCATCAGCATTCCGAGTTTTGGAAGGACATCAGCGGAACGATCCTCTTCAAATCGATAATCCAGCAGCGATCTCTCGCACATCAGGCATGCAGGGTTTTTCTCATCCGGTCTGCTTCCGCCAATATTGCAATGAGTGTTCGGCGGATCAATATCCAGATAGACAGGCCATTCAGGCGCGCTGTATCCATCGGCGGTCCGAGTACGCTCTCGATAGGCATGAGGACATGCGCTTTTCTGACAAGTCTTATGCATGAGCCCTGTTTGCGTGGCAAAGCGGATTTCCTTTGCGAGACTTGAGTTCCAAACGGATTCAAAAGAATCCTTTAACAAATTTCCGATCGGAAACGTCCGCTGGTAGGAGCAGAAAAAGACATTCCCCTCGCTTGTGACCCTGACCCGGGAAACAGTGTCCTGACAAAATGGCTCAGCAGCCACAGGTTGCTGACCACGCTGAAGCGCATCCAACCAGGATTGATGCCAGCCTTCGCTCTTTGCGACACCTCGCTTAAAGGCACTCATGAAGATGTATTCCATCTCGTTGAGCGCCACAAAGACAGCCTCAATGCCAGGATGCGAGCGCCTCACGCGCTGAATGAGTGAATCGATCTTGGGATTTCCACGCTCAGAAACCGGAGTGCATGCAAGAAGAAGCAGGACATCGTTCAGATCGGGAGTGTCCGCGCTCAGTCGGAAGTTTCGACTTAAATAAGGACAGCTGAACTGAACCGTCTCAGATAGGGCTGGAAACAGGACCTGGAACTCGCACCGAACTGCTTCCCAGAGCGCTTTGATTTGGGGCTGATATCTATGATGAGGTCGAGCAAGCCCGCTTTTAGCAAGTACCTGGCGCATCGCTCGAAGAGTTTTGTAGCGATGATAAAAGGATCGACGTGCGCGTTTAGCCTGACGGGCTTCACCTCTTAGCCAGAACGCCTTCCGGCCATCGCGCATCAGATCATAGAGCTCACCGTAGGTTTCACTCAGCTGAGTCAGCTTCTTGAATTCAGAAACCGAATAAATCTCAAGCTCGCCCAGGAAAATAAGCTTTCTTCGAATCTGGTGATAACTTGCCGCAATTCGATCCGCTTGAGTCAGATCCTGAACGACAATCCCGATATCCAGATCAGAGAAGAAAGGATTATAAACAGGCTTGCTTCGAGAGGCAGCACCTCGGCGCAAAAACAGCTGAAAATCCTGGCCTGTCATTTCTTTCAGTCTTTTCTCAAGCCATGGCAGGGTAAAAGAGAGATGGGCCCGACGGATGCCCTGACTTACCCAGCTGAAAGGAAAAACATCAAAGAGCACGCCCAGCCCTAGTAAGGCAGTATAAGCAGCTGTTTTGCCACTCATGGTTCCGGTGGAAAGGCTTGGCTCCTTCATCCTTCATAATTTACCACTCGAAATTTCAAATCACGAGGGAATCATGATACAGCACCGGCCAGCCTAAGACTTCTTTTGGAAGAAATAGAGCCGATCCCGATAACCTGGCCAAACAGGTATGATCACTTCGCGCTGAAGCTTATACTCCTCGGAAAGCAGTCGATGAAAGGCATCATCTGCGGTACGCCCGTTCAATTCTCCAACGTAAGCAACCCTCTGTCCTGAATAAGCCTGAAGCGCCTCAAAAGCCAAAGGCTCCTGATACGAAGGCCAGCAAAGAAACAACGACCGATGAGAATGTCTTGAGACGACCTTCTCATCCCCTGGCTCGACGGCTGTCCAGTGAGGAGGAGCCACCGAGTTTCGGTCACAGGCTAAAATATCAGCCCCTGACTGGCGAAGCAGCCACGCCCAATATCCTGTCCCTGCGCCCAGCTCAAGCAATGGCGAGAACTCTTTCAATGCGGCAATCGCCTCATCGTTCGGAATCGCCCAGGAGTAGGCCCAGATGAGTTTCTTTCGCGCCGAAAGTTGAAGCGCTTCTGATTCGCTTTCCAGGATTCTAAAAAGATCCAGATAGGGATTCAGCAGCTTCACTAGTTCGACGCCTGACTCAGCAAATGGAGCGCGGAAGGACGGCTGGGCTGAATCTGAAGAATTTCAGAAGCCAGGGACCTTGCCTTCCCTTTGTCACCTTTTTCGAGATAAATGCGCGAGAGCCACTCCTTGGCTTCAAGATATCGATTTCCAGTGAGCGCGTCTGATTTGGAGAAAAACACGATCGACCTGTCGATGTCTTTTTTGAATTCATGAAAGAACAGACCCAGTTGAAAATTCACCCACGGGCTTTCGGGATCCAAAGTCAAAGCACGTAGAAGGCTTTTCTCCGCAAGATCCGTATCTTTAGTCGCGATGCCGATGATTCCCTTATTGAGCGCGCAGTACATGTAGTTTGGCCAGGCCTGTTCGCAGCGGTTGAGATGCTCAAGCGCCTGAGGATACTGGGCTCGTTGCATGTAAATCAGGGCAAGGTTGTTCTGCGCGCGGCCGGAGCTTGGGTTCTTGGCAACTGTATCCACCCAGAGATTTTCCGGCGTTTGCCAGACATTGATTCGGTTCAAGGTCCCAACCATCGAACCGACCACGATCAGGCTTAATACCGCGAATGACTGACGGGCCGAGACCTTTGGCGATAAAGCATCGTAAAAAAGCCAAAGCATCAGTACGAGAGCCCCCCCCGTAAACCCGATGTAAGAGAGATACATTCGGCGCTCATTCACAGGCTCAGCGAGCGGCAGAATGCTCGAAGCCGGAGAGATCGTGATGTAATACCAGAGCAATCCGAACAAGAGTGCTGGAAACTTCTTTCGATAAAGAAAGGCAGCAACCAAGAGCAAAACGTTTCCAATCAAAGCTTGAATGACTCGTGGATCCGCGATCGAGGAAGAGAAGCCAAACTCGACATTGTCAGCGTTCAAATCCCATGGCCAGAACCAAAGACGCATATACCAAATCCACGCTCTCCACTGAGTCATGAAATACTCAATCGGAGGCACATTTCCACGAGACCTTGCATTGGTCTCCGGAACCATGTGAGCCATGAAAGCAGCAAGTCCCACAAAAGCCAGCCAGAAAGGCCAGCTTCTGCGGATGGCGCACTTTGCCTTTTGGATCCAATCGCCCTCAGCGATGAAGACTTCAGTAAGAACGATCACCGCAGGAAGCGTGATTCCTTCTTCCTTGGACATGCAGGATGCGGCATACGAAAGAAGCGCGGCCGCAAGAAACTTTGAGCTCCCTTGATCGCGCCAGGCAAGATAGCTGAGATAACCCAGAAGATAGAACATCGCGCACTGAAGAGATGAGCTTGCAGAGATATAAGTCACTACCTCCGTCATCACAGGATGAACCGCGAAGATGACAGCAAGAACCAGAGCGATCCGCTCGCTCTTCAAAAAGCCAGGGACGTTCTCAGTAAGTGGATACCATCCGGGAACTCTCCAAAGCCTTCTCCAAATCAGGAAAAGACAGAGGCACACCACAGAGTGCATGAAAATCTTCCAAAGATGAAATGGCCAAGTCGCGCCATTTCCAATCGTCCAGCAGAAGGTGTCGATCGTGTTCTTGAGTGGGCGATAGTTTCGGTTGTCAGGCAAGTAAGATGAAGTCGTCAGATCCGTCCAGATCTTAGGTATCCCTGACAAGTGATGAAGCGATTCGTTCATATGAATCGTATGCTCATCATCAAAGTGAAAAGGCACGCTCAAGCTGGGCGCATAAACTGCGGCGATCAGAAAGAGAAGACCAAGCCACACGCGCTTCCATGAAAAGAGAATATTCTCCTGGGACAATGCAATCGACTTGCGCTTCATGCTTTCATTTTATTGGTCATTTCGTTGGAAGTCGAAATCTTTAACGGTCGCCAAATGCTTGACGACTTGAATTTCAATGAGCCGATTCAGTGTCCCGCCAATTCAACAAGCGAGTTCGCGTTCGACCCAGGGCCAGTGGCACGAGTTTCTTTGCGCGAGTCCAGCACTTCCGGATATCCGCTGCAATTCGCGGCTGATGTCCTGACTCATCCATCAAAACACCCAGGTCATGCCCCTTCCCCAGGAGGTCTTGAAGCTTTTTAATCTCGGAAGTATCCAAGCCAAGCAGTTCTGAAGCGTACCGGATTTTTTTGACCTCGATTCGAAGCCTGTGCCATTCCTGATCGCTTTTGGGGAGGCTGCGCTGAAGTAGCTCGAGTCGAACAATCAGTTCAGCGACGGCTGGACGAAGACCCTTTGTCTGAAGCCGTTGCAGCTCACTCTCCGCATCCACCATCATCTGCTCGACCGTCTCGAGATTCTTACTCTTCAAGACTTTGATGGCCTTGGACCGAGGGCGTGCTTTGATCTCAAGCCCGTAATGTGCCGCATCTCTCTCCAGGACATCCTGCGTGCGACGCTCTCCCAAAGCATGACCCAGCTCGCTTAAAACGCCGCGCAGTTTTTTGAGGCGTGGCCCTGATGTCGCATGACGAGACAGCCAGACCACTGCCCTCATCCTTCGCGTGAGAACGCGAAGATCATGAAGATCGTCGGGGTCCGATCTTTTTTTCACGCGTGTGGCCAGATGAGAAAAGCTTTTTCTCATCCTTTTCAGATCGGCTGCAATCGACACTCTGCCATCTCGCATGACAACAGCGTGTCATGCGAATCATGTGCCGAAGGTCTTGAACACGCTGACAATCCCACGACTGAGCTCAAAGGTCGTCAACTCAGCTTCCTTCACAGATTGTGGGGCTGACTTATCAGCCACTTCGCTCTGAACCGGATTCTGATCATTGTAGAGAACCGAATACCAGAAGTAATTACGAGCAATGGATGCCACGTAATCTCTTGTTTCCTTGAATGGAATCAGATCGAGAAACAAAGTGCGGCGCGTGACATTATAGCGCTTCACCCAAGCTTCCACGCGTTCTGGACCGGCGTTATATGCTGCAAGCGCAAGCTCCGTATCGCCGTCATAGCGTTTCAATAGCGTCGAAAAATACTTCGAGCCGATGCGAACGTTATTGTTTGGATCATAGAGATTTGGGCGATGACGGGTGCGCTCAACCAGGCGCGCCGTGCCAGGCATGACTTGCATCAGGCCAAGCGCTCCGGCAGGGCTGCGCGCCCTTTCATTGAACGCGCTCTCCTGACGGATCAGCGACATGACGACTAGCTCATTGACGCCGGCAGCTCGGATCACATCCAGGCTGAGCTCGTTGTTCTTTGGGTAATAAAGGGCCAAAGAAGCCCGAGAAATCGTCGATGGATGATCACGGAACGCTACAGTCAAAGTGCGGAACTTGCTGATTGGATCATTGACGCGACTATAGAGCCAGGCCAGGTAAACCTGGAACTCAGGTTCGGCGGCATCCGCCTGAAGATTGATCGAAGCAAGAATCTTCTTTGCCCATCCAATATCGCCTGCTGCAATCAATGCTTCAGCAGCAAGCACTGGCGAGTTGAGCTCTGGCTTGTCTTGCGAACGGAAGCGCGCCACCGTGTCAGGTACGGCAAGGAATGACTTCACGCGCGCAGGTTGGTCTTTCTGAAGAAGAAGACTGTGCAGGCTGAAAGGATAATTTGCGAAGAGCGTTTCCTGGGTCTTCTCAGCCATGGCCTTGCCTTCGGAAGTACCGGCCTGAAGACCGCAATTCACCGTCCAGAACATGGCACGCGGACGGAACTCATGGCCCTGGCCTGGCTGAGAGAGCGAGTTCAGGTGCGGCATGGCAGCCTCGCAGTGACCTGCCCAGATTTGAAGCAGGCTATAGCGATATTGCGCGCGCGCCTTGACCTCGGAGTCTCCGCAATTTGCCGCAATCTCATAAAGCTTCGTGGCCTTTTCACGATATTTCTCTTCCGGGAAATATTCTTCGGCCTTGCTTGCGACTAGAAAAGAAATGGGAGCCAGATCACAACTCTTCTTCTCGAGAAGAACGTTCGAGACTTTCTCCAGAGGATCAAAGCTCTTGAAACGACGAACAGCGAAATTCAACTGACGCTCGGAAAGAGGTTTAAGCTTTTCAAGATCCGCTGTTTCAAACCATTTGCCGGTGAGCTTCCAATTGCCGCGATTCCCCTTGTTTGAGCTCTTGCGACTGCGATGTCCTGTGAGTTGCTCCGCCGCCTCCGGATCACTCATCCATGTGCAGAAAGGATCTTTCGCCTCACACTTCGAGGCATCGTTCTCAGCACGGCGACTTGCTGGCTTGCGAATGAAATCCGAAAACTCGCGCGCACGGCCACGTAGCCAGGCTTGTCGCTCCTCCGTCTCCGAGTCTATTCCCATCATGCCTTCACGATTGATCGTGGAAAGCCATTGCTCCGTTTTTGAATCTGGTTTGCGATCCGTGAACTGAGGCAAGGTCGCCGTAACCTTGGGTTTATTCGACGAGAATGCGTGCGCAAAATGCGCCGCTCCAACGATGAAAGCAAACAGTGCGGCAAAAACGAGGGAAGAGCGAAGGCGTTTTGGGTATTTCATGTGATTTTCTGCAAAGTAATTTTTTTGCCCGGAAAACTCCGGCCTGCACAACAAGTCTAAGGGATGTCCGCTTCAGGTTGAAAACTTTTTCTTACAAGCGGCTTATGTTGTGACATATTCCCTTCCAAAATGTTTCGGCCCGATACTCTATCCATGATTGCGACTTCCCTATTTGTCATTGCTGTGATCCACACCTTTGTCGCAAATCGCCTTCACAT